>CAZVMC010000256.1:0-1516 GCA_964628635.1 uncultured Novosphingobium sp. | reverse complement strand
GCGCTGTTGAGCGCCTGGATCGAAGGGCCGATCAGACCTTGCAGTCCGCCGATTGCAATCGCCGCATAGACCGCCGCCGTGCTCGACACAAAGACATACATCACCGCCGTCATAACGAACGCGGTCACGCCCAGCATCACCGCTCGCCGCTCTCCCAGCACCGGCATGACATAGCGCAGCCCTACCCCCTGAACGAGCGCGCTGACGATTCCGACCACCGCGAGCGACAATCCAATCTGCTGCTCATCAAAACCATAGGCGGCGATGGTGAAATAGGACCAGATCACCGGGTAGACCGTATGCGCCAGCTGCCACACCCCCAGCGCGGCGACGAACCATAGTACCCGCGTGCTTTGCCCCTTCAGCACCTTCAAGGCCGCAAAGGCGTTGGCCCGCACCCAATCGAACGGACGGCGCTTTTCCAATGGCAAGCTTTCCTGCAGCACCACCAGGCCGAACAGGAAGTTGGCAAATGCCAGGCCACCAGCGGCCAGGAACGGCAGCTTGTGATCGATCGCGCCCAGCATGCCGCCCAGCGCCGGGCCCAGGATGAAGCCGATGCCAAAGGCCATCCCCATCAGCCCGAAGTTGGCGGCGCGCTTTTCCGGCGGGGTGATGTCGGCGATATAGGCATAGGCCGCCGACCAGCTCGCACCGGTCATCCCCGCCGCCACGCGGCCGATGACCAGCCACCACAGCGCCGGCGCGAAGGCCAGCAGGGTATAGTCGAGCGCCATCGCCAGCACGCTGGCCAGCAGCACCGGGCGGCGGCCGAACCGGTCCGACAGGTTGCCGATGATCGGCGCGCAGATGAATTGCGCCACGGCATAGCCCGCCCCCAACCAACCCGCGAAAACCGCCGCGCTGTCAATCGACATCGCGCCAAGCTCCATGATCAGCCGCGGCAGCACGGGCATGACAATGCCGAAGCCCAGCATGTCGACCAGCACAATTGCGAAGACGACACCGATCGAAGCGCGTTGCGGCAACTGTCTTCCCCTGAACTTGCTGGCCGGCTGCTTGCCAGCACAGACTAGCGACACTATCGGCCAGCCATGACGATCCAGAACCCCCAGAGTCAGCTTGGCGATTCCATCCTTATTGTCGATTTCGGCAGTCAGGTCACGCAGCTCATTGCCCGCCGGGTGCGCGAGGCAGGGGTATATTCGGAGATCGCGCCGTTCAATTCCGCGCTGGCGGCCTTTGAACGGATGCAGCCCAAGGGGATAATCCTCTCCGGTGGCCCGGCCTCAGTGTTGGACAAAGACGGCCCGCGCATTCCGCAGGAGATCCTCGACAGCGGTCTGCCGATCATGGCGATCTGCTATGGCCAGCAAGCGCTGATGCACCAGCTCGGCGGCGAAGTGCAGCGCGGCGACAGCGGGGAATTCGGCCGCGCCTTCATCGAGGTCGCGGATAGCTGCGCGCTGTTCGATGGCGTCTGGGCCACTGGCGAGAGTCACCAGGTCTGGATGAGCCACGGCGACAAGGTCACCGCGCTCGCCCCCGGCTTCCG
>CAZVMC010000255.1:0-1518 GCA_964628635.1 uncultured Novosphingobium sp. | reverse complement strand
AATGGTCCCAACGTTCACGTGCGGCTTGGTCCGCTCAAATTTGCCTTTTGCCATTCTCAACTCCTCGAATACGAGACTGAAGATTCACAACGATGCCGAACATTCATGGTGCCCATGGCGCGGATCGAACGCGCGACCTCTCCCTTACCAAGGGAGTGCTCTACCACTGAGCCACATGGGCCAAACTCAACCTGCCTGCCGCCTCCCAGCACTGCTGGGAACCGGCCCGAACCCTGGAGCGGGAGACGGGAATCGAACCCGCGTCATTAGCTTGGAAGGCTAGGGTTCTACCATTGAACTACTCCCGCCCGAACCTCCACAAGCCGAGGCCCGAGAGGGTCTAAAACTGTTCTTTTCGCCTTGGTGGAGGAGGCTGGATTCGAACCAGCGTACTCGTTAGAGGGCAGATTTACAGTCTGCTGCCATTAACCACTCGGCCACCCCTCCGCGGCGAGCCCAAGAGTTTACCACGTGATTTGACGGCTGGGCAGGTCCTCAATTCAGGTCGAAGAAACTCGCCGAAGGTCCTTCGGTCGACCCGTGCGCCCGATACCGGTCGATGAAGCGGGCGGCGGCCCCGAAATGGCCGCAGCCGATGAAGGGCAATGGTGGACGCAGCGCCGCCAGTGGAGACGGGTGATTGCTGCGCAACACCAGATGTCGGGCCGCTTCGGCATCGTTGAGCAGCGCTGACTTGGCCTGGGCGTGAGCGCCCCACAACATGAACACCTTGGGCGCGGGATCGCGAGCAGCGGTGAGGATAATCTTGTCAGTGAGTGCGTGCCAACCTAATTTGGCGTGGCTGCCAGGGACGCCAGCCTCGACGGTCAGGCTCGAGTTGAGCAAAAGCACTCCGCGTGCGGCCCAGGGGCCCAGATGGCCGCTGGGAGGCACAGGATGACCGAGGTCGCGCTGCAGTTCCTTGAACAGGTTGCGCAGACTCGGTGGCACGGACACCCCTGGCGGCACCGAAAAGGCCAGGCCATCGGCCTGGCCTTCACCGTGATACGGGTCTTGCCCCAAGATGACCACGCGCGTGCGCGCCAGCGGCGTCGCCTCCAACGCGCGGAACACATCCGCTGGGTAGACCACGGCGCCTGCTGCCACACGGCGGTCCACCTGGTTGATCAGGTTGCGACCCGCATCGCTCGATCGCCAGGCGTCGACCGTGGGTCGCCAATCGCCTTGCAAGCGATCGACCAGCACGTCGATCGGCTCCGTCAAGCACGACGCCTTCACTGTCGTGCCACGCTGGCCAACCTGCGACGGGCGATGCCGATCACCGGAACAAGTCGGCCAACGCCTGCCCCGGATCGGCCGCCCGCATGAAGGCCTCGCCGACCAGGAAGGCCGAGACGCCGGCACTGCGCATGCGTTCGACATCGGCCTTCGCCAGCACGCCGCTTTCGGTGACGAGCAGGCGATCGGTGGGCACGTTCTTCAGCAAGCCGAGCGTGGTGTCGAGCGTGACCTCGAAGGTGCGCAGGTTGCGGTTGTTGATGCCGACCAGCGGTGTCT
>CAZVMC010000254.1:0-1536 GCA_964628635.1 uncultured Novosphingobium sp. | reverse complement strand
GTTTCCGCATCGCCCCAGCCGTTGAGCTTCGCCCATTTGCCGGGTTCAAGATCCTTGTAGTGCTGGAAGAAGTGCTCAATCTGCTGGGTCACGATCGGCGGCAAATCCTCGTGCCCCGCGACTTCGCGGTAATAGGGAAAGGTCGAATCGACCGGGACGCAGATCAGCTTCTCGTCGCCGCCCTTGTCATCCTCCATCAGCAGCACGCCGACCGGGCGCACGCGGATCACCGCCCCGGCCATGATCGGCGAGCGGGTAATCACCAGCGCGTCGAGCGGATCGCCGTCTTCGCCCAGAGTATGCGGCACGAAGCCATAGTTCGCCGGGTAGCGCATCGGGGTGTGGAGGATCCGGTCGACAAACAGCGCGCCGCTGGCCTTGTCGAACTCGTACTTCACCGGCTCCCCGCCGATCGGCACTTCGATCAGCACGTTGAGCTCTTCGGGCGGATTGGGTCCGGCGGGGATCAGGTCGATACGCATGAGATTTCCCTAGTCCGACTCATGCTGCGCCGCAACAAAGATCGGGTCACTTCGCCGCAGCCACCACTCTTCTTGGCATCAGCAAGCGGTCCAGCCCGGTCGGCTCGGTGCCCGGCGCGGCGCGTTCCAGCCAGGGCCAGCGCAGCCCGCCGCGGTAGTCGATCTTCACCGTCTGGAAGCGGTCGCCGCGCTGGAACAGCAGTTCGATCCCGCTGCCGTCCTTGGCGGCGGTGATCGCCTTCTTCAGCCCGTCCTGATCATAGCCGATCCCGTTGACCGCGATGATCTTTGCGCCCGAAACCACTCCCGCGTTGAAGGCCGGACTGTCCCACTGGGTCGCGGTGACTTTGGCATCCTTGTCGATGGTGATCCCGAGTGACCACATCAGTTGCAGGTTCTTGGCATCGGCCATCGCGCCCTTGGTGAAGGGGTTGGGCTCTTCCTTCCAGACCAGCTTGTAGCCGCCCAACTCGATTCCTTTGGTGGGCGCGGGCTGGCCGGGGGTATTGATCCGGGTATCGATGAACCTGGCCCAGTCATATTTGTAGACCGCATTCAGCTTGGCGACGATCTCGTCCACCTCGAACGGCAGCTGTCCGTAATCGCCATCGTTCATCCCGAAGAACAGCTTGGCGAAATCGTCGATGCTCTTCGCCCCGCCGGTCCCCTGGCGGATAATCTGGTCGATCTCCAGCCAGACCAGTGCGCCTTCGGTGTAATAGTCCTCGCTGCGGGCAAGCGAAGCATAGGGCTTGGGCTTGCGCGCGGCGAAGATCGGATCGTGGCCGGTATCCTCAACCGAGCGCCAGCGCCGTCCCGGCTGTTCGGAGAAGTTCCCGGCCCAGGCCGCAAGCATGCCGAGCACGGTTTCTTTCTGCTGCAGGCCAGAGCGCGCGGCGAGCACGGTGCCCCAGAACTGGTCCTGCCCTTCATAGGTCCAGAGCAGATCGTCCTGCATCGGCTGGCGATAGTCCGGGGTCCAGAGCCGCGCCGGGCGGCGGTATTTGCCCGACCAGGAATGCGCATATTCGTGCGGCAGCAGGTTGCGGTCCCA
>CAZVMC010000253.1:0-1578 GCA_964628635.1 uncultured Novosphingobium sp. | reverse complement strand
CAAGGTTGATCTTGTTCACCCAGGTGTTGCGATGCGGATCGTCCCACATGCCGAGATCGACACGCTCGCAATCGGGAAGCTGCGCCTCCCAGCGGGTCTGCCAGTGATCGGGGCCGCTGTTGGACAGGCCGGGGATGATGAGGATCAGCGGATCATCTGCAAGCCGGGTGCTGTCGAGTTCGTGACTATGGGCGTTGATTTGGGCGTGGGCCATTTCGGCGCTCCTTGAAGCGGGTGAATGACCGTCCATTGGTATGGTCCGACTGGCCTCAAGGTAACTCAACTGAATTGATTGACAAGGGGCTGGCGACGAATGCCCGGAATTTTTGCGGCAAGTTGCGGCGCTGGCCTCAGAGGGTCGCGCTCGGGTGGCCCCGAAGGCTTGCGAGGAGCGCAAGCCCCTCACCCCACTCGCCGAGTCCCGAGCTCGAGTTGATATGGCCGACTGGCCCGGCATTGACGAAGCGCGCGCGCCAGTCGTGCGCCAGCTGCTGCGCCACAGTGCGCTCAGCAAAGGGATCAGCCTCACTGCCGACCACGACCGCGGGAAACGGCAGCGGCGCGCGCGGCACTGGTGCAAAGCGGGCGATGAGCGGCGGATTGACCCCTTCGCGCTCGACATCGGGAGGCGCAACCAGCAGCGCGCCGACCACACCCTCAACCGCGCACGGTGCTGCGCACTGCGCCCACCAAACGACCGCAAGGCAGCCGAGCGAATGGGCGACAAGGATCACCGGCCGTCCCGCATCCTCAATCGCGCGCCCGATCCGTTCGATCCAGGCGTCACGCTGCGGATCGTCCCATTCTGCCAGATTTACCCGCGCGCAATCTGGCAGCAACGTCTCCCAAACCGACTGCCAATGCGCAGGACCGCTGTTGCCGAGGCCGGGGATGGTGAGAATCCGTGGGGCAGTGGCCAAAGTGTCGTGATTGCGTTCCTCGGCCATGCCTCTCCTCCCTGAGCCTTGCCTGCGCTCCCACAATGCGCGGGACAAGCCAGAACGAAGGGTAGTGCATAGCGATGGACGGGCAAACCCCGAAGCGGAGCCGCCCATGCGGGCAAGTGTCAGAGCTTTGCATGCCCCCCGGTCGAACCGAAGCCGCCCTCACCCCGCTCGGTGGCGTCGAGTTCCGCGACCTCGTCCCACGCCGCCTGCACGACGGGCGCGAGCACCAGCTGCGCCACACGGTCGCCGCGGGCAATCGCGAAGGGTTCGCTGCCGAGGTTGATGAGGATCACCTTCAGCTCGCCGCGATAGTCGCTGTCGATCGTGCCGGGGGTGTTGGGCACGGAAATGCCGTGCTTCAGCGCCAGTCCCGATCGTGGGCGGACCTGGATTTCGTAGCCTTCGGGAATCGCCATCGACAGCCCGGTGGCGACCGCATGGCGCACTCCGGGAGCGAGCGTCACGTCCTCGGCACTCACCACATCCATGCCTGCGGCGCCCGCTGTGGCATAGGCGGGCAGCGGCAGGCCCTCGCCGTGCGGCAGGCGCTTCACTTCGACCTTGATGCTCATTCCGCCGCCTCGGCATGGAGCGCCGCTGCAATCCGTTCGACCAGCGCCATTGCCACGGC
>CAZVMC010000252.1:0-1580 GCA_964628635.1 uncultured Novosphingobium sp. | reverse complement strand
ATATGGTGCTGGGCGGACTGCTGCTCATTCTCGGCATGTTCCAGTTCACGCCGGCCTTCCGTATGAGGCACCGCAAGGCGCATCGCGTTATTGGCGGAGCCTACATCATAAGCTGCTTCGTGATGGCGTTCGCGGCCATGCTGCACATGATCAATGCGGGCATTGCCAACACCTATCAGGGCTTTGCCTTCCACATTCAGCTATGGTTTCTGGCGATCAGCACGGTGATCGCGCAGGCCATGGCGATTGTCTTCATCAAGCGGCGCAATCTGCCGCTGCATCTGGGCTGCCAGATCTATACCTTCGTCGCCTTTCTCAATGCGCCGATCCAGCGGCTCGACTGGGTGGTGTTCGGCAGCCTCTATCCCCACCTGACTCAGGGCGAGGTCAACAATCTCGTCAATATCCTGACCTTCTGGCAGTGCCTGCTGATCGGGACCGCCCTGTTTGCCTGGAACCGCGCGGCGGCACCCGTGCGCCGCGAACCGGTGGCGATCAGTCCAGCATCGCAGCTGCAAAGCGTTTCGATCGGCATCACCGCGATCGCCGCCGCGATCACGTCTGTCGCCATGTATGTGGGCAGGCCGGGGCTTGGCAGCTGGGCTGCGGTGCAGGCGATGGTACCGGCGAGCACGCTCGCGGCCGACGCGAAGCTTTATGCAGGGATGCCGTTGCTCACCGCCGCTTTCGGCCTTGCCATTGCGGCAGCGATCCTGTCGGGCGTCTGGCTGATGATCGGCGACGAAGCCTCAGCCCGTGCGCGGCAGGTCTTCTATGTCAGCGCGCTGGCCGCAGGCTTGCAGCAGATCGTCTGGGGCCTCAGGCTGGGCGAGCCGAGCATGGCGGTGACGGCAGGCGGCGGGTTCTATCTTGTGTCAGGCGTGTCGCTGGCGGGCTTTGCGCTGCTGGCGCTCGCCCTCGAGCGGCGCGGCCATGCGAACCTGTGGCGCGAGGCGATGGTGTTTGCCGTCAGTTTCGCCTTTGCCCCGGCGCTGCTTTTGTGGGGCCATATGCTTTGGCACGCGCTGGATGTGATCCCGGCCTTCTATATAGCGCGCGGCCATGGCTATGTGCTCGCCGCCGGGGCCGCGATCCTGACCCCGAGTTTCATCGGTTTCGTGCAGATGATGTCGAGCCGGGAAACCCGCGCCCGCGCAATCAGCTGAAGCGACGAGGCTACAGCCCCGCCGCGATCTGCCGCAGCCATGACGCGGCGCTCATGCCTTCGCGCCGCTTGACGTGCGCGGTTTCCACCAGGGCGAGCAGCGCGTCGGCGACCTCGCCGCGCGCTTCCAGCAGGGCGTCTTCATCCTCGATCCGGTCGCGGTAGGCTTCGAGCGAGATCGGCGCGCCAAAGACATAGTGGAACTGCTGCGGCCGCGGGATCGCCGAAAAGCCGAGACCCCGCACCAGCTGAGGCAGCTCCTCGCCGCCCTTCATCAGCTTGCGGGCGAGCGGATTGGCGCTGATCATCCGGCCCAGCGGGGTGCGAAGGAAATCGCCCGCGTCGAACAGGATATCGAAGATGTCGTCTCCGCCAGACACCCCCACAGGGGTGATGGTGTAGCCGCCTTCCAGCG
>CAZVMC010000251.1:0-1606 GCA_964628635.1 uncultured Novosphingobium sp. | reverse complement strand
TGGCCCACCGGCTGACCTTCAGCCTGCGCGGGCGCGGGCGCGACCGGCAGTTCGGCGGGGCGGTGGCGGTGGCGCTTGGCCCCAGTTTTGCCGACCGGCCCGATCCGCGCGCGCGCCCTGTGGTGACGCTGGGGGCGGAGAACTTCGACACCACGCGCCAGTACACGCTGGGCGCAGCCTATAGCCTGCAATGGGCGCGGCGCGGATCGCTCGATCTTGGTGTGGCGACTTCGCGCTATACCAAACGGGTCGATTTCGCCGACCCGCTCGCCCCGACGGTCGAAAGCCGCGACCGGCCGATCCTCTGGAACGTTTCCGGATCGCTGATCCTCACGCCAGCCCTCGCGCTTTATGGCGGCTATGTCGCGGGGCAGGAAGAGGCGCTAATCGCCCCGGATATCGCCACGAACCGCGCCGAAGCGCCGCCCGCGATCCGTACGCGCCAGTTCGACGGCGGGCTGCGTTGGCGGATCGCGCCTGACCTCACGCTGGTCGCGGGCGTGTTCCAGATTACCAAGCCCTATTTCAATCTCGATCCCGCGCGGCGCTATCGCCAGCTTGGCTCGATCACCAACCGGGGGATCGAATTGTCGCTAGCGGGCAAGCTCGCGCCGGGGCTGAGCGTGCTGGCGGGAACCGTGCTGCTCGATCCGCGCATTGCCGGCGAGGCGGTCAGCACCGGGCTGATCGGCCCGCGACCGGTGGGGCAGCTGCGCCGCCGCTCGCTGCTCAATCTCGATTGGCGGCTCGATCACGGAGAGTCGCCTTGGTCGTTCGATCTCGCGCTGGAAAGCCAATCTGGCCGCACTGCCAATGCCGCCAACACGCTGGCGGCCCCGGCGCAGGAGACGGTCAATCTGGGGCTGCGCTATCGCTTTCCGCTGGCCGGAACCAAGGCGCTGCTGCGCTTTCAGGTGCAGAACGTGCTCAACGATTACGGCTGGTCGGTTTCGTCCAGCGGCGGCTTCACCTATTCCAGCCCGCGCACGGCGGAATTGCAGCTGGTGCTCGATCTCTGACGATTCCCTTTTCGCGAATCCCTGCTTATGATGGGCGAAATCATTCAATCCGTCCCGGTGGGAGGGGCGTAAGCAGGGGCCGAAATGACCGAATCGCCTGACAGTGCCGGGATCGAACTCGCCAGCCTGATCGCCTCGCGGCTGTGCCACGATCTGCTTTCGCCGGTTGGGGCGATGTCCAACGGACTTGAACTCCTCGCCGAAGAAAAAGACCCCGAAATGCGCAAGCGCTGCATGGAGCTGCTCGAACAGAGCGCCCGGACCAGCGCCGACAAGCTCAAGTTCTTCCGCCTGGCCTTTGGCGCGGCGGGCGGCTTTGGTGAGACTGTGCCAGTGGAAGAACCGCGCGCGCTGGTCGATGCACTGGTCGGTGCAAATGGCCGGGTCGAAGTGAAGTGGGCGCTGGGGGCCAGCGCGCTGCCCAAACCAGCGGTCAAGGTGCTGCTCAACCTCGCGCTGATCGGGATCGAGGCACTGGTGCGCGGTGGCACGCTGGATATCGGCGCGGAACTGCGCGCAGGCGCGAGCGAGATCGTGATCCGCGCGACGGGGCCGAAGATCGCCTTCGATCCGGTGATCGGCCGCGC
>CAZVMC010000250.1:0-1701 GCA_964628635.1 uncultured Novosphingobium sp. | reverse complement strand
GGCCTCAATCTCAACTTGGACCACTTCCACTACAATCTTGGTGGTTTAGAGGCAGGGCCTATCGATGCCGCGGTGCGTATCGCGCCCGCATGGAATGGCGATGTGCCAGTTGGCCAATGGCCGCACATCGAGGCGCGCTGCGGTGTCGATCAAAGCCCGCTCGATGTCCGTGATGAAGCTATCGCCGCTCGCCTGCTCGCTTATTGCTGGCCCGACCAGCACGACCGGCTGGCCCGGCTGGAGGCCGCCATAGCAACCGCGCGCGCTTATCCTCCGGCGGTCGACAAAGGCGATGCCGCAGACTGGGTCGAACGCAAACTAACAGAACCTCAATCCAATGGCGTCGCGCGCATCATCATGCACAGCGTATTTTGGCAGTATTTGCCTTCCGACACCCAAAACCGGATCGAGGCAGCCATTCAAAAAGCAGGAGGTTCGGCGACCGCTGAACGCCCATTAGGCTGGCTATCGTTCGAACCCGAACCGCCCGCCATTTCGCCGATGCAATTGCGATTGCGGTTATGGCCGTCGGGTGAGACCCTTCACCTTGCTGCCTGCCATCCTCATGGCGCGTCGATCAACTGGTTTGGCGCAGAAAACGGCTCATAGCAGCGGTCACCACCTGTGGCTTTTCCCATGTGACGAAATGGCCGCAACCCTCCACTCGTTCTATCTCGATATTGGGCACGAAAGTTTCGATACCTTCGATGTTCGATGGCGGCAGCGCCTTATCCTCCATCGCCCAGATCAATAACGTCGGAATCTCGAGTTTGGGGAAGTCTCCTGCGGCCCATTCGGGAATGGCGTACGATTTCCCTACAGCAGGGATCTCCATCGCCGAGGCGCGGTACCAGTTTATCATACCGAACGCGACATCGGGGTTGCGCCACCCGGCATGCAGGTCGTCATATTCGGCCTGCTCCATAGACGGCGGTTTTTGCCAATTCATCGCCTTTTCCAGCAATGGCAACAAACCGCTCCGTTCAAGGACTTCGTCCACCACTGGTTCACGAAAGAAACGGATATATTGTGCGGCGGCGCGCTGTGCCGGATCGGTGATCAATATGCGCTGGTAAAGGCAAGGGTGCGGCGCATTGGCGATGATGGCGCGCTGAACCCGACCCGACCATTTTGGACGCAGCCCTCCCGGCTGCCCGTTAAGTGCAACACTCCAAGCGATTGCACCACCCCAGTCATGGCCTGCAACGGCAAATTCGGTGATGTCCAGCGCATCTGCCAGAGCGAAAACGTCCGCCGTAATCTTGTCGGTCGTATAGGCCTCAACTTCGCGCGGCTTTGACGACCCCCGATAGCCCCGCTGATCCGGCGCAATGCAATAGTAATTTTCAGATAGTGCCAGCAATTGGTGGCGCCAGGTGCGGTACGATTCCGGAAAACCATGGAGGAAAATGATCGGCGGATTGGAGGGATCCCCCATTACGCACACATCAAGCTCGACACCCGTCGATAGCGCAATACGGCGCAAAGAAGCATTTAACACAGCTCACTCCGAAGCTGGACGACCCAAATCCTTGTATTAACGGTATTTTTAAAACTGTATTGTATAAATTCGTCAAATCTAAGCCCGTGTTAGGGGCACTTCGGGAATGGGGATCCATTCCTTTTCATCGCCCGGCACCGTCGGGAAACGCCCCGCATTCCAGTCATCCACGGCCTGACGGATGCGATCCTTGGTCGAAC
>CAZVMC010000249.1:0-1715 GCA_964628635.1 uncultured Novosphingobium sp. | reverse complement strand
AAAAGCAAATGGGGCCGGTGTTGCCACCAGCCCCACGCTCGCCTGTCTTGGTTCCGGACGCATTTGGGCGATCGCTTTGACCCGGGGTCGTACAGAACAACTCAGTCGCTATGATGCATTCCGATCATCCCGCGTACCATCGCACCCGAGGATGCCAGCATCGTGATGCTCGTCGCATCGGACCTGATCAGCCTTGGCTGGGAAGCCCTTGCCGATCGTCGTCGTCACTCACAATCCGGTTGGCCCGTGAGAGCCAGCGTTCAACGCCCGGTGGTCCAACACCGGCGCGGTCCCGTCAGGCGGTTGGTCCGGGCGCTCTCGGCAAGCCGATCCTGCCTTTCCCTTCCACCTGGCGGTTCCACGGCTGGCTTCCGCATTTCCGCCTCCGCTACGCTTCCACTCCGGGCCGAAACCCTTCGTCTCTGCGCCGCTTCTGGCGACTGCCTGAAACCGGCCTGCCAGCAGCGCGCCTCTCGCTGCATCTGCGGTTCGCCAGGCTTGTTCCGGGGAACTTGCTAGGCGTGTTTTCCGATAGAGCGGCGGGCATCGCTGCCGGATCATTCGGTTATGTTTTCCCTTTTGGTTTCAAGGGTTTCCCCCTTCATCCTCCAGTTCGGTTCCCCGTCTGACAACTGAAAGCTGCGCCTCTGAGCCGAGTCGCGCAAGCGGAAAATCGCGCACTTATCCACAGAATGGCATTTGCGCGGTGGATAACCATCTGGCTGCGGTGGACAGATGGTTTGAGCGGGATTTTGGCGAGCAGATTCGAGGTCCGATAGGCCGATCGATTTCGCGCGAAGACGCAAAGGCGCGAAGAGTTCGCGCCGCGCCGCAGGCTCAAATTCTAACAGTAACGATTCGCCATGCGAAACGCAGACATCGAAACCGGCTTCGCCGAAAGTACTGCATCTTTGCGTCTTCGCGTCTTCGCGCGAACCATTCTATCTGTCGCGCTGGGCGAGTAGCCGCAACCGCAAAGCATTCAGCTTGATGAACCCAGCCGCATCCTTCTGGTCGTAGGCTCCGGCATCGTCCTCAAAGGTAACGTGGCGTTCGCTGTAGAGTGAGTTCGGCGATTTGCGGCCGACTACCGAAGCCTGGCCCTTGTAGAGCTTCAGCCGGACCGTGCCGCTGACCTTCTCCTGGCTGAGGTCGATCGCCGCCTGCAGCATTCCACGCTCCGGCGCGAACCAAAAGCCGTTGTAGATCAGCTCGGCATACTTCGGCATCAACTCGTCCTTGAGATGCGCCGCGCCGCGATCAAGTGTGATCGATTCGATCCCGCGATGCGCCCGCGCGTAAATCTCGCCGCCGGGGGTCTCGTACATACCGCGCGACTTCATGCCGACGAAGCGGTTCTCGACCAGATCGAGCCGGCCGATCCCGTGCTTCTTGCCCAGCGCGTTGAGTTCGGTGAGCAGCGTCGCGGGGCTCATCGCTGTGCCGTTGAGCGCCACGCCATCACCGCGTTCGAAATCGATGGTGATGTATTCGGGGGTATCGGGCGCCTGCTCGGGATGGTCGGTGCGCGAATAGACATAGTCCGGGGTCTCTTCCCACGGATCCTCGAGCACTTTGCCTTCGGAGGAGGTGTGGAGCAGGTTCGCGTCGGTGCTGAACGGGCTTTCGCCGCGCTTGTCCTTGGGCACCGGAATCTGGTGCGCTTCGGCCCAGGCGATCAGCGCGGTGCGGCTGGTCAGATCCCATTCGCGCCA
>CAZVMC010000248.1:0-1734 GCA_964628635.1 uncultured Novosphingobium sp. | reverse complement strand
GGCAAGCTCGATCCGGCGCACTACGCTGATTTTGCCGCCTACTTTGATCGCTATCTGGCTGCGATGCGCCGCGCCGGGTTGCCGGTGCGTTACATCTCGGTCCAGAATGAACCGCACTTCGAGCCAGCCGACTATCCCGGGATGCGGGTTGATCCGGCCAGCCGCGCCGCCTTCATCGGTAGCCACCTTGGACCGCTGCTTGCACGCAAGCATCCCGGGACCCTGATCCTCGATTGGGATCACAATTGGGACGAACCGGCCAGCCCGCTCGCAGTCCTGTCCGATCCCAAAGCGCGCCGCTATGTCGCGGGAGTCGCCTGGCATTGCTACGCAGGCAGCGTTGCTGTGCAATCACAAGTTCGCGATGCCCATCCGGACAAGGACGTGTTCTTTACCGAATGTTCCGGAGGGCGTTGGGCTCCCAAGTGGGGAGAGTCGCTCAGCTGGATGACTGACAACCTGATCATCGGCAGCATCAGGCACTGGTCGCGCGCGACTCTGCTTTGGAATCTGGCGCTCGATGAAAATGACGGACCGCGCAAGGGCGGCTGCGGCAATTGTCGCGGCGTGGTGACGATTGACAGCCGCAGCGGTGAAGTGACGCGAAATGTCGAATACTATGTGCTGGGGCATGCTTCGCGTTTTGTCCGGCGTGGCGCGGTTCGGATCGCCAGCACTGAGACGCAAGCCGTTTCCAACGTGGCCTTCAGGAATCCCGACGGGAGCCTGGTCATGATTGCCCACAACAAGTCCGCGCTGCCGGCGCCGCTGCGGGTCCGGCAGCCGGACTTGAGCTTCAGTCACACATTGCCTGCGGGCGAGGTCGTTACGCTGGTCTGGACCAGACCTTGAACATCGGGAGTTCTCAATGAGTGTGCTGCGCCGCCTTGGCATAACCGGAGCCTTTATCTCGGTTACCACTCTGTTTTTCGCTTGGGGCTTCATTACCTCGAACAACGACCCGCTGATCGTTGCGCTGCGGGCGGTGTTTGATCTCAATTATACCGAAGCACTGCTGACCCAGCTGGTCTTCTTTCTGGCTTATGGGCTGATGTCGCTGCCGGCGGCTTCGCTGGGAAATCGGCTTGGGCCGGTGAATACGATCGTCGTTGCGCTGAGTGTGATGATAGCGGGATGTCTGCTGGTCCAGTTTAGTGTCACTTTTGATAGCTACGGCCCAATCCTTCTGGCCTTGTTTGTGCTGGCTACCGGGATCACGACCTTGCAAGTCGCTGCCAACCCGCTGGCCGCGGCGCTTGGCCCGCAATCGACCAGTCACTTCCGACTGACTTTCGCGCAGACCTTCAATTCGCTGGGCGTGGTTGCCGGGGTGCATTTCGGCTCCATGATCATGCTGGGTGACAAAGTGATCAATGAAAAGTCCGGTCCCATCACCGATCCGTTGCTGCGCGCCGAGGCGCTGGGCACGGTGGCCCATGCCTTTATGATCATGGCGGGAATTCTGCTGGCGCTGATCCTGTTCGTTGCCGTGCAGCACAAGCGTATTTCGATTGCGGCCGCCGGTATCGGCCCGGCACCGCAGGCATCGGTGTTCGACGCACTCCGGTCGCGCTGGGCGATTCTGGGCGCAATCGCGATCGGGCTCTATGTCGGCGCGGAGGTATCGATCGGCAGCATCATGATCAACTACCTCCACCAGTCTGACATCCTTGGTTTGCCCTTTGAAGTCGGGGGCCAGTATCTGGCGAATATCTACTGGATGGGGGCCCTGGT
>CAZVMC010000247.1:0-1738 GCA_964628635.1 uncultured Novosphingobium sp. | reverse complement strand
TCCCAGCAATAAACCGGTCGGTTGCGCGGGTCGGCAGGCCATCGATGCTGCGGGTCCGCCCGGCCATCTTGGTCACCCATTTCTCGGGATCGGACTGGGCGTGATACTTGGTCAGCGTCGCGCGTTCCTTGTCCAGCGTCATTACTGGTACACCCCAGCCGCAGGAGGTCTGGACGCTTTCCACCGCGATGTCGAAGATCTGGCGCGTGCCGGGGAGCAGGGTGAAATGCGCGGCGAGCTCATCCCAGTCCGGGTCTTGCGGCAAGACGGGACGGCCCCGTCCGTAGATGCGCAGGATCAAGGCAGGCTGCTCAAAATTGCACATCATGATCGTGATCCGGCCGTCCGCCGCGAGGTGCGCGTGGGTTTCGTTCCCCGAGCCGCCGAGATCGAGATAGGCAACCCGGCTGGGTGAGAGCACCTTGAAGGTGTCGGCGAGCCCCTTGGGCGAGAGATTGATCCGCCCGTCCTTCGCGGCGGTGGCGGTGAAATAGACCGGCTGCCGCGCGATCATTGCGATGTCGGCTTCGGTGAGGGTGTCGGTGAAATCGGCCATGGCGGGAGGTTAGGACTGGTGGCACCTAGTCGCAATAAAGAAGAAACGAAGGCCCGCGCAGAGATCGCAGAGGGCGCAAAGGACTTGCGCTTTCGTCGACGTCGCTTTCGAATCCAGATCATGCGGCTCTAACAACAGCCAAAGTGGTGATCGGCCTTCGGCCTTGCGCCCCCGCTCTGCGACCTCTGTGCACTCTGCGCGAACCCCTTATCTCTCCTTAGTCGCCGAGAACAACAGCTCGGGGTTCCGCTCCTGCTGATAGCTCACATCCCACGCCGAGCGGGCCATGAACACCGGATCGCCGTCGCGGTCCTTGGCCAGATTGCTCAGGTTGAAATCGGCAAACTGCTTGAGCGCCGCATCCGGCCCTTTCAGCCAGCGCGCGGTATCGAACGGGGCAGGTTCAAGGATCGCGCCGACTTTGTATTCCGCTTCGAGTCTGCTGATCAGCACGTCGAGCTGAAGCTGCCCGACCACACCGACGATCCACTGCGCGCCAATCTCCGGATAGAACACCTGGATCACGCCCTCTTCGCTCAGGTCGTCGAGCGCCTTCCTGAGCTGCTTGGTCTTGGTCGGGTCCTTCAGCGCGACGCGGCGCAGGATTTCGGGCGCGAAGTTGGGCAGGCCGGTGAAGCGGACCTTGTTGCTTTCGCTCAGCGTATCCCCCACCCGCAGCGTGCCGTGGTTGGGGATGCCGATGATGTCACCGGGTTCCGCTGTGTCGGCGAGCTCGCGGTCCTGGGCGAAGAACAGGATCGGCGAATGGATCGCCACTGGCTTGCCCAGCGCGCTCGGCGTAAGCTTCATGCCGCGTTTGAAGGTGCCAGAGACCAGCCGCATAAACGCGATCCGGTCGCGGTGCTGCGGGTCCATATTGGCCTGAACCTTGAAAACGAAGCCGGTGACTTCCTTGTTTTCAGGGTCGATCGTGCCGCCCTCACTGGGCTGCGGCCGCGGCGGCGGGGCATATTGGGCGATCGCCTCGATCAGCTCAGCGACCCCGAAGTTCTTAAGCGCCGAGCCGAAATAGACCGGGGTCAGATCACCGTGGCGGTAGGCTTCGAGATCGAATTCGGGATAGCCGCCGCGCGCCAGCTCGACCTCGTCAGCAATCGCCGTGGGCAGGTCCATCGCCGCCTTCTTGCCCAGAAACTCGCGGCTCGGCCCCTCGGGCTGGCT
>CAZVMC010000246.1:0-1773 GCA_964628635.1 uncultured Novosphingobium sp. | reverse complement strand
GCATTGTCCTTGTCGACGATCACCGCGCGCACGCCCTCGGCAAAATCGGGGCGGGTCAACACGCGGCTGGCGATGCGGTATTCCATCACCATGTTGGCGGCGAAATCTTCACACTCCAGGCTGTCATGCAACTGGCGCAGCGCCACCTTGCAGGTCTGGGGCGACTTGGTGCGCAGCGTGGCCAACTCTTTCGCTGCCCATTCGCTGTCGTCCGCTTCGAGGCTGGCGAGGATATTCTCGTAGCGATCCGAGGCAAAGTGCTTGGCGATCAGCGCCGCATTGCCCTCGATCCGCGCCGGCGGCGGGGTGGCGGAAAGTGCTGAAAGCACCTGCCCCGGTTCGTGCCCGTGGGCGATCCGCTCCTTGACCTCGGCCAGGGCTTCATGCGGCAAATAGTGCGTCGCAAGCCCCGCCCACTTGCATTCCGCCCCATCGAGCCGCGCCCCGGTCAGCGCGAGGAACTGGCCGATCCGCCCCGGCAGGCGCGAAAGATACCAGCCGCCGCCGACATCGGGGAACAGGCCGATCCCGGTTTCCGGCATCGCATAACGGGTGTTCTCGGTCGCGACATGGAACCGCGCCGGCTGGCTGATCCCCACGCCGCCGCCCATGGTGATTCCGTCCATGAAGGCCACCACCGGCTTTTCGTAAGTGAAGATCAGGTGGTTGAGCTGGTACTCGTCGTGGAAGAACTTGCGGCCCGATACGCCGCCATCGTTCAGCGCCGAATTGCGCAGGAAGGCGATGTCGCCCCCGGCGCAGAAGCCGCGACCCTCGGCATGATCGATGATCACCGCCTTGACATCGGGATCCTCGCGCCACTCCAGCAGCGCGGTGGTCATGGCATGGACCATCGGCAGGGTCAGCGCATGGATCGCCGAGGGGCGGTTGAGCGAGAGGAACCCCGCGGCGCCCTCGCGGCGAATGATCATGTCGTCGGTCATTTGGGCTGCCCTTCAGATGGTCGGATGGGGAAACCAGATGGCTGCTTGGCGCTGGGAAACGAAGCGCCTTGCCTAGAGTAGGGCTGGATGTTGCTCCGATCTTCGGCGCCCGTCCAGCGACCAAGACTGAGCGAGCCGTCTGGATTGATCTGCAAAGGCAAATTGGGTCGGGTCTTGTCGGCATTGCCAGCAAAATCCGTGATGGTGTTGATGGCAGGGTAATTTTCCCAGAAACGCCAAATTTGGTAGCTCCATCGCGATCCATCCGGCTTCACAAGTTCCATTGGGCGCTTGAAAAAGCACTGGCCGTTCAGGTCTTCCTGAAAATATCTTCCGTTTGAGGTAATGACGAAGCGCTCTGCGGGCGCAACCTCCACCGTTCTGCCTTTGCAGTCAGTGAATGACAAAGCGGTTCCACTGGCGTTGAAGAAATAGGCATGAACATGCGGCGGCGGGACGCAAGCCAGAGTCGCTACCACCAAGCCAGCCAGTGTTGCCGAACGCAAGATCGAAACCAGTCCCACCATCCCCGTTTGCTGACCGATCATTGCCGCAGCAGGTCTCTGCCAACGATCATCCGCATCACCTGATTGGTACCCTCGAGGATCGAATGGACGCGCAGGTCGCGCCAGAAGCGTTCGATCGGGTAGTCCTTGAGGTAGCCATAGCCACCGAACAACTGCAGCGCATCGTTG
This sequence comes from uncultured Novosphingobium sp., assembly GCA_964628635.1. GTDB lineage: Bacteria > Pseudomonadota > Alphaproteobacteria > Sphingomonadales > Sphingomonadaceae > Novosphingobium. The sequence goes on along the minus strand of CAZVMC010000246.1, from coordinate 134 downwards.
ACGATCTTCGATCCGCTGTCGGTCGAAAGCCGCTTGGCCATGGCCGAAAACCGCGATTTGTCGGGCGCGTTGGCGTTGACCTTGCACGCTGCGAGATAGAGCAGGGCGCGGGCGGCTTCCAGATCGGTCGCCAT
>CAZVMC010000245.1:0-1854 GCA_964628635.1 uncultured Novosphingobium sp. | reverse complement strand
AGTGGCGCGCCTCGCTGGCGCGGAAGGAGGTGCCAAGCGGCTCGCTGACTGCGGCCGGGGTAGCGGCGCTACCAGCGCGATCGCGCGGGGTCGGTGCGGATTCAAGCAGGCGCTCGCGCTCGCTGCTGCGTTCCTCGCGCCGCATAGTCTGGGCCACGGCTTCGGAGACCACAAAGGCCCGCGAAGGCGCTGCGCCGCCCACGGTGACAAATTCCGGGGAGGGGGCATAGCCCGGTTCGCTGCGCGGGGCATCGCCGCCGCGCTGAAGCGCTTTCGGCAGAGCAAAGCCGCCGAAGAAGAAAACCTTGGCGATCAGCGCCAGCAATCCGAAGGCCAGCAGCGCGAAGGCATAGGTGATCACGGTCAGCTCGGTCGGCATCGAGGGTGTCAGTACTTGCCCTTCGCGCTGCCGCAGCGCATCGGCGATCCATGGTTCAAGGATCGCGAGCTCAACGCCGTAAACAACGGTGAGCGCCAGTGCCCCCAGCGCCAGCGTGCCCAAGGCCCTGAGCCAGCCGAAGAACAGATCGCGCGTTCCGGCAAACAGCAGCAATCCCGCCATCAGCGGCGCAAGCGCCAGCAGCAGCCCCGCCCCGATCCGAACAATCGCGGTCGGCCCGAGCAGTCCGGTGAGGAAGGCAGTGCGGCCATCGGCCAGCCCTTCCTGATCAGCCAAGGCCACACCGCGGAAGCTATCCCCGATGGTGTCGCTGCGGTTGGTCCCGCCGGTGTTCCGGCCCGTGCCATAGACGGTCAGCAGCACGATCCCATCGTCCGCCGCCTGCAACCGCGCGGTCAGATCGCCGCGCGCGCCCGGCAGTTCAGAAGCCGCGCCGACGATCGTGGCGATCTCGTCCGGGCCTTTCATCACCAGATCATAACCCAGCGTGCGCCAGGCCGGCCATGACGTGGCGAGCGTGAGGACGACCGCCACGCGCAGGCCATCGCTCACCAGATCGCGCCCGCCAAAGCGCTCGCCCGACATCAGGCGGAGGCCAAGGATTGCCACGAAGACCGTGAACAATGCGGTCAGCGCGGCCGAAACCGCCGAATTGGGATCGGACAGCGCCCCGAACCCGTAAGCTCCGATCGTTTGCGCCTGGCAATCGATGTGCGCGAGCGACTGCGCGACGAACCGCTGGCCGGTCAGGACGTCTGGGCAGGCCATCTAGGCACGCTCCAGCAGCGCGGCCATCCAGTCGCGCGGATTGGGGCCGGTGCGCTCGACCAGCTCGTCGAACAACCGCACGGTCGATTCGCGGCCCGAGAGGATGGTGAGCAGATCCTGCTCGCCGGTCAGATTGAGCCGCGCGACAACGCTTTCGTTGCCGTGCTTGATCAGGAAGCAGTGCGAGGTGTCGGGCAGGGTGCGGATCAGCTCGAACTCATGCGGGGTCAGCCCGAACCCGTCGATATAATCCTCGGCGCGGGCCTTGGGGTTGATCATGAAGATCTGCGTCGCAGCCTGTTCGATGATTGCACTGGCAATCCGGCTTTCCAGCGCATCCTGCGCCGACTGGGTCGCGAAACCGACGATCCCGTTGCGCTTGCGGATGGTCTTTTCCCAATCCTTGATCCGCCGCACGAAGACGTCGTCGTCGAGCGCCTTCCAGCCTTCATCGACCACGATGATCGCGGGGCTGCCATCGAGCCGCTCTTCCACGCGGTGGAAGAAATAGAGCAGGGCCGGGGTCCGCGCGACCGGATCGTCGAGGATCGCGGTCATATCGAAACCGACCGTGGCGGCCGAAAGATCGGTCAGGTCGGAAACGTTATCGAACAGCCAGGCGCGTTCGCCATCGCCCCACCACGGCCGCATCCGCGCATAAAGATCGCCCGCCTTGGGCCGCTTGT
>CAZVMC010000244.1:0-1857 GCA_964628635.1 uncultured Novosphingobium sp. | reverse complement strand
AAGGCGTTGCCAAGGCTCACTGCCATCGCGCCCATCCACAGCGGGATCATCGCCGGGAAGTTGAACGGGGTGATTCCCGCGCCGATGCCGAGCGGCTGGCGCAGCGAATAGACATCGATCCCCGGACCGGCACCATGGCTGTAGTCGCCCTTGAGCACATGCGGCAGGCCGCAGCAGAACTCGACCACCTCGAGCCCGCGCTGGATATCGCCCTTGGAATCGGCGATCACCTTGCCATGTTCGGCGCTGAGCATCGCAGCAAGCTCGTCCATGTGCCGTTCGACCAGCGCTTTGAATTCGAACATCACCCGCGCGCGGCGCTGGGGGTTCATGGCCGCCCAGGCGGGCTGCGCCGATTGCGCCGACGCCACCGCGCGCTCGAGCGCATCGGCGCTGCCCAGCACGACTTCGGCCTGCTGGCCACCGTTGTTGGGATCCATCACCGCGTGCTTGCGGCTGACAGCCAGTCCGCCGGTTCCGCCGTGGATGAAATGGTCGATCAAGCGCATGGGTAACTCCTTCTCCGGCTCCCTCCGTGCGAGGGCTTGCGGCACAAATCAAGTTGTCCGAGGCGGCGACTGGGAACCTGCAACAAATCATGCGACAAAGTGTAAGAAAATTTCAGATTTGGCGGTTCGATCTTGCAATTTCTGACCTTCAGTATTCGGCGGCTGGCCTGCCAGATAGCTTTGATCTTGACTTAATCCCTTTTTGTTTCATTCATGTTCGCTCCGATTCGGAGTACATTGCGATGCCGCAAGCCAACTTTGCCTATTCAATGGCCGCCAATGATGCCGCCGGTCTGCCGTTAGCATTGTCGATCTTTGCCGACCGAGCACATGTGCAAGGGACTCTGCGTGACGATGCTTTGGCGGCGGGGTTTCGCGTAGCGGAAGTGGGCGATGTCGCCAGCCTGCTGGAAGTAGGCGAAGCGCGGCCGCTGGGTGAGGTGGTGCTGCTCGATTGCCCTGTTGTGGATGGCGCCATGTTGGCGGCTTTGATGCGGCTCGATCTGCGCGCAGCGCATTGCGGGGCGCATTTGATCGTTTCGACTTCGGTGGCGGCACTGGATGATGTGTTTGGCTGCCTCGATCAGTCTAGTCCGCAGATTTTGGTTGATCCCAGCCGGGCCGACCGGGTGATTGCATTGGGTCGGGTGCTCGCGAAGCTGCCTAACCTGAAAGTGCGAGAGCTGTCGGAGGAGGACCGGTTGGTGCTGCTGCGCCTGACCGAACAGGTCGGCCACATCGCGACCCGGCTTGAACGACTCGAAGCACCGCTGCAGGAAGTTGAATTGCGCGATGGCGAAGGTGCATTCCGCTTTGAAAGCCCGCGTCGGCGCTTCTCCGGCGCAGAAGGTGATGCCAGTGCACGGCTGGTTCGCGCAACACGCCCACCTTTGCCCGATCCGCGACTGGTCCGGCGGATTATCCGCCAGCGGCAATTGCGCGCGCGGTTCTTCGATGGCGATCTGTTTGGCGATCCAGCGTGGGATATGCTGCTTGATCTGACCGCCGCCCGGGCCGAGCATACCAGGGTCTCGGTGACAAGCCTGTGCATCGCTTCTGCGGTTCCCCCGACCACCGCGCTGCGCTGGATCGGGCAATTGGTGGAGGCGGGGTTGTTCGTGCGAGTTGAAGATGAGGCGGACAAGCGTCGTGCCTTCATCACCCTGTCGGACAAAGCCGCCGATGCCATGGCACGCTATTTCGCCGAACTGGGCAGCAAGGCTGCGCAAATGGTGTGAGGGGGCTTTCGTTTCACTCCCGCCCGCGCTAAGGGCCGCGCTTCTGGCTTCAAGCCGGGCGCTTAGCTCAGTTGGTAGAGCATCTCGTTTACACCGAGAGGGTCAGCGGT
>CAZVMC010000243.1:0-1880 GCA_964628635.1 uncultured Novosphingobium sp. | reverse complement strand
CCGCGACAACCGCGTGATCCGTCGTCGCGGCCGCACCTATGTGATCAACAAGACCAACCGCCGCTTCAAGGCCCGCCAGGGTTAAGCAGCGCTGCGCCGGGGGCCTGCGGGCCTTCCGAATCAGTCGGCCCGCCTCCATCGGAGCGCGGGCCGAAGTCGTTTTGGGTCAGGAGTTTTGCTGTGAATCAACCGGTTGAAGCGGTCGTTTTCGATGTCGGTAGAGTGCTGATCCGGTGGGAGCGCCACTTGCCCTATCTGCAGCACTTCCCAGATCCGGCCGAACTCGACTGGTTCATGGACACGGTCATCCCGCTTGACTGGCACGCCCGCCACGATGCCGGCGAATCCGCCGCCGATCTGGTGGCAGAGCGTTCCGCGCTGTTTCCCGAGCATGCCGATCTGATTGCCGACTGGTTCGATAGATTCAACGAATCGATTCCCGGCCCCGTCCCCGGTTCGCCCGAACTGGTCGAGCGGCTGCACGCGAACGGCGTGCCGCTTTATGCGATCACCAACTTCGGTGCGGACACTTGGGCAGGCTATTTTCCCACCAACCCCTTGTTCGATCGCTTCCGTGACATTGTGGTTTCCGGCGTGGAGAAGCTGGCGAAGCCGGACCCCGCGATTTATGATCTCGCAGCGCGCCGGTTCGGCCATGCGCCAGCGGCGATGCTGTTCATCGATGACAGCGAACCCAACGTGATCGCCGCGCGCGAATGCGGCTGGCAGGCGCATCATTTCGTCGATGCGGCGGGGCTGGAAGCTGATCTTAGCGGACGCGGCTTGCTCTGATCCTCTCCTTTAGGAGAGGGGGACCAGCGCAGCTGGTGGAGTGGCTCGCGCGAGTATTCCTGACGGCGAAGGAGTTTGCACCGTCAGGTCGAGGTCGCGTTTCGAAGCAAGGCCCGGAATACCCGCGCGAGCCCTTCCCCCACTTCGTGGGCCCCCTTCCCTAAAGGGAAGGAATAAAAGCGGCCCCCGTCGTCAGACGGAGGCCGGAGTGAGGGTCCTTGTTCAGGAGTGCCTGGCTGAACCCGCGCGGAGGGTGGGGGTCAGGGCGCGCGGGGTCAGCTTTGCCTCAGGCGGCGGCGTTCGTTAGGCGGCTGCAGCGTTGCATTTGGCCAGCTTGTCGGCCGCCAGATCGCCCTTGGGGGTGGTGAAGGCGGTCAGCGAGCCGAATTCCCGGGCAACGCGGATGCAGGCGTTGATCGGCGAAGAGCCGTTCACATCGCCGGAGCAGGTTTGGTCCTTGCACGACCAGATCGCGCCGTTGACGATTGCGCGCTTGGGCGCATCGAGCTTGGCTGCCAGCGTTGCAGTGTAAGGCCGCACAGTTTGCGCCTGAACCGGAGCGGTAGTGGCGGTGAAGCTAGCGAAAGTGCCGACGATCGCCAAAACACCGGCGATCATTGTGCGCTGGAACGAGCGATTGAGAGCGAGAGTCATTTCAATTCCCCTTTGGGTTTGCGGTTCGCACGCAGGGTTCGCAGGGGTCCGGGGGAGGATGTGCGATTTGCGTTGCGAATCACTACCTATCGCTTTAGGTATTAAGTTGCAACTGAAAACTTTGCGTTGCAGCATCAAGGTGCGATAGATTTTTTTATCGGCGATTGAGTTGCGCTATGCTACGCATGTGCCGGAAGAGGGGATTGCCATGGGAAAGCTTCGCGAACCGCTTGAGGATATCGAAAGCTGCGGCCTGCCTGCCGCATTGGAAGTGATGGGTGAACGCTGGTCGTTCATGATCCTGCGCGCCGCTTTCAATGGGGTGCACCACTTCGAGGAATTCCTCTCCGCGCTGGGTATCGCCCGCAATATCCTCTCCAACCGGCTCGCCCGGCTGGTCGAACACGGGATCATGAAGCGCGAGCCGCTGCCCG
>CAZVMC010000242.1:0-1890 GCA_964628635.1 uncultured Novosphingobium sp. | reverse complement strand
ATCCGGTCGGTCACGGTCTGGGCATCCCAGCGCTTGACCGTTTCGGAGACCAACCGAACGATCTGATCGCCATAGCGGCTGGCGACGCCCACCAGTGTGCGGCGGGCAAAGCGATTAAGCTGGGCCTGCAACGCCGGATCGTCGCGCAGCGCGGCACCAAGCTGTGGCAGCGCTTCGGCGAATTGGCTGCCAAACTGCGGATCAGGGTTGCGCAGTCGTTTAAGCAGCCCGGTGCGCATCCGCTCCCACACGCCCTGCCACCAAGCGGCGACGGCGGGGTTGGCCAGCACTTCGTCCTTCAGCGTTTCTACCCGCGCGCGCAATTCGGGATCGTGGCGCAGATTGTGCGAGAGGCTGGCCAGTCCCTCTTCGATCTTGCCGCGCAGCGGGTGCTGGGGATCGACGATCACTTCGGCGAGCAGCTTGTAGAGCCCATCGAGCACCGAATTGGCCAGCGTTTCATCCAGCCCGGTCCAGCGCAGTACGGCGTTGGCGCGCTTGTGGATGATCTCGCGGATCAGCTGCTCGTTGTCCTCCAGCGTCAACCCGGCCCAGCGGACCAGCGCATCGATCACCGGCAAGTGCCGCCGGTCGGCAATCGCGGTCTCGATCAGCTGGCCCAGCAACGGGGCGATCTCCAGCTTGCTGACCTGCCGCACCAGCCCGCCGCGCACCTGATTGCCAAGACGTTCGGGATCGAGCGATTCGAGTACTTCGGCGAGCAGCTCGGCCGCCCCGGCACGCAGCCGTGTGCTGCGCTCGGCATCGGGCGCGGTCAGCCAGTTGCCGGCTGCTTCGGCCAGGTTCATCGCCCGCAGCCGCCGCGCGACGACCGGCGGAATCAGAAAGTTCTCGCGCAGGAACCCCGCCATCGTATCGGCGATCCGATCCTTGTTCTCGGGGATGATCGCGGTGTGCGGGATCGGCAGGCCCAGCGGGTGGCGGAACAGCGCGGTCACCGCGAACCAGTCGGCCATGCCGCCGACCATCCCGGCCTCGGCAAAGGCCAACACATAGCCCATCGCCGGATGCAGGTGCAGAAACTGGCGCGCGGTGATGTAGAGCGCCGCCATCGCCACCAGCAGTCCGGTGGCGAACCAGCGCATCCGGCGCGCCCGATCAGGCGTGATCGACCCGCGCGCGACCCGCCGGTATAGCGCTGGACGCTTCACTCTGCCGGCAGCGCCCCGGCCGGGCTGGCGCGTTCTGGTTCGTGATCGCGAGCGGGATCGTAACTGAGGAAGGCTTTCCGCAGCAGCGGCCCTACGCGTTTCTCAAGCCCGTCAGCCAGGCTGAAGCCCGCGGGAACGATAACGAGTGTAAGCAACGTCGAAAGGATCAGCCCGCCCATCACGATAGTGCCCATTGGCTGGCGCCAAGCCGAATCGCCACCGAGCGAAAGCGCAGTCGGCACCATCCCCGCGGTCATCGCGACTGTGGTCATCACGATCGGCTGCGCGCGCTTGCGCCCGGCATCGACGATGGCTTCATATTTGGGCACGCCAGCCGCCATCTCCTCGATCGCGAAGTCGATCAGCAGGATTGAGTTCTTGGCGACGATCCCGAACAGCATCAGGATGCCGATGAACACCGGCAGAGTAACCTCCTGCCCGGCCACAAACAGCGCGATCAGCCCACCCAGCGGTGCGAGCAGCAGCGAAGCCATGTTTACCAGCGGCGACACGAAGCGGTGATAGAGCAGGACCAGCACCGCAAAGACCAGCAGGAAGGCCGAGGCCAACGCAATCTGGAAGCTGGTGATCAGCTCATCGAAAATCTCGTCCGCGCCGAACGGCTTCTTGCCGACTCCGGGCGGGAGGTTGTTCATGATTGGTAGTTTTTCGATCTGCGCTTTGACCGGGCCCTCCTGGAAACCCGGGGCCAGATCGG
>CAZVMC010000241.1:0-1896 GCA_964628635.1 uncultured Novosphingobium sp. | reverse complement strand
GCACGCGGTAGCCGTCATAGCCGTGCATCTTCTCGGCGAGTTCGGAGGCCGAGGCTGCTTCACGCCGCAGATCGAGTTCGCGCAGGGTCCAGCGCTTGAGGTTGGCGATGACGAGGCGCGGGCGCAGGCGGCTGGCTTCCCCGCCGAGCGCCTCAAGGTGCGCGGCGGCCCATTCGTAGGTCTCGATATCGGCTGCGAACTTTTCACGGATGCCCGGACGCAAGACCTTGATCGCAACTTCGCGGCCCTCGGTGCTCACGCCTTTGTGGACCTGGGCGATTGAGGCGGAACCGACCGCTTGCGGGTCGATCGATGCAAAAAGGTGATCGATCGGTTTGCCGAAGCTCGCTTCGATCTCTGCCTTGATGGATTCGAAGCTGACCGGGGGCAGACTGTCCTGCAAGGTCAGCAGATTGTGCGCCGCTTCCGCCCCGACCAGATCGGGCCGGGTGGCCAGCGTCTGCCCCAGCTTGATCGCCGCCGGACCGATGGCCTGAAAGGCCCCGGCATAGTCGGGTACTCTCGGCTGAAGCGTCCCCAGCCGCGCGATCCGGCACAGCCGCTTGACTTGCGGCGGTGTGTTACGGTCCGCCTCAATCCCGCGCAGCGCACCGTGCTTCGCCAGGATCCGGCCCCAGCGGAGCAGGCGCAGGATATGCGTGGCGGGGCGGGTCACTTATACCTTCCACCCCGAATGGATGTTGACCGCACCCCCAAGGATGCTTTCGACCCGCGTGTTTGTGAAACCCGCATCGCGGATCATACCCTCGAACACTGGCGGCCGTGGAAACCGGCGGATCGATTCGGCAAGATAGCGGTAGCTCTCCTCGTCATTGGCAATCAGCTTGCCCATCAACGGCATCAGCTTGTGCGAATAGAGATCGTAGATTTCCCTGAAACCCGGCCACTCCGTGCTGGAAAACTCCATGCAATAGAAGCGTCCGCCAAATTTGAGCACCCGAAGTGCCTCTTTCAGGGCCTTGTCGATGTGGGTGACATTCCGGATGCCGAAAACAATCGTGTACGCATCGAAGAACCGCGCCGGAAAGCTCAGCTCCTCGGCATTCTGGCGCGACCAGACGAGGCTATCGAACCCGCGTTCCATCGCCCGTTCGATCCCGACATCGAGCATGTCCTGATTGATATCCGAAACGGTGACTTGCGCGCCCTTGGCGGCCATCCGGAAGGCTATGTCGCCGGTGCCGCCCGCCATGTCGAGGATCTGCTCGCCTTCGCGCGGTTTAACCCGGCGGACGAACTGATCCTTCCACAGCCGGTGCATGCCGCCAGACATGGCATCGTTCATCCGGTCATAGTTTCTGGCGACGCTGGAAAACACCGCGCCGACCTTCTCGGTCTTCTCTTCGGGAGAAACCTGGCTGTAACCGAAAGACACCTGCTCGCTCATGCGCCGCGCCTTAGGGGAGTTTCAGGTAAGCGGAAAGGCTGTTAGTCGGGAATAATATGCCCGAGCTTCCCGAAGTCGAAACCACCGTGCGCGGGCTTGCGCGCTATCTGGAGGGCGAGCGGATCGCGCGGGTGGAACTGCGCCGCCGCGACCTGCGTCGGCCGTTTCCAGATGGACTGGTGCAGAACCTGACCGGGGCGACGGTCACCGGTCTTGGACGCCGCGCCAAGTATGGATTGATCCACACCGACCGCGACCAGACGATGGTGTTCCACCTCGGCATGTCGGGGCGCTGGCGGATCGAGCCCGAAGAAATCGGCAAGCACGATCACTTGGTGCTGGAGACTGGCGCCGGCCACGTGCTCGCGCTGTGCGATCCGCGCCGGTTCGGTTCGGTCGATCTGGTTGATACGGCACAGCTCGATGCCTGGCAGGCCTTCGCCGCGCTGGGGCCAGAGCCGGTGGGCGAAGCGCTCAGCGTGACGCAT
>CAZVMC010000240.1:0-1924 GCA_964628635.1 uncultured Novosphingobium sp. | reverse complement strand
GCGCCCGCACCGGCAGAGGCATTCGATCAGGCACTGAAGACGGTCGAGCGGCAGATTGAAAAGGCCGGCTCAAGCGGCACAATTCCAGCCGCCCGGCGCGACCCGAAGCTGGCGGAAAGCTTCGGCACCATTCGCGCCTCAATGGAGCAATATGGGTCAGACGCTTTCCCGCTCGAATTTCCCAATTCGATGCAAACCGTCTGTGGCCGTCTGCACAAGGCGCTCAGCGCCTATATCCAGAACCGCACGATGCTGGTCTATCAGGACGAAGTAACAGTGCTGATGGTTGGTGCGACCAGCTGCATGGCGCGGCATATGACACCCTTCGCTGAGTTCTGGGATTCGCTCTCGCCCAGCCAGCGCAGCGATGGCCGTCAGGCCGGGATTACGCGGATGCGCGGCGGGATCGATCTGGTCCTGGTCAATCTGGTCGCACTCTCGGCCGAGCGTGACATCAACCCCGCGAACCAGCGCGCGCTGGCCAATGCGGCGGCCGATTGGGCGGGCGCTTTGGGATCGATCTTCAGCCTGAGCGGCCGCGCCGACCTGCTCAAGCGGACCGAGAGCACGACCCCGGCCTTCGCCAGCAAGTTTCCGGAACAAAGCGCCCGCTTGCGCGCCGGGCTGAACGATCAGACCTGCAACGCGGTCTGCCAGCTGCCCTAGGGTCAGGACCTAGCTTTTTCCGCCGCTCGGATTAGATTGAGTCCACAACCGGCGGGTCGCACTCCGGGGTCTTTGGGGGACTGACAATGGCGACGACCCATGGCTCAAGCGTAATCACGCGCGGTGAAGAGCGCTTCTTCTTCAAACTGGCCTGCGCAATGGCGCTGGTGCTGGTGGCGGGATTCTCGGTTCAACTGGCAATGGGCCGATCGAGCTTTGCCGCGCCAGTGCGGGTCCACCTTCACGCCCTGGCCTTTTTTGGCTGGGTCGTGCTGTTTCTTGTCCAGGCCGCGCTGGCTGCGCGCGGCGATTTTTCCCGCCACCGCATGCTGGGCCGGATTGCGGCATGGTGGCTGGTGCCAATGCTGGTGCTGGGCTTTGTCGTCACGATTGCGCTGGTTCGCGAGGGACGGGCACCGTTCTTTTTCTATCCGCAGCAGTTCCTGATCGGCGATCCGCTCTCGCTGCTAGCTTTTGCGGCGCTGACCGGCTGGGCGCTGGCCCGGCGACGCTCGCCAGATTGGCATATGCGGCTGCAGATTTGTGCCTTGGCCGCGATCCTGGGACCGGGCTTCGGGCGGCTGCTGCCGATGCCCTTGATGATACCCTGGGGTTTTGAAATCGCCGCCTTGGCCGCGCTGATTTTTCCGGTGATCGGCATGCTGCGCGACAAGCGCCTGCATGGCGCGGTCCATCCGGCCTGGTGGCGCGGTGCGGCTGCAATCGCGGCCTTCGTGATCGTCATGGACCTGGTCGCCTATTCGCCGCTGGGCGATTGGCTCTATGCCAGCGCGGTCGCGGGATCGCCCGCAATGGCCGTTCCGGGGCTCGCGCTACCGCCTCCGCCACCACTCTAGCGCGATCCGCCTTGATTGCGGCGCGCCGACAGGCCATCTGCGCGGAGAGACCTCTCTCTTTGCGCAAAGGTGCCTGCCATGACCGCCCCCACCGGAACCCTCGCCGGCCTCGATATCCGGGCCGAGATCGATCGCCTGCGCAAGGAACGCAACGCGGTGATTCTGGCGCATTACTATCAGAAGCCGGAGATTCAGGACCTCGCCGATTTCGTTGGTGACTCGCTTGAACTGTCCAAGAAAGCCGCCGCCACCGATGCAGAGGTGATCGCGTTCTGCGGGGTCAAATTCATGGCCGATACCGCGAAGATCCTCTCGCCCGACAAGATCGTGGTGCTGCCCGATCTCAACGCCGGGTGCAGCCTGGAGGACTCCTGCCCGCCCGAAAAGTTCGCCGCCTTCCG
>CAZVMC010000239.1:0-1969 GCA_964628635.1 uncultured Novosphingobium sp. | reverse complement strand
AGCTGAGCGAAGGCACTTCGGTAGCGGGCGTGTTCACCCGCAACGTCTGCTGCTCCAGCGAAGTTGAATTGGGCCGCGCCAATGTGGTGCAGGGACGCGCACGGGCATTGGTGGTCAATGCAGGGAACGCCAATGCCTTCACCGGCTACCGCGGGCGCGAGGCGGTTGAGGCAATCATGGCACAAGTCAGCACGGCGCTTGATTGCGCGCCGGAGCAGGTCTTCGTTTCCTCGACCGGAGTGATCGGGGTGCCCCTGCCCAAGGACAGAGCGCAAGCCGGGATCGAAGCTGCGCTGCAGGCCGAACCCTGTGCATGGGAAGACGCGGCCAATGCCATCGGCACCACCGATACCTTTGCCAAAGGCGCGATGGCGAAGGCCGTGGTCGATGGCCGCACGATCACGATTTGCGCGATCATCAAGGGCAGCGGTATGATCGCGCCCGATATGGCGACGATGCTGGGCTACATATATACCGATGCTGCAGTTGAGCCTGCTTTCCTGCAGAAAGTGCTTTCCTCCGCCGCCGCTGAAACTTTCAATTGCATCACGGTCGACAGCGATACCTCGACCAGCGACACCGTGCTGGCATTTGCAACCGGCAAGGCCGGGAACGCCCCGCTCGCCTCGTTCGACAGCGTCGGCGCGGATGCTTTTGCCGCAGCGCTGCACGATGTCTGCCGCCAGCTCGCCCAACTCGTGGTGCGCGACGGCGAGGGGGCGCAGAAGTTCATCGAAGTGGCGGTGAGCGGCGCGGTTTCGGACGAGAGTGCGCGACGTGTCGGCCTTGCCATCGCCAATTCTCCGCTCGTCAAGACTGCGATCGCCGGAGAAGATGCCAACTGGGGCCGGGTCGTAATGGCAGTCGGCAAGGCCGGTGAACCGGCTGACCGTGACCGGCTCTCGATTGGCTTCGGTGGGGTCTGGTGCGCGCGCGATGGCCTGCCACTCGCGGACTATGACGAAGCCCCGGTTGCGGCGCATCTCAAGGGGCAGGAAGTGCGGATCGAGGTCAATCTGGGCCTCGGCGAAGGGCGCGCTACTGTCTGGACCTGCGATCTGACTCACGGCTACATCTCGATCAACGCGGACTATCGTTCGTGAGCACTTTGGGCCTGACTGCCGGGGTGCTGGCGGTGATACAGGATGCTGCCACTCGCGCAATTCTCCCGCGTTACCAGCAACTTGCTGAAGGTGAGATCATCACCAAATCACCCGGCGAACTGGTCACCGTGGCCGACCGCGAGGCCGAGGTGCTGCTGTTCGAGGGTCTTGCCAAGCTGCTGCCCGAGGCGGCGCTGGTTGGTGAGGAGGCCTGCGAGGCCGATCCGACCTTGCTTGACCGGCTGGGCGATACGCTGTGCTGGATCGTCGATCCAATCGACGGCACCCACAATTTTGCCCAGGGAAATCCACCATTTGGCGTGATGGTCGCGCTGGCTGAGGCGGGTGAAACGATTGCCGGATGGATCTACGATCCGTTGACCGGGCGGCTGTGCCATGCCCATCGCGGCGCGGGGGCTTTCGTGGGCGATGAGCGGATTGCAGCCAAGGTGACCGGGCACGATCAACCCGTCGCCGCAATCAGCCTCGTCTTCATGGACCCGGCAAAACGCGCGTCAATGAAGGACTTGATTGCCCCCCACTACAGTCTTGTCGATATCCCCCGCTGCGCTGCGGAACAGTATCCCCGGCTGGTGTTAGGAACCAACGACGTTTCGATCTTCGAACGCACGCTGGCGTGGGATCATGCCGCTGGGGTTTTGTTCGTCAACGAGGCAGGCGGGAGGGCGGCGCGGCCCGATGGGCGGGCTTACCGGGTGGACGAGGCGCATTTGCCAGGGCTGATCGGCGCGGCTTCACTAAGGCTGTGGGATGAGTTGGCGGTGCGGCTCAATACAATCTAACCCAAGCTCGTTCGTGTCGAGCGAAGTCGAGACACCGTGCGCCGCGCTTGGTGTCTCGACTTC
>CAZVMC010000238.1:0-2055 GCA_964628635.1 uncultured Novosphingobium sp. | reverse complement strand
AATGCACTAGCCTTCCAAGCTAGCTAGAGGGGTTCGATTCCCCTTACCCGCTCCAAATCTGACATCGAAGTTTTCGCCAAGCCAAAGGGGTTCGATTGTCTTCGCCTGCGGCTCGTTCGTCTGCGACTCCCCCTTAGCCGCTCCAGCCTCACTCCACCGCCATATTGTCGATCAGCCGGGTCTTGCCGATCCGTGCGGCGACCAATAGGCGGGCGGGACCTTGGCCGCGCTCCGTCAGTTCCCTCAGCGAATCGGCATCGCATAGCTTGGCGTAGTCGATCTTGTCGAAGCCGCCAGCGAGCAGGATCTCCTCGAGTTCGAGCAAGGCCGATTGCACCGATTCGCCGCGTTCGATCGCCCATATCGCGGCTTTCATGGCTTGGGGCAACGCCGCGGCCTGGGCGCGTTGCTCGGCCGTCAGGTAGGCGTTGCGCGATGACATAGCGAGGCCATCCGCCTCGCGCACTGTGGGCACGCCGATGATTGTGTGCGGCAGCGGCAGGTCCAGATCGCGGGCCATGCAGCGAATCACGGCGAGTTGCTGCCAGTCCTTCTCGCCGAACAGCGCCAGGTCAGGTTGGACCTGGTTGAACAGCTTGCAGACCACGGTCGCCACCCCGTCGAAATGCCCGGGGCGCGCAGCCCCGCACAGCCCCTCGCTCACGCCGGTAACCGAGACGTTGGTGGCATAGCCCGCCGGATACATCGCCGCCGCGCTTGGGGCCCAGAGCAGCTCCACTCCCTCCCCTTCGAGCAATGCCGAATCGGCGGCCAACTGGCGCGGGTAGGCGTCCAGATCCTCATTCACCCCGAACTGGCGCGGATTGACGAAGATCGAGACGGCGACCGCATCGGCATGCTCGCGCGCCGCGCGCACCAGCGTCAGGTGCCCCTCATGGAGCGCGCCCATCGTTGGGACCAGCGCCAAAGTTCCCTTGGCTTTCAACGCTGCCACCGCACTGCGCAGTGGAACAAGTTCGCTCACCGTTTGCACCAGCCCCGGCCCTCACTTACAAAACGCCCGATACCGCCATAGGGGCAGCCACGTCCCCGCAGCAACAAGAGAGAACCATGTCCGCCCCGCACAAAATCGTCTTTGCCAACGAAAAGGGCGGCACCGGCAAATCGACCACGGCAGTCCACACCGCGATTGCACTGGCCTTTCAGGGTGCGCAAGTTGCCGCGATCGATCTCGATCCCCGCCAGCGGACCTTGCACCGCTACCTGGAAAATCGTTCCGAAACCCAGCGCCGCCGCGAGATTGAGCTGCCCTCGGCGCGCTTCGCGGTGTTTCAGGGCGATTCGCTGGAAGAACTTGACCGGCTGATCGCGGAAATGTCCGAAGGCATGGACTTTCTGATTTTCGACACCCCCGGGCGCGATGACCCTTTTGCCCGCCATGTCGCGACCGAGGCCGATACTCTGGTCACTCCGCTCAACGACAGTTTCGTCGATTTCGACCTGATCGGGCAGGTCGATGCCGAGACCTTCAAGGTTCGCCGCCTGTCTTTCTATGCCGAGCTGATCTGGGAAGCGCGCAAGAAGCGGGCGATGGCCACGATCGCCGACAAGCGCCGCGAGATGGACTGGGTGGTGGTGCGCAACCGCACCCAGCACGTCGAGGCGCGCAACATGCGGCGGCTTGACGGCGCGCTGACCGAGCTCAGCAAGCGCGTGGGTTTCCGCATTGCCAATGGCCTGTCCGAACGCGTGATCTATCGAGAGCTGTTCCCCAGCGGGCTCACTTTGCTCGACAAGGGCCATCTGGGTGAACTCGGCACCAGCCATCTCGTGGCCCGGCAGGAACTGCGCGGACTGATCGCCGCACTGCGCCTGCCGGTCCCCGCCCCGCGCGAACCCGAACTCGCCCTGACCTGATCACGCGAAGGAACCGCCGATGGCAAAGTTTCTGTTTCTGGTGGTGCTGGCTAGCCTTGCCTGCAAGCTGGTGTTCGGGCGCTGGCCGTGGGACTATCTGCGCAAGCCGTCCACGCGCAGCCAGGCCCTGTTCCGTGCGCGCCAATTGCTGGCCGTTAGCGAACATGCAACCCGCGC
>CAZVMC010000237.1:0-2059 GCA_964628635.1 uncultured Novosphingobium sp. | reverse complement strand
TTCATCGTCTGGCCGACGAAGAAGCCGAACAGCGCTTCCTTGCCGCCCTTGTATTCGGCGACCTTGTCGGCATTGGCAGCGAGCACCGCATCGACCGCGGCATCGATCGCGCCGGTGTCGCTGGTCTGGCGGTTGGCGGCGATTTCGGCGCTAAGGTCAATATCCCCGATGAGGTAGGCGGCGAAGATCTCCTTGGCCTTGCTGCCCGAGATTTCGCCGCTTTCGGTCGCGACGACAATCGCGGTGTTGGCTTCGAGCGAGTTCTTGGGGTGATCCGCACCCGCCCCGGCGGCGCTGAGCACGCCCGGCGCTTCGGACAGCAGCCAGTTGGCGACGCGTTTGGAAACATCGGCCTCACCCTTGCCGCTGGCCTTGGCGACCGAGGTCAGCAGCGCCTCGAACTGGCGCGCGGTTTCGACATCGGCGGTGAGCACGCGGGCGTTGTAGGGACTGAGGCCGAGCGGGCCTTCATAGCGCGCGCGCTTGGCATCGGGCAGTTCGGGCAGGCTGGCGCGGCATTCTTCCAGAAAGGCGTCATCCAGCTCAAGCGGTAGCAAGTCCGGATCGGGGAAGTAGCGATAATCGTGCGCGTCTTCCTTGCTGCGCATGCTGCGGGTGGTGTTCTTGTCCGGATCGTAGAGCCGGGTTTCCTGCACCACCGTGCCGCCATCCTCGATCAGGTCGACCTGGCGGCGCGCTTCGCTTTCGACCACAGCCATAACGAAGCGGACCGAGTTGACGTTCTTGGTCTCGGTGCGGGTGCCGAACTCTTCGCCCGGGCGGCGCACCGAAACGTTGACGTCCGCCCGCATCGAGCCCTGATCCATGTTCCCGTCGCACGAACCGACGTAACGCAGGATCTGGCGCAGCTTGGCCACATAGGCCCCGGCCTCGGCAGGCGAACGCATGTCCGGGCGCGAGACGATCTCCATCAGCGCCACGCCCGAGCGGTTGAGATCGACGTAGGACATTGTCGGGTGCTGATCGTGCATCAGCTTGCCGGCATCCTGCTCGACGTGGATCCGTTCGATCCCGATTGTCTTGGTTTCATCGGGTTGCTTGTCATCGGGGGTAATCTCGATCGCGCCTTCGCCGACCAGCGGGTGATAGAGCTGGCTGATCTGGTAACCCTGCGGCAGGTCGGCGTAGAAGTAGTTCTTCCGGTCAAACCGCGACCACTTGTTGATCTTCGCCTCGATCGCCATCCCGGTGCGCACCGCCTGGCGGATGCACTCGCGGTTGGGCACGGGGAGCATCCCCGGCATGGCGGCATCAACCAGGCTGACCTGGCTGTTAGGCTCGGCCCCGAACGCCGTTGCCGCGCCAGAGAACAGCTTGGACTGCGAAGTGACCTGCGCGTGGACCTCAAGGCCGATCACGACCTCCCATTCGCCGGTTGCGCCGTGGATGCGGTAGGTTGATTCAGTCATCAAAAGAATTCCTGGCGCGACGCCGACGCATTACCCCACCAATCAAAGCAGCGAGGGCAATCGGCAATCCAAGAAAGGAAAGTGAATAGCGACCAGACGCAACCGTACGAACAACATCGTCACGTTCGACTGCTGCCTCTAGCCTGTCGTCAAGCTGGCGAATGTATTGGGTCTGTTTAGGCTCGTTCACCACCACCACTCCGGCCGCGCGCTGAACCCCGCCCTTGCCTCGATTGCCAACCCCGCGTTGAGCACGCCCTGCTCATCAAAGGCCTTGCCGACAATCTGCAAGCCAAGCGGCAGGCCCTCGCGGTTGAGCCCGGCGGGTACCGACATCGCCGGGAGCCCGGCCAGTGAGGCGGGGACGGCGAAGACGTCGTTGAGATACATCGCCAGCGGATCGTCGCTCTTCTCGCCGAGCCCGAAAGCGGCGGTCGGTGCGGTGGGGGCGAGGATCACGTCGCACTGTGCGAAGGCCTGATCGAAATCGCGGGCGATCAGCGCGCGGACTTTCTGGGCCTGGGTGTAATAGGCATCGTAGAACCCGGCCGAGAGCACATAGGTGCCGATCAGAATGCGGCGCTTGACCTCGGCCCCGAACCCGGCGGCGCGGGTGGCGGCGTACATGT
>CAZVMC010000236.1:0-2104 GCA_964628635.1 uncultured Novosphingobium sp. | reverse complement strand
GCCCACTGTCGGCTTGAACCCGACGATCCCGTTGGCGCTGGCCGGGCAGGTGATCGATCCGTCGGTTTCTGTCCCGATCGCCGCCCAGGCGAAGCCCGCTGCCACCGCCGCGCCGCTGCCGCTGGAAGAGCCACAAGGGTTGCGGTCAATCGCGTGCGGATTGCGGGTCTGCCCGCCCACCGCACTCCATCCCGATGATGACCATGCAGCGCGAATATTGGCCCATTCGGAAAGGTTGGTCTTGCCCAGCACCACGCCGCCAGCGCGCCGCATCCGTTCGATCAGCGGCGCGTCGCGGCCGGTCAGATTGTCGGCCAGGGCCAGACTCCCGGCGGTGGTTGGGAATTCGCGGGTTTCGATATTGTCCTTGACCAGCACCGTGCGTCCACCCAGCAAGCCAGTGCTAGCCAGCGCAGCGGCTTGCTCTGGTGCGCGTTGATTGACTGCGATCACCGCGTTGAGTTGCGGGCCGCCGGGTGCATCGTCGCGCTCAGCGATCCGCGCGAGAAAGCGCCGCGCCTGCGCCGCCATATCCTCCGCCGAGCCAGCGTCTGGCCCATGGCCGTGCTCGTCGATTGAAGACTGGGCCAATGCTGGGGCTGAAAGCGTGATCATCAGCGAAGAGAGGGTCAGTGCCAAAGATAGTCGCTTCATCAAGATGCCCTTCGTGGCGGTTCTGAAGGCGAGCATAACCAGCGCAGCTTTTGCCGCAACAGTTGGCTTGCCATGCGCTTATTGCACAAATCGACATTTGTGGCGGAAAAGCCACTTCGCGCGAGAAACTGTGACATTCGTGTTATCCGCGTTGACGGTGCCGTCTTGCCGACGCATTAGCCTGTCGCAGGGCATTTTGGGTAATGCCGCCATCGGGTCAGGTCGCAGGCCGACCTTGGTGGATTCATAGGGAGAGATTGATGCGCAAGACCACTTCGCTGCTGACGGGCGTTGCCCTGTTCGCCATTGCCACCCCGGCTTTCGCTCAGGATGCCGCACCGGCTGCCGCCGAAGAAGCTACCCCCGAAGAGGGTGAGCAGATCATCGTCACCGCCGGCAAGCGCGAAACGACGCTGCAGGATACCCCGATCGCGGTTTCGGTCACCTCGGCCGTAGCGATTGAGCGGGCGCAGGTTCGCGACCTTATCGACATTCAGACACTGGTGCCTTCGCTCCGCGTCGGCCAGCTGCAGAGCTCGGCCAATACCAACTTCATCATCCGCGGCTTCGGCAACGGGGCCAACAACGCCGGGATCGAACCCGCCGTCGGCGTGTTCATCGATGGCGTCTACCGCTCGCGCTCGGCCGCGCAGATCGGCGATCTGCCCGATGTGCAGCGCGTCGAAGTGCTGCGCGGTCCGCAGTCGACCCTGTTCGGCAAGAACGCCTCGGCCGGGATCATCTCGATCGTAACGCGTGAGCCGCAGTTCACTTTCGGCGGTACTGCCGAACTCTCCTACGGCAACTTCAACGCGATTGTAGCGCGCGCCAACATCACTGGCCCGCTCAGCGATACGATTGCCTTCAGCATTGGCGGCAACTTTAACTCGCGCGATGGCTATTCGACCGAGCTGGTGCGAGGCACACAGACCAACGAACGCAACCGCTGGGGCGTGCGCGGCTCGCTGCTGTTCGAACCGAGCGACGCCTTCAAGCTGCGCCTGATCGCTGACTACGACAAGATCGACGAAGTCTGCTGCGCGGTCGTCAACGTGGTCGACGGACCGACCGGCAATGCGGTGCGCGCGCTTGGCGGGCGGATCGTTTCGAACCAGCCGCTTGCGCTGCAGAGCTCGACCAATTTCGATTCGACCAACCTGATCGAAAACTACGGGTTCTCGGGCCAGGCAGATTACGAAACCGGCGCGCTCAAGTTCACCTTCATCGGTGCCTACCGGGCGGTCAGTTCGAACACCAATCAGGATTCGGACTTCACCACTGCGGACCTGATCGGCTCCAACCGCAACAACACCGAAATCGATACCTATACCGCCGAATTCCGGGTCGCCTCGGACTTCGACGGGCCGCTCAACTTCCTGCTGGGCGCCTACTACTTCAAGGAAGATATCGACATCGCCGGATCGCTCACCTTCGGGCGCGATTTCCGCAA
>CAZVMC010000235.1:0-2113 GCA_964628635.1 uncultured Novosphingobium sp. | reverse complement strand
CCCCCTGCCCGGCCGACCAGACGTTCTTCCAGGCCTTGGCATCGTCCTGCGCGTTCTCGAAATTGGGTTTCTTGTCTTCGGGCATGTTCGCCGGGTCGTGGCCCGCCGCAATCAGGCTGGCCTTGAGCCAGTTAGCAGTGACCCCGGTGATACCCTTTGAAGGAACAATGTCCTCCGCCCCGGCGGTGACTACCATGTCCTTGTATGCGGGTGCGGCCAGACTCTCTGCGCAGGCGATCAGTGACGTGCCGAGATAAGCGAGGTCCGCGCCGAGCACTTCGGCAGCGCGGATCGCTTGGCCCGTCGAGATCGCCCCGCCCAGCACAATCGGCCCATCCCAGAACTGACGGACTTCCTCGACGAAAGCAAAGCCAGCGGTCTGGCCAGTGTGCCCGCCCGCACCGGCGGCCACCAGCACCAGCCCGTCAACCCCCGCCGCAGCTGCCTTGCGCGCGAAGCCGACCGAATTGACGTCGGCAAAGACCAGTCCGCCATAGGAATGGACCGCATCGACCACCCGTGCGGGCGATCCCAGCGCGGTGATCACCAGCGGAACCTTGTGCCGGACCACGCATTCGAGATCGGCCGGAAAGCGTTCGTTGGAGGGATGCACCACCAGATTGATCGCCCAGGGCGCGGCACCGGGCGAAGCGGCCATCGCGGCTGTGATCTCGCCGATCCAGTCCTCAAGATCCTGCAAGGTGCGCGCATTGGGGGCGGGAAACGAGCCGATCAGACCCGCGCGGCAGGCGGCAATTACCATCTCTGGCCCTGAGACCAGGAACATCGGCGCAGCGATCGCCGGAAGCGTGAGGTTCCTGTTCAAAGGTACCGGAATTGTCATCACCGCTCCCGTTGGTGGTGCAGTCCTGATTCGACTTGTCTAATCGGACTTACTTGCATAAACATACTTACCGAAGCCGCGCAAGCGCGGTCGGACAAGCCAGGAGGCGTGGCGATGATCAGGATTTCGCTCAACTCGGTCGCGCTGCCAGCCTTGTGACCGTGGGAAGAGGTCGGCAACGAAGAGGGTACCTGCATCGGATAGATCGCGCCCTATTCCCAGTCCTGCGATCCCAGCCAGGCATCGAAGGCCTTGATATCGGGAATGGTGATACGGCGGTAGCCCGTTTCGATCAGGCCTTTGCGGGCGAGCTTGCCAAGCGCATGAACCACGCTGACCGACGACAGGCCGAGCACTTGGCACAGCACGTCCTGGGCGGTGGGCACGATTGCAGAAGATTTGGATACAACCGCCATCCGCCGAAGCATCTTTGCCAATCGCACGTGCGATTTGAGCATCCTTGCATCGTCCAGCATATCGACCGCCCAGGTGACGCGGTACGTGGCTATACGGTACAGCGCGAGGACAATTTCCGGATGATCGCGAAGGATCGCGTCAAGGTCATGGCTGCTGTAATGATCAATCACGGTGTGTCCGACCGCTACGGCATGGTGGCTCCGCTTCGAGCCGACTATCGAAATCGTATCACCGAAATTCTGCCCGGCATTGATCGAAGAAACAAACACCAGCAAGCCATCGGGACGCATCCGGTGAAGGCTGACCTGGCCCGAAATTACAACACACATTGCATTGCCAGTATCTCCGCGATGATGGACGAACTCTCCATCCTGATAGGAGGCACGGTTGCCCAATCGCTCAAGCACGGCGCGGCCGCTTTCGCCCACAAGGTCAAGCAGCGCCGGCGTGCCGAAATCCGACATGTAGGGGGAACTCCAAAATGTAAAAAATTTAATTTTTCTAGTGCCCGCTAACCGCTATTCACACTGATGTTAAGGCCCAGCTCAAAGGGTCGCCGATTTGGAGGGGGATTTTTATGACCAGGTTTTCGCTCAAGCTGCTGGCCTGCACCGCATTGCTGACACCGCAGATTGTCTGGGCGCAGGATGTGGCTGCCGAGGAAGAAGGCGGTCTCGAGGAAATCGTGGTTACCGCGCAGAAGCGAGAGGAAGGGCTCTCGCGCGTGCCGATCTCGATCGCGGCGGTCAGCGGGGATGCCATCGCCGAAAAGGGAACCGCCAACCTTGAACAGCTGTCAAGCAGCGTGCCGAACCTGC
The DNA here is from genome assembly GCA_964628635.1 of uncultured Novosphingobium sp. Taxonomy (GTDB): domain Bacteria; phylum Pseudomonadota; class Alphaproteobacteria; order Sphingomonadales; family Sphingomonadaceae; genus Novosphingobium. The sequence continues at coordinate 34 of CAZVMC010000235.1, read as the reverse complement.
GCATCACGCAGACCGGGATCGCCAACCGCATCGC
>CAZVMC010000234.1:0-2129 GCA_964628635.1 uncultured Novosphingobium sp. | reverse complement strand
ACGGCCGCGCCTCGAAGGCATAGGGCCGCGAGGTCAGCGCGCCGACCGGGCAGAGGTCGATCACGTTGGCGCTCATCTCGTGGCTCGCGGCCTTTTCGAGATAGGTGGTGATCTGCATGTCCTCGCCGCGATAGATCGCGCCGATCTCGTCCACCCCGGCGATCTCTTCGGAGAAGCGCACGCAGCGGGTGCAATGAATGCAGCGGGTCATCACCGTCTTGATCAGCGGCCCCATGTATTTCTCGGTCACCGCGCGCTTGTTCTCGTCATAGCGCGAAGCGCCGCGGCCATAGGCGACCGATTGATCCTGCAGGTCGCACTCGCCGCCCTGATCGCAGATCGGGCAATCGAGCGGGTGGTTGATCAGCAGGAACTCCATCACCCCTTCCCGCGCCTTCTTGACCATTTCGCTGTCGGTGCGGATCACCTGGCCCTCGGTGGCGGGCAGCGCGCAAGACGCCTGCGGCTTCGGCGGCCCCGGCGCGACCTCGACCAGGCACATCCGGCAGTTGCCCGCGATCGACAGCCGCTCATGATAGCAGAACCGCGGGATTTCCTTGCCCGCCAGCTCACAGGCCTGCAGCACGGTGGCGCCCTGCGGAACTTCGAGTTCGATGCCGTCGACGGTGAGTTTAGGCATTGCCTGCGCCTCGCATTAAAGCGTCAACTTCGTTTTGGTCCGAATTCAAGCCGGGGATGATCAGGATTGCATCAGTCCCTTCCGTGCTTCTCTTCAGAACCACGGCTTCGATTTCGTCTCGGTGAATCCGACCCTTCTCAGACCAAACGCACAGAGCTTTCGTGTCATCAATCGACTCGATTGTCATCGAATGGCCACCAGACCGAAGTTGAACGACCGAGCCTGCCTCCAGGGTTGGCTCAAGAAATGAGGGCAACTTCTTCACCTAACCCTCCAAACTAACTCGTCATGCTGAACTTGTTTCAGCATCCATCGTGCCGCTCGCTCAGAGGCCAGCGTTGAAAGTGCGGCGGCGCGGCCTTGTTGCCCAACAGAGCTTCGGCCTGAGCAGAGAAATGGACCCTGAAACAAGTTCAGGGTGACGGGGGCGGTGGGTGAGAGGGTAGCGCTCATCACTCCGCCGCCTCCCGCACATTCTCCGCGATCCGGCGTTCCAGCTCGGGCCTAAAGTGCTTGATCAGGCCCTGAATCGGCCAGGCGGCGGCGTCACCGAGGGCGCAGATGGTGTGGCCTTCGACCTGCTTGGTGACTTCCTGCAGCATGTCGATTTCCTCGACGGCGGCATCGCCGGTACGCAGGCGTTCCATCACGCGCCACATCCAGCCGGTGCCCTCGCGGCACGGGGTGCACTGACCGCAGCTTTCGTGCTTGTAGAAATAACTGAGGCGGCTGATCGCGCGGACGATGTCGGTGCTCTTGTCCATCACGATCACCGCCGCAGTGCCGAGCCCCGATCCGGCCGCCTTGCACCCGTCGAAGTCCATCGGCATATCCGGGCACATGTGGCCCGGGACCAGCGGCACCGAGCTTCCGCCGGGGATCACCGCGAGCAGGTTGTCCCACCCGCCGCGAATGCCGCCGCAGTGCTTTTCGATCAGCTCGCGGAACGGGATCGACATCGCTTCCTCGACCACGCAGGGCTTTTCGACGTGGCCGCTGATCTGGAACAGCTTGGTGCCCTTGTTGTTTTCCGCGCCGAAGCTGGAAAACCACCTGGCCCCGCGGCGCAGGATGGTAGGCGCGACGGCGATCGATTCCACGTTGTTGACCGTGGTCGGGCAGCCATAGAGGCCTGCGCCCGCCGGGAACGGCGGCTTGAGCCGGGGCTGGCCTTTCTTGCCCTCAAGGCTTTCGATCATCGCGGTCTCTTCGCCGCAGATATAGGCCCCCGCACCGCGATGGACGTAGACGTCGAAATCGTAGCCACTCTTGCAGGCGTTCTTGCCGATCAGCCCGGCATCATAGGCCTCCTGCACCGCCGCGAACAGCGTCTCGGCCTCGCGGATATATTCGCCGCGGATGTAGATGTAAGCGGCGCGCGCGCGCATCGCGAAGCCGGCGACCAGCGCGCCCTCGATCAGCTTGTGCGGATCGTGGCGGATGATCTCGCGGTCCTTGCACGAACCCGGTTCGGACTCGTCGGCATTGA
>CAZVMC010000233.1:0-2152 GCA_964628635.1 uncultured Novosphingobium sp. | reverse complement strand
GCGCCGCCTGGGTCGAGCTGCAACCGCTGACCGGGCGCACCCATCAGCTGCGCGTGCATATGGCCGCGATCGGCCACCCGATTGTCGGAGACGGCAAATACGGCGGGCCGGACGCGTTCCTCTCAGGCTCGATCAGCCGCAAGATGCACCTCCACGCGCGGCGGCTGCTGATCGAACATCCTGATGGCGACATGATCGACGTCCGCGCCGAACTGCCCGAGCACTTCGCGGCGAGCATGGTGCAGCTGGGCTTCGATGAAGAGCTTGGCGCAGAACTGCCCCCCGCGCCTCCCAAGCCCGACGCCAAGAGCGCGGCCAAGGCCCATGCCAAGCAGGTCCGCAAGGAACGCCGCGGCGAGCGGCGCGGCCGCGCGGAGGGCAAAGTCGCCACCCGCAAGCCGCCGACTAAGCGCGGTCCGACCAAGGGCAAAGGCTCGGTCAAACCGGCTGCAAAGTCCGCCGCGAAACCCAGCAAAGCCCCTGCCCCGAAGAAGCGCTGATGCACCCCAATCCGCTCTTCCGGCATGAGGATCGCGCGCTGCTGCAGGCGATGATCGACGACATCGGCTTCGGGATGATCTTTGCCACCACTCCCGATGGTCCGCGCGTCGCCCATACGCCGTTGCTTTCCACTCGTGACGGCGCGGTGCAGTTCCACCTCGCACGCGGCAATGCGCTGACCCAGCACCTCAACGGGATGACCGCGCTGGCCGTGCTCAACGGGCCGGACGGCTATGTCAGCCCGCGCTGGTATGCCGATCCCACCGAAGTGCCGACTTGGAACTATGTGGCGCTCGAACTCGAAGGCCGGGTCCGCCGGCTCGATGGCGACGGGCTCTACGCCTTGCTTGAAGGCTTGTCCGAGCGGCAGGAGGACGTGATCGGCGGCGAGGTTATCTGGACGATCGACAAGGTTCCCGAGGACAAGTTGCGCCGGATGATGGGCGGAATCGTCGGGTTTGAGCTCGAGGTGCAGGCCTGGCGGCCAACCTTTAAGCTCAGCCAGAACAAGCCGCCCGAAGAACGCGCGCGGGTTGCCGATCAGCTGGAGGCGCACGGCGCGTCCGGGATCGCCGCGCTGATGCGCTCGCTCGGCGGTGCGGCATGACCCGGCTGGCGGTGTTCGATTGCGATGGGACGCTGGTCGATGGTCAGGGGCCGATCTGCATTGCAATGGAGCGGGCTTTTGCTGCGCGCGGGCTGCCGCCGCCGCCGCGCACCGCGATCCGCCGCACGGTGGGCGGTGGGCTGGTTTCGGCGATGCGGTACCTCCACCCAAATGCCGGCGAGGCCGAACACCATGCGCTGACCGATGCCTACAAACAGGCCTTCCGCACCGCGCGTGAGGCGGGCGAACTGGCTGAGCCGCTGTTCGCCGGGATTGCCGATCTGATCGCCTCGCTGCGCCGCGATGGCTGGCTGCTGGGCGTGGCCACCGGCAAATCCATGCGCGGGCTGCAACATTGCCTCGCCACCCATGGGCTGACCGAGCATTTCGTCACGCTCCAAACCGCCGATCTGCACCCTTCGAAGCCGCACCCGGCGATGCTGGAAGCGGCGATGGCGGAAGCAGCGGTTGCGCCGGAAGCGGCAGTGATGATCGGCGACACCACTTTCGATATCGCCATGGCTCACACGATCGGGGTGCGTGCCATTGGGGTTGATTGGGGCTATCACGAAGCTGCCGAACTGCTCCACGCCGGGGCTGAAGCAGTGGTGAGCTCGGCTGGAGAACTTGGGGAGTTGCTGCGATGAATGAAGCGGATCAACTGGCGCGCCAGCGGCTGATCGTGATGAACGCGGTGCGGCTGGCCGGGGTCGGGCTGGCGCTGATCGGGCTGCTGATCATCGCCGGCAAGATCGACCTTGGGCGAGAGATCGGCGCGTTCTTCTTTGTCCTCGGCCTGTTCGAGGCGCTGTTCATGCCGGCCTTCCTGGCCAAACGCTGGAAATCCCCGCCGCCTTCCTGAAAGCCTCTCCCCGTTCGTGTCGAGCGAAGTCGAGACACGGTCTGCGCGGTGTCTCGACTTCGCTCGACACGAACGGAGCCTTGTTTTGAAGCGGTTTTATCAGGAGGCCTTGGCAATTGAGGGGTCGGGCGGCTGGCAGGTCGCACTCGACGGACGCGGGGTGAAGACCGCGATGGGCGCGG
>CAZVMC010000232.1:0-2184 GCA_964628635.1 uncultured Novosphingobium sp. | reverse complement strand
GCCTGGGGGGGGAAATGCAAACGAAAAATGCGGCCCGCCGGGGCGGAATGTTACTTTTCCAAGACACCCCCGGAAAGACGACCGGAATGTGACGGAAAATCCGTGATTTCCCGCAGGCTCAGAAGCCGATTTTGGGAACCTGATCGACCGTTCCCCGCTCGCTCGCGTCGAGCCGGTGGAAGTCGGCTTCCGCGAATCCGAACATTCCCGCAAACAGCACCGCCGGGAAGGATTCGCGCGCGGCGTTGAACCGGGCCACCGCAGCGTTCAGCGCGCGGCGGGCAGCAGCGAGCTTGTCCTCGACATCGCCAAGCTCGGTCTGCAGTTCCTGAAAATTGGCCGAAGCCTTGAGGTCGGGATAGGCTTCACCCAGCGCCAGCAGATTGCCGAGTGCGGAGGTCAGCTGTGCCTCGCCGCCCGGCCCGTTCGCCGCAGCATTGCGCGCCGCGATCACCGCTTCGAGCGTCGCCGCCTCGTGCCCGGCATAGCCCTTCACCGTTTCGACGAGATTGGGGATGAGATCGTGCCGCTGGCGCAGCTGCGCATCGATATCGGCCACCCCCTGCCGCACGCTTTGCCTCAGACCCACCAATCGGTTGTAGATGCCGATCACCACGACCAGCAGCACTACGAACACCACTGCCGCCACCAGAGCCACGTTCATAACGATCCCCTTTACCAAACCCGCCTATTTGTGCTGACACAGGTTAAAGAATCGCGCGGGAGAGGCAATGCGCAGCGACATTGATGGCCTGATGCAGGGCGGGCTGGAGGATTGGCTCGCCGAACAGAAGGATATGCGCGAAGGCGCGAGGAAGCAGGCGATCAGTCGCTGGGTGGGGTGCGCGGCGATCCTGATGCCGGTGCTGGCCTTCCTGTGGTTCAGCCCCGCAGCCAAGACCCCGATCGCCGGGATCGTGACGATTGGCGGCGTCATGGGGGCAATGTGGTGGGGATACCGCCCGATCGACGCTGCCACCCGGACGATCAAGATCGGGATCAATTCGGCGATCGCCGCCAGCCATGGCCTTGCCTATGCCGCCGAGGTCGAGCCCGGCCCGGAGTTCGACGCCGCCCGCACCTATGGCCTGCTGCCCGGCTTCGAGCGCTCGGCCTTCGAAGACCGCTGGTACGGCACGCTGGAGGGCCATGATTTCGCGCTTTACGAATGCCATCTCGAAGAACAGCGCGGGTCGGGCAAGAACCGCCGCTGGGTGACGGTGTTCCGCGGGCCGATCATCCGCATGGGCTTTGGCCGCAGCTTCCAGTCCACCACCCTGCTCGAACGCGCAGGCAAGCACCGCAAGTGGCTGGGCCTCGGCGGGGCGAGCGAGCATGTCGATTTCGACGGGCACCGGCTTGACCGGGTCGATCAGGTCCACCCGGCCTTCGGCGAAACCTTCGCGCTCTATTCCGATGACCGGGTGGAGGCCCGCGTGCTGGTCCACCCCACCTATGTCGAGCACCTGCTGCGGCTGGAGGACGCCTTCGAAGCGCGCGAGCTGCGCGCGCTGTTCCAGCGCGGCGAGGTGATCATCGCGATCGAAAGCGGCAACCTGTTCGAAAGCGGCGGCATGGATGCGCGGGCGGACCGCGACAATGCTGCCCGCGCCGCCCGCCAGTTCGGCGCGCTGGCGGGGCTGGCGCTGGCGATCAACCAGAACGAACGCGGGCGGGTGACCCAACCGGGGCCGCAGTCGCGGGTGGATCTCTAGCTCAGCCTGTCGCGGAAATCGGCGTAATCGAAGCGCTTGATGCAATCGAGCGCATCGGTTTCGCTGTCCCACATCCAGATGCTCGGCAGCGCGACCCCGTTGAAGGTGTTGGTCTTGACCATCGAATAATGCGCCTGATCGAGAAAGGCGAAACGCGCGCCCGGCTCCGCGGCGACCGGCAGGCGGTAGTCGCCGATCACGTCGCCCGCGAGGCAGGATGGACCGCCCAGCCGGATCGGGATCATCGCGGGGTCGGTGAGTTCCCCCAGCATCGCCGGACGATAGGGCGCTTCGAGCACATCGGGCATGTGGCAGGTCGCCGAGATGTCGGTGATCCCCACCGGCATCTCGTTGAAATGCGTGTCGAGCAGCGTACCGACCAGAATGCCTGCGTCCAGCGCCACGGCTTCACCCGGTTCGAGGATGATCTGGCAGCCGGTATCGCTCGCCGCGTCCTTGAGGAATTCGA
>CAZVMC010000231.1:0-2204 GCA_964628635.1 uncultured Novosphingobium sp. | reverse complement strand
TGCAGGTTGATATTGCTCAGCACCGGCTTCTGCGCGCCGGGGAAGGTCTTGGTCATGTCCTTCATCACGAAGGCGTATTGCGCGGCCATCTTGGGTCCTTGAGATCACAGGTTGCGGGATTGGCCGCGCCTCTACAGCCCGGTGCGCCCGTGGGCAAGTGTAACGGGCTGGCGCGTCAGGATTGCCATTGTCGCTCCGCGCATTAGGACGTGCGCCATGATCAGAACCGCCACCGCCTCCGCGCTCGCCCTTGTTCTCCTCGCATCCTCGGCCTCGGCTGGACCGCCAGCTCAAGGCAGCGGTGTGGCCTGGGACATCGTCGAGGGGCTGACCACCGAGATCGGGCCGCGACTGGCGGGGTCACCCGATGAGGTGCGCGCGCGTGACTGGGCGGTGGCCAAGCTCAAGGCGCTGCGCTTCCAGAACGTGCGGATCGAGCCGTTCACGATCAACGGCTGGGTGCGCGGGCCGGAGTCGGCGCGGCTGACGGCACCCTATCCTCAGCCGATTGCGATCACGGCGCTGGGCTATTCCGCGCCGACCCCGCCGGGCGGGCTCAATGCCGAGCTGGTCTATTTTCCCACGCTTGATGCCTTGAAGGCGGCTCCAGCTGGATCGCTGGCCGGGAAGATCGCCTTCATCGACCACGCGTTCCGCGCGAGCATGGATGGGGCGGGGTATGGCCCCTATGGCGCGGTCCGTCGCCAAGGTCCGTCAATCGCCGCGAGCAAGGGCGCGATCGGCGTGGTGATCCGTTCGATCGGTACCGACTGGCATCGCAACCCGCACACCGGCGCGACCGGTTGGGCAGCGGATGTCACGCCGATACCAGCGGGGGCAGTGTCCAACCCCGATGCCGATCAGATCGCCCGTATCGCCACGCGCGGTAAGCCGATGACCCTGGCGCTGACGCTGGAGGGCAAGCCGGTCGCCGGGCTCCCTTCGGGCAATGTCATCGCCGAACTGCCTGGGCGTGACCCCACGCTGCCGCCGATCCTGCTCGCCTGCCATCTCGATTCGTGGGATCTGGGCACCGGTGCCTTCGACGATGCCGCCGGCTGCGCGATTATCGCTGAGGCCGCTTTGGCTGCACATAAAGACGGCAAACCGCTGCGCACAATCCGGCTGCTCTGGGCGGGTAGCGAGGAAGTCGGCGTGTTCGGCGGCGCTGCCTATGCCGCCGCGCACAAGGATGAACCGCACGCACTGGCGATGGAGAGCGATTTCGGCGCGGACCGCGTCTGGCGCGTCGGTTTCAACTTCGCCGATGCGAACAAGGATCTGGCGGACCGGATCGCCGCTTCGCTCGCACTGATCGGGATCGTCCGCAGCGCTGACCGTGCTGGCGGCGGGGCCGATATTGGCGCGATTGCCGCCGCGCAGAAGCTGGCAGTGATCGATCTCGATCAGGATGGCACCCGCTATTTCGACCTGCATCACACCCCCGACGACACCCTGGACAAGATCGATCCCGCGCAGCTTGCCCAGAATGTTGAGGCTTGGCGGCGGGTGCTGGTGATCGTGGCGAACGAGCCCGGGCCGATTGCAGGAAAATGGGGGGCGCCGGAATAGCCGGTATGGAAACGATCGCTTTCAAAGGCTTCGGCGGGGTTCGGCTGGAGGCAGAGCTGACCGGTGACGAGCACGATCCGGCGATCCTGCTGGTCCACGGCGTCGGCCAGACCCGCGCGGCCTGGCGGGCCGTTGCCGAGGGGCTGGTGCAGGCCGGACGCCGGGTGGTGAACCTTGATCTGCGCGGTCACGGGGATAGCGAATGGCCTGCGGATGGCCGCTACGATCTGGCCGCCCATGCCGAGGATTTGCGCGCGGTATTGGCGCAAATGGGGTCGCGTCCGGTGGTGGTTGCGGCGACTTTGGGCGGCTGGATCGCGACGCTGGCCCTCGCGACCGATGCAGCCAACCTGGCGGCCGGGCTGGTGCTGGTCGACATGCCGGTCAGCGATCCGGCCGGGCTGGCCGAGCAGATCGCCGAGCGTTTGGGAACAAATGACGGGCAATGGGACCCACGGGTTCCAGCTCAGCTGCAAGAATCGGAGCTTTCGGCGCGGCTCTTCGCCGCTGCACCTTCGCTGGCTTTGCCGACGCTGATCGTGCGCGGGGGGCTGGGCTGGATGGACCGCTCGGCCCGTGCCGACGAATTCGATGCGCTGCTCCCTAATGGCGAAAGCGCTGAAGTTGCCGAT
>CAZVMC010000230.1:0-2240 GCA_964628635.1 uncultured Novosphingobium sp. | reverse complement strand
TTGATCGAGGACGGGATCGTTCCCGATATCCCTGCCAACTCGCTGGCCAGGCTCGAAAAGTTCATCCCTGAGATCACCCCGGCCACCGTGACGGCCGCGCTGCAGCGCGAGGCGGTGCCGCTCAGCAATCCGCTGCTCCGTTTTCAGGGGCGCAAGGCCCCGACCGGCGGTGCGGCCCAGTTGCGCGCCGCCTGGGATTCCCTGGCCCGCGCGGAGGTCAAACCGCAGGACACGCGTAGCGTCGGCACCTTTGGCTATACCGACTTCGGCCAGCCGGGCGCGGTGGTCAGTGACAGCACCGAGCCGCAGCTCGGCATCCGCACGATTCGCTTTGCCAACGGGGTACGGCTCAACCTCAAGCGGACCGAGCTGGACAAGGGCAAGATCCAGGTGCGGGTCAACATCGATGGCGGCAATATGCTCCAAACCCGCGAGAACCCGCGCGCGGCAATGCTCGCAGCAATGTTGCCTTCGGGCGGCCTTGGCAAACACAGTGCCGACGATCTGCAGACGATCCTGGCGGGCCGCACGGTGAGCAACGGTTTCTCCAGCGCGGATGAGACCTTTGTCGCCAGTGGCACCACCACCCCCAGCGACCTCTCCCTGCAACTGCAGGTCATGGCCGCCATGGTCACCGATCCCGGCTATCGTCCGGCGGGGGAGACGATCTTTCGGCAGGCGATCAACAACATGTTCCTGGCATTGCGCGCTTCGCCGGGTGCGTCGCTGAATGCCGATCTGGGCCGCATCCTGTCGGATGGCGATCCGCGCTTTTCGCTCGGCCCGGTGGAGGAATACCGCGCGCTCAGCTTCGCCAAGCTCAAGGCCGATATCGGTGACCGGCTGGCGAACGGCGCGATCGAAATCGCCGTCGTCGGCGATTTCGATGAAGCGGCGACAATTGCCGAGGTCGCGCGCACCTTTGGTGCCCTGCCCCCGCGCGAGCCGGAGTTCCGCCCTTATGCCGAACAACGCAGCCGCCCCTTCACCGCCAGCCGCACCGCGCAAGTGCTGCGGCATAGCGGCCCCAAAGATCAGGCGCTGCTTCGGCTGACCTGGCCGACGCGTGATGGGGAGGACCCGGTTGAAGCGCTCAAGCTGCAATTGTTGGAACGGGTCTTGCAAATTCTGGTGACCGACAGTCTGCGCGAGGACTTGGGCAAAGCCTATTCGCCGGGCGTGGGCGGCGATGCCTCGCGGGTCTGGCGCGGCTACGGAACGATGTCAGTCACCGCCTCGGTCGATGTAAAGGAAGTGGCCGCGACCCGCGCCGCGATCTTGCGGGCCATCGCCACCCTGCGCGATGCGCCGCCCTCCGACGATCTGCTGCAACGCGCGCGGCCCCCGATGCTCGAAGATCTCGCCAACCGGCTCAAAGGCAATTCCGGCTGGATGCTGTACACCGAACGCGCGCAATCCCGGCCAGACCGGATCGAACGCTTCCAGCGTGCGCCCGAACGCTTGCGGGCGATTACCGCGCTTGATTTGCAACAATTGGTGAAACGCTATCTGGCCGATGGCGCCGCGGTGGAAGTGTTGGTCTTGCCGGAAGGAATCGATCCCTAGGCTTATTTTCGGGTCGACAAACCGGCGACCATGCCCAGTTGCCGGCACTCCGGTGCTTGCCCCCTGCCGAGCTTGCGGCCATAGGCGCGCCAGCGAATCCCGTCATTCGAAAGGCGCTGCGATGAAGGTCCGTGTTACCGTCAGCCTCAAGAACGGAGTGCTCGACCCGCAGGGCCGCGCGATCCATCATGCGATCGAGGGCCTGGGGATTGCCGGGGTGAAGGATGTCCGCGCTGGCAAGGTAATCGAGCTCGAGGTTGACGACAGCGTCTCGGACGCGGATCTGGAAACCATGGCCAAGCAGCTGCTGGCCAACACCGTGATCGAAAACTACCGGATCGAACGCGCATGACCTTTCGCTCTGCCGTCATCACCTTTCCCGGATCGAATTGCGACCGCGATATGGCTGTGGCGCTGGAGCAGGTCTGCGGCGGCACCGTTCACCGGGTCTGGCACGGCGATGCCGAACTTCCCGCCAACCTTGATTTCATCGCCCTGCCCGGTGGGTTCTCTTACGGTGATTACCTGCGCAGTGGTGCCATGGCGGCACGTTCGCCGATCATGCAGGCGGTGGTTGCGGCTGCAAACCGCGGCGTGACCGTGCTGGGGGTCTGCAATGGCTTTCAGGTGCTGACCGAGGCAGGCCTGCTACCCGGCGCGCTGCTGCGCAACGC
>CAZVMC010000229.1:0-2268 GCA_964628635.1 uncultured Novosphingobium sp. | reverse complement strand
GCCAGACCTGCGCGGGTTCGAGGAACTGCGCCTCGTCCACCAGTACGCAATCGAGCGGCTGCACCCGGTGTGCGGCGCTGATCACCGCCCACAGATCGGTATCGGGTGCGAATTTGTGCGCCTCGCTCTCCAGCCCGATGCGGCTTCTCACCATCCCGGCCGATCGGCTGTCGAGCGCGGCAGTCCACAGCATCGTCGCCATGCCGCGCTCGCGATAGTTGAAGTCCGCCTGCAACAGGTGCGAGCTTTTGCCTGCATTCATGCTGGCATAGTAGAAATAGAGCTTGGCCATAACCCATGCCTAACGCCTCGGCGGCCGGGCGGCGAGGCAGAGAGTGAACCTTTTGCCCGGTTGGAGCGTATCTTTGGCATGACCTTTCCCACCGCGCTGCTTCGCCTGCTGATGCTGCCGCTGCTGGCGTTGACCATCCTCGCCAACACGGCGAGCGTGCCGCAGCGCTACACGCTGGATGCCAGCGCCAGCAACGTTTCGGCCAAGGTCCCCTTCTTCGGGCTTGCCAGCAAGACCGCGCGCTTTCCCCGGATGGAGGGTGCTGTCACCATCGTCCCCGGGGCGCCCGAACGGGCGGTGATCGATGTGACTTTCGATGCCACCGCTATCGAAGCGCCCGATTCTGTCACTCTGGCGCGCCTCAGGGGCGAGAAGTTCTTCTGGGTGGAGAAATACCCGACGATCCGCTTCATCGGCCGTTCGCTCAAGCTGTCGAGCGCAACCCGCGGCACTGTATCGGGTGAACTGACCGCGCGCGGGGTAACCAAGCCCGCGACGCTCGATGTCACCTTCAACGCCGATCCGGTGGCGCAGGCCGGCAAGCCGGTCAGCTTTACCGGGACCACCACCATCGACCGGCGGCAGTTCGGGATGACGTCCTACCAGCTGATCGTCGGCAACAAGGTCGATATCACGCTGAAAGCGCGGATGGTGCCGCGTTAGTCTTCGACCGCGCCCTCGTCGTCGAGATCGCGCAGCACCTTCGGATCGCGCAGCAGCGCCTCGATCCGGTCGGCTTCGGCAAAGCTCTCGTCCTTGCGGAACTTGAGCTTGGGGGCGAATTTCAGCCCGAGCCGCTGAGCCACTTCGCGTTGGAGAAAGGCGGTGTTCTGGCGCAGGGCATGGACCACCTCGTCCTCGCCTGCGCCAAGCAGCGGTTTGATATAGGCGGTCGCATGGCGCAGATCGGGTGTCATGCGGACCTCGGTGACCGAGATATGCGCTGCGCTCACCACATCATCATGCACCTCGCCGCGCGCGAGCAGCTCCGACAGGATATGCCGCACCCGCTCGCCGACCTTGAGGGTGCGGACCGATTGCTGTTCGGCGGTGAAGGGTTGTTTGGCGGCCATGGCGTCAGGTCATCTTCGACAGGAGGTTCTTGAGCGAGTTCATGTTGCGCGCCGTGCCCTTGCAGCGGAGCCTGCGCTCCAGCGTCTTGCTCGACAGGTCCGACACGCCCACCCCGTGGACATAATCGAGAAACAGCACGCGGTCACCCATCGCCAACCGCTCGCCGCCCCTGTCGCGGTGGTCCGCCACAAGCTGATCGAAATCCGCGCGGTCGGGTTGCCGGCTCAGGAAGATCGAGTGGACCATCTTGTCCGACCCATGCTGCGGACCGGTGCCGTGGAACGGGTTTTCGTCAATCGCGGCGCGCACCTCTTCGCGGGTGCGGACCATGGCGCAGGATGCGAACCCGTAGCGCGCGGCAATCACGCTTTCGAGCGCGGCTTCAATGCTGGCCGGATCGCGGTTGTCGCTCAGAATGACATTGCCGCTGGCTGCCACCGTCACAACGTCGCGAAACCCGGCCTCCTCCAGCGCCAGCTTGAGATCGGCCATGGCGATCCGGTTGCCGCCCACATTGATGCTGCCCAGCAGCGCCAGATAGCGCCGGTCCCCCTCGGGCATTATCGCTTCATTCCTGACTCGGTCGGCGTCGGCTTTGCCGTGGGAATCGCGGTCGAGGTGGCGCGGGCGTGGATCGTGCCGTCCTCCCCGCGTAGCTCGCCTTCGAGGAACACCACCCGCTGCCCGGCTTTCACCACCCGGCCGGTGCCGATGATCGTCGCGCCCTCGGGGATCAGGCGGATGAGGCTCATCGAAATCTCGAGGTTGAGCGGCGCCATGACGCCGCCGGTGGCCGCGACGTAGGCATAGCCCATCACGTCATCGAGATAGCCAGCTACCAGTCCGCCCTGCACGCCGCCGCGCCAGGTGCAGACCTCGCGCTTGACGGTGAAGCGCATGGT
>CAZVMC010000228.1:0-2275 GCA_964628635.1 uncultured Novosphingobium sp. | reverse complement strand
GTCACGCTGGCGCTGCTCGCGCTGCTGGCGGCGTTCACCGTCTGGCTGGTCCGGCTCAACCAGAGCGGGCAGCAGGAATACGATATCTTCCTGCGCCAGTCGGTCGATGGCCTGTCCAAAGGCTCTCAGGTTAGCTTCTCGGGTGTTCCGGTCGGTCAGGTCAAACTGATCGAACTGTGGAAGAAGGATCCCAGCTTCGTCCGCGTCCGGATCGCGGTGAACAAGGACACGGTGATCCGGGTCGGCACCACTGCGACGGTGCAGGGCAGCTTTACCGGCGTTTCCAACCTGCAGCTGTCCGGCGCGGTCAAGGGCGCGCCCAAGCTGGTCTGCCCCAAGCAGAACCCGCGCTCGGTCTGCCCCGAAGGGGTGCCGGTGATCCCCACCCAGCGCGGGGGGCTGGGCGAACTGCTCGCCAATGCGCCGCTGCTGCTCGAACGGCTGGCCACGCTGACCGAGCGGATGACCAACCTGTTTAATGACAAGAACCAGAAGGCGATGGAAAATATCCTCGCCAATACCGACAAGCTCAGCGCTGGCCTGCAGCAGACCCCGGCGCAGATCGCCGCGACCATGGCCGAATTGCAGGGCACCCTGCGCCAGGCCAATGGTGCGCTGGCCGAATTCCAGAAGGCGGCGACTTCGGCCAATTCGCTGGTCACCGGCGAAGGCGCGCAGCTGGCCGGTCAGCTGCGCACCACGCTCAAGTCCGCGGAGGGCGCGGCGGCACAGCTCCAGGCGACGCTTGATGCCGCGACCCCGGCGGCTGCGCGGCTCAACGATACGACTCTGCCCGCCGCCGAAGCCGCAATCCGCGATCTGCGCGCAACCACCCGCGCGCTGCGCGATATCACGCAAAAGCTTGACGATCAGGGCGCCGCCGGCCTGATCGGCGGGCCGCAACTGCCGGAATACAAGCCATGAGCGTCTCTTCCATTGCCAAGCGCCTGCTGCCTGTGGCCGCGCTGCTCACGCTGGGGGCCTGTGTCAGCCTGGGCGGGGGCAAAGTGCCCGATACGCTGTTCACGCTGACTCCGGAAAAGGTCATCCCGGCCGGGACCGCGATCAGCGGCAAACCGGCTGACGCGATTGTGGTTTTCGAACCTGAGACCGACCGGCGGCTGGGCGTGCAGCGAATCGCGGTGCAGGTCGATGGCTCGAACATCGCCTATCTGCAGAAAGCCATGTGGGTGGAACGCCCCGCGCGGCTGTTCCAGAATTTGCTCGCCGAAACGATCCGCGCGCGTAGCGGCAGGCTGGTCGTGATGTCCGATGATAATGCCGGGCTCGGCGCGCTGCGGCTCTCGGGCCGTCTGCTCGATATCGGCTACGATGCCCGTTCGATGAGCGTGGTGGTGCGCTTCGATGCGCAGCGCACCGAAGCCGATGGCGCGGTCACCACCAAGCGCTTCGAAAGCGTGATCAGCGGGGTTGCGCCTGAAGCGATCCAGGTTGGTCCGGCGCTCAATCAGGCCGGGAACGAAGTGGCGCAACAGGTCGCGGAATGGCTGGCCGAGGTGGCTGTGCCTGCTCCGACGCCTAGCGCGGCATCGACTGCGACACCGGCGGGCTAGCCATTTTAATCCTCCCCATTTGTGACCTTCGTCAAAAATGGGAAGGATCAAATGGCCGCCAGTCGTGCAAATTCCAGCGCCGCTGAGAAGCTCGCAAAGCGCCGCGTCCGCAGCGCGGCAGCCTCATAGTCCGTGCCCCAGAGTTCGGCCTGCCAGTCTTCCTCAAGATTGGCGGCGGCCCACAACGCATCCGCATCGGCATCGGGCTCGAGCGCGGCCAGCCCGATCACCAGCGAGGCGGCGAGTGAGGCCAGCGTGTTGAGCGCGGCGAGCTGGAACGGGTCGAGGGCCAGCAAGGCCGCGCGTAACCGTGTGATCGTTGCGGCGGGCTGGGGGCGGTGGAGCACGCCCGCGACGCGCTCGAAATGGATATCCCAGCGTGCCTCGGCCCAATGCAGCAACGGCTCCCAAACTTCGGCCTGCCGCGCGGCCAGCGCATCTTCTGGCTCGGCGCGGTAACAGAGCGTATCGGTTTCGGCGAAACGCAGCAGGCTCGCTACGGCGCTGGCCACATCGGGCGCGACCACGTCGATCGCATAGTCGGCGGAATCGCGCAGCACGAAGCTGGCGGGGTCGATCTCGTCACCTTGCGCCGCCCATTCCGCGGCCATTGCCTCCGCCAGCGCGCGGCTGGGTATCAGTTGCGCCGCGCCCAT
This sequence comes from uncultured Novosphingobium sp., assembly GCA_964628635.1. Taxonomy (GTDB): domain Bacteria; phylum Pseudomonadota; class Alphaproteobacteria; order Sphingomonadales; family Sphingomonadaceae; genus Novosphingobium. Next base: position 45 of record CAZVMC010000228.1, on the reverse strand, counting down.
CGCGGTCTTCACCCCGCGTCCGTCGAGTGCGACCTGCCAGCCGCC
>CAZVMC010000227.1:0-2280 GCA_964628635.1 uncultured Novosphingobium sp. | reverse complement strand
GCCCGGAATTCATCGCCGCCTTTGCGGAAACTGCGCGGCTTGCCACCAAGGCTGGCGCCGAAGGCTCGCAGTTCCAGATCCACGCCCCGCTCCAGCACCTGGGCAAGGCCGAGATTGCTGCGGAAGCTGCGCGGCTGAAGCTCGATGTCGGGCTCAGCTGGTCCTGCTACGATCCGCAGTCCGACGGTACCGCCTGCGGCCGCTGCGATTCCTGCCGCCTGCGCCGCAAAGGCTTTGCCGATGCAGGGCTGACTGATCCCACACGCTATGCCGCCACTCCGGAGGATTGACTTGATGACTGACACAACCCCGGATTTGCCGCCGACCCAGCCCAAAGCGACCGGCTACTCGTGGTATGTGCTGTTTGTGCTCGTCGTGGTCTATATCCTGAACTTTGTCGACCGGCAGATCGTGGCCATCCTGGCGGTCGACATCAAGCGCGACCTGGGTCTGACCGACGGTGACATGGGCTTCCTGATGGGGGCAGCCTTTGCGGTGTTCTATGCCTTGTTCGGGATCCCGCTGGGCCGACTCGCCGATAATTGGAACCGCGTGAAGTTGCTGAGCATCGGTCTGGCGCTGTGGTCGACGATGACCGCCCTGTCCGGCTTTGCCCGCAACCAGTTGACACTCTCGCTGGCGCGGATGGGGGTGGGGATCGGTGAAGCAACCGCCAGCCCGACCGCCTATTCGCTGATTTCCGACTATTTCCCCAAGAAGCAGCGCGCTACCGCGCTCGCGATCTATTCGTCGGGGCTCTATCTTGGCGGCGGGGTGTCTCTGTTCATTGGGGCCAAAGTGGTCCAGGCTTGGAATGAAGCTCACCCAGGCGGCGGGCCATTGGGGCTGGTCGGCTGGCAAGCCGCGTTTCTCGTGGTGGGGATCCCTGGCGTGCTGCTGGCCCTGTGGGTTGCCAGCCTGCGTGAACCCTTGCGCGGCGCAATGGACGGTGTGGCGAGCCCCAGCTCACCAACTCCATTCGCGGATTTTCTCGCCGACCTGTCGACGATCATCCCGCCTTTCACTTTAATCGGAGCGGCCAAGCGCGGCCTGAAAGCCCTGGCAATCAATCTGTGCTTCGCCGCCGCCGTTTCGGCCTTTGCCTGGCTGATGATTCGGCTGACCGGTAACTTCTCGCAATGGACCGCCGTGGCGATCGGCTATTACGCGGTCTTCTCATGGGCCAGCACGCTGCGATCAAAGGACCCTGCGACCTTTAGACTGATCTGGCAAACTCCTGCCTTTATCTGCACCACGCTCGGATACGGCATGGTGGCGCTTGCTGCTTATGGGCTCGCCGCCTGGTCACCGCCCTATGCCGAAACGGTGCTGGGTCTGCCCAAGGCCAGTCTCGCCTTCTGGCTCGGTGCTAGCGGCGCAGCGAGCGGATTTCTGGGTGTGATCATCGGTGGTCGCACGGCCGATTGGTTGCGCGCCCGCAATCCCGCGGGCCGCGTGCTGGTTATCATCTTCGGCGTTGTTGCCCCGGTGGTTCCAATCTGGATCGGCTACACCACTGCGAACGTCACGCTGTTCTATGTGATGAACTTCCTGGCTGGGATGTTCGGCGCGGCCGCACTGGGTGCCGCCGCCGCAACCACGCAGGATCTGGTACTGCCGCGGATGCGCGGGACGGCAACAGCCTCGTTCTTTCTCGGTACGACGCTGGTTGGGCTGTGCTTCGGTCCCTACATGGTTGGGCAGATTTCCGATCTGGCCGGCACAGTGGTTGGCGGCAAGCCGGTGGGTGACCTGCGCACCGGTATCCTTTCACTGATCGGGGTCGCGCCAATCGGATTGGCGCTGCTGCTCTATGCCTACCGTAGCGTGCCTAGCGCCGAGGCAACTGTCGCCGGACGGGCAACCTCTGCAGGCGAATAAGGCTTAAGAGCGAACCAAGACTCCACAGGCGATGCGGGCACCGCTGTTACCGGTTGGGTCGGTCTGATAGTCATCGGCATCGGCGTGGAGCACCAGCGCGGAGCCGTCGGCATCGAACAGTTGTTCGATCAACCGCGTCGGTTCGCCTACCAGGCGCATTTCCAGTTTGCCAGTTCCCTTCGCGTCGATTGTGAGATTGGGGAGATCGCCCAAGTGGCTGCCAGCAGGATTCTCGCTACCATGCTGGCGGGCGCCAGGGTTAAGGTGCGGCCCGGCTGAGGCGAAGGCAGGTCCTTCGCATTTTCCGACAGCATGAAGGTGCGCGCCATGGACCTTGCCCGGATTCATCCCGGCGACCATGACCGTCAGCTTCAATCCCTGGCTGTCTTGGGCGACAAC
>CAZVMC010000226.1:0-2347 GCA_964628635.1 uncultured Novosphingobium sp. | reverse complement strand
GCTGCGCAGCGCGGTCGCGAGGGCGGGCAGATTTGAGCGAAGCGGCAAGTTCCTCGGCGATCACCGGGCCACCGGACTCATATATCAGCTCCGGCCGCGCGAAGGGCGCATCGGGCAGTTCGGCGAGCGCGGCGGAGAGGCTGGCGACGGTGCGTTGGCGCGCCTGCGCCACCAGCGCTCCCGCCTCGGCCAGGCGGCCTTCCAGCGCGTCGAGCCAGACTGGATCTGGTGCGGCTTCGGCCTGGAGCAACCGGTTGCGTTCGCGCAGTGCGCTTTCCAGGCGGCTGGCGCTGGCGGCATGGCCGGGTTCGAGTGCCAGCACCAAGCGGTCCAGAAACCGCCGCCGCGCGCCTGCACTGTCGGCAAACAGGCGGTCCATTGCCGGGGTCAGCCAGCCAACCGAGAGCCACTCGCCCAGTTGGACTGCGGCGACGTCCGCGCTGTTGACTTGAACGATCCGGCGGCTCGGTGCGTCGCTGCGGACGCCCGTACCAAGCTGTACCTCGCCGTCTAGCAGGGCGCTGATCGCAAAGCCGTTGTCGCTGCGCTGGCCGACCATTTCATGCAGGGCAGCGCGCCGCAGACCGCGCCCGGGGGCGAGCAGGGAGAGCGCTTCAAGCACATTGGTTTTGCCCGCGCCGTTCTCCCCCACCAGCAAGTTGAACTGGCGCGCGCCATCGATTGCGGTGCTGCGGTGGTTGCGAAAATGGGACAGCAGGATCCGGTCGAGCACCATGGGAGCGCGATAGTTGCGGCGTGCTGCGCTGTCACGCGAAACACTTCCGCTAAATATTGGTGCAAAACACCAACTATCAGCATTCATCTGCGCGAAAGATTCCCTTTCTCCGCCGAGAAGCACGCATTTGCGCCATTTCTGTGAATTGGCACGGCCCATGCAAACACTTTGGCATCGGCGGAACCAACCGCCCCAACCGACCCAAAGGAGGGAATACCATGTTTACCAATTCGAACTTCAGCAACCGCCTCGCCGCTGCCGTTTCGGCCCTGACGCTTTCGATCGCGATGATCGCCGGAACCGTGACCGTGCCCGCTGCAGCCGACAATGCCCAGGTTGCCGTCGCTTACGTGAGTGTCCTGGCGTGAGCGCGATCGACCGCCAGCGCGGCGAAAGCGCACCCGCCCGGGGTTTCCGCCTCGACAAGGCCAACGGTAAAGTGATGGGCGTCAGCGCCGGGATTGCCAACTACTTCGGCGTCGATGTCACCCTCGTCCGTGTCGCCTGGGTCCTGGGTACGATCTTCGGCTTCGGTTCGTTGATCCTGATCTACCTCGCAATCGGCCTCATCGCAGACTGATGAGGACCGCGGTGAGGCCCCGCCCGGAAAGGGGTGGGGCCTGGACCGCCTTCAGACCGCGTCGGCCTTGGCAAAGGGCGAGAAGTCGGTCGAACTGTCATAGACATCCACTCCCTCGCGGGCCTTGAACCAGCCGACCACCGCATATGTCACCGGGGTCAGCAAGGCTTCCCACAACACCTTGAGCAGCCAGTTGGTGACCATCACCGTCAACACTTGCTCGGTGCTCCAGATCCCCAGAAACGCGACCGGATAGAATATTAGGCTATCAACCGCCTGTCCAAAAAAGGTCGATCCGATCGTCCGGCTCCACAGATGCCTGCCCTGGGTCCAGACCTTCATTTTTGCGAGCACAAACGAATTCACGAATTCCCCGGCCCAGAACGCCAGGATCGAGGCGGCGACAATTCGCCAAGTGCTACCAAACACGCTTTCGTAGGCGGCTTGGCCATTCCAGCCCTCGGCCGGCGGCATGGCCACGACCACGTAGCTCATAAAGGCCATGAACAGCAGTGCGCCGAAACCCATCCACACACAGCGCCGGGCGTTGGCATAGCCGTAAACCTCGGTCAGCACGTCGCCGATCACGTAGGATAGCGGGAAGAACAGGATGCCCGCGCCAAAGGTAAAGCCCTCAACTGTCGCCAGCTTGCTTGCCCCGATCAGGTTCGAAAGCAGCAGGATCGCGACGAAAGCCGCCATCACATAGTCGAAATAGCGGAAATGTCGGCGCGCCCCGGCGTTGCCGTCGATCTGGGTCAGGGTTTCGGACATACTGGTTTCCCAAATGCCGTTCGTCCTGAGGAGGGATCGAAGCCGAAGGCTGAGAGACCGTCTCGAAGGACCGCGTGCTGTAGCGGTGGTTCGAGACGAGCCTTCGCTCCGCTCTGTCTCTCCTCACCACGAACGGATGAAGCGATACTTCTGCCTAACGCTGTTTGCGTGCCTCGCAAAGCCCGCCTATGGGGCAGGGCAAGCGCCCGTAGCTCATCTGGATAGAGCGCGAGACTTCTAATCTTGAGGCAGCAGGT
>CAZVMC010000225.1:0-2519 GCA_964628635.1 uncultured Novosphingobium sp. | reverse complement strand
AGGCGCGCTGGTGGTGATGTGGATCAGCGAACGCAAGGCGAAGAAGGCGAAAGCGAGTGAGGGTGCGGCCGATCCGGCTGATCCAGCTGCGCCCCCCACACCGATTGAATCCTGATCAGCATACTTCCGTTCGCATCGAGCGAAGTCGCGATGCAGTGCGCAGTGTCTCGACTGCGCTCGACACGAACGGAGGTATGGCTTGTGTAGGAGTGAAAAGTAGGGACTGTCCCTACTTTTGCTCGAACACCAATTTGCCGCCAACCCAAGTCTGGATAACCCGCGTTCCGCGCAGTTCGCCGGGGCTGGCGAGCTGCGGATCGCGGTCGATCAGCAGGAAGTCTGCGCGGTAGCCTACTGCGATCCGCCCGAACTTGCCGTCCCCGAATCCAGCCCAGGCAGCATCGACTGTGTAGGCGGACAGCGCGGTTTCGAAGTCGACCTTTTCCTGTGGCTGCCAGCCGCCGAAGGGCTGGCCGTCGGGACCTTGCCGGGTCATTGCCGCCGCCAGGCCTGCCCAGGGATCGGCCAGTTCGACCGGCGCGTCCGATCCGAACGCCAGCCGCGCGCCTGCTGCGCGCAGTGAGCGCCAGGCATAGGCCCCGCTCAGCCGCGTCGGGCCAAGCCGCGCCTCGGCCATCAAGCGGTCGCTGGTCTGGTGGACCGGCTGCATCGAGGCGATCACGCCCAGCTTGCCGAAGCGCGGGATGTCCGCCGGATCGAGCACCTGCGCGTGTTCGATCCGCCAGCGCCGGTCGCCTTTGTAGGTATCGGCCATCTCGGCAATCGCATCGAGCGCGGCGGTGTTGGCCCCGTCGCCGATCGCGTGGACTGCGATCTGGAAATTGTCGAGCGCGGCGCGGCTCATCAGGTTTTTAAGCTGGGTATCGGTGACGATCCTGAGGCCAGTGTTGCCCGGGCTATCGGCATAGGGTGCCTTGAGCGCTGCCCCGCGCGAACCTAGCGCGCCATCGAGGTAGAGCTTGACTCCGTTCAGCCGCAACCGGTCATCATAGAGCCAGGGCGTTGGCCCCGGCCCACCGATCAGCGCCATCTGTTCGGTCCCGGCGGCATAGCTCATGATCCGGATGTGCAGCGTGCCGTTGTCGCCGGCGCGGCGGAAGGCCTGCCAGTCTTCGATGCTGGTGCCCATATCGGCCACGGCGGTGATGCCATAACGGTGGAGGATGCGCTGCGCTTCTCCGAAAGCCAGATCGCGGTCTTCCGGGCGCGGCGCGGGGATGAACTTGCCGACCAGCTCCATGGCATTATCCACCAGCACCCCGGCGGGCGCGCCGCTCGGTTTGATCCGCTCGATATGCCCACCCGCCGGATCGCGGGTGGCCGAAGTGACCCCGGCAAGCGTCAGGGCTTTGGAGTTGGCCCAACCGGCATGTCCATCGACCCGTTCCAGCCAGACCGGCTTGCCGCCCACTACCGCATCGAGCTCGGCGGCGGTGGGGAAACGCCCCAGTCCCCACAGCTCCTGGTTCCAGCCGCGCCCGATGATCCACGGGCGGTCGGGATGGGCCGCAGCATAGTTAGCGATCTTCTTGAGGGCCTCATCCAGCGAGCGCGTTTCCGACAGGTCAAGCGTCAGCGCGGCAAAGCCGATTCCCATCACGTGCGCATGGGCATCGATCAGCCCCGGCACCATCACCCGGCCCTTGCCATCGACCCGGAAATCCGGACGCTGCGGTAGCTTCTCGCCGCGTTTGAATAGCTGCTCGATCCGCCCGTTGTCGTCGATCAGGATCGCGGCAAAGCGCTCGATCCGGCCGTTTGCGTCGAGCGTCAGGCCATCGACATTATCAATCAGCGTATCGGCAAGCGCGGGGGTGGAGACCGACAACAGCAGTGCCGCAAAAATCCGCTTCATCACTTGCCACCCCGCTTTGGCAGGCGCCGGACCAGCGCGGAGGTATCCTGCCGCCCGCCGCCCATGGCCTGAACTTCGGCATAAAACTGGTCGATCAGCGCCGTAACCGGCAGTGAGACCCCCAGCGACCGGCCTTCTTCCAAGGTCAGCCCCATGTCCTTGCGCATCCAGTCGATCGCAAAGCCGAAGTCGAACTCGTCCTTGGCCATGGTGTGCCAGCGGTTGTCCATCTGCCATGACTGCGAGGCACCGCCCGAGATCGCCTCGTAGACCTTGTCGAGATCGAGGTGCGCGGCTTCGGCGAAGCGCAGCCCTTCGCTCAGGCTGGCGAGGATCCCCGCGAAGGCGATCTGGTTGACCATCTTGGTGGTCTGCCCTGCGCCTGCCTTGCCGACGTGGACGATCCGCTTGGTATAGGCCTCCATCACCGGCCGCGCAGCCTCGATCGCCTCGTCGCGGCCGCCGCACATCACGGTCAGCGTACCGTTTTCCGCCCCGGCCTGTCCGCCGGTTACCGGAGCGTCGACGCAGTGGACCTGCAAGTCGCGCGCTTCCACCGCGATCTGCCGCGCGATCCGGGCCGATACGGTGGTGTGATCGATAAAGGTCGCACCTTTGCCAAGGGTAGCGAAGACCCCGGTCG
>CAZVMC010000224.1:0-2573 GCA_964628635.1 uncultured Novosphingobium sp. | reverse complement strand
GGCGGCGAAACGGCGGAAATGCCGGGGATGTACGCTGCGGGCGACTATGACCTGGCGGGTTTCTGCGTCGGCGCGGTGGAACGCGGCGAGCAGCTGACTGGCGACAAGGTTGCGGCGGGCGATGTGCTCCTCGGGCTTGCCTCGTCAGGGGTGCACTCAAACGGCTATTCGCTGGTCCGGCGGCTCGCGGCGGACAAGGGCTGGAAGCTCGACCGCCCGGCGCTGTTCGATCCCGAGCACCTGATGATCGACATTCTGATCGAACCGACCCGGATCTATGTGAAGAGCCTGCTGCCGGTGATCCGCTCTGGCCGGATCCACGCCCTCGCCCACATCACGGGTGGCGGCTTGCTTGAGAACGTGCCGCGCGTGCTGCCCGAGGGACTCCATGCCCGGATCGACGCCGGAGCCTGGCTCCAGCCGCGCCTGATGGCCTTCCTGCAAGCGCAGGGGAACATCGAACCGGCGGAGATGGCGCGGACTTTCAACTGCGGAATCGGGATGGTGCTGGCGGTTGCGGCGGAGGATGTCGCCGGGGTGCAAGCGGAGCTTGAAGCGGCGGGTGAGACGGTGTCCGTGATCGGCGCAATCGAACCGGGCGCGCGCGGCTGCACGGTGCAAGGCGCGGCCGAGGTCTGGTCTGCCCGGGAGAGCTGGAGTGCCGAACATTTGGGCTGAACATCCTCCCCTTCAGGGGAGGGGGACCACCCGCAGGGTGGTGGAGAGGCTCGCGTGGGAAATCCTGACGGAGAGTTCGTCTTCGGCGCCCGGTCAACTTCGCGTTCGCACGCAAGGCCCGGATTACCCGCACCAGCCCCTCCCCCACCTCCGGTGGGTCGTGTCGGGAGCCACTTGTCTCCCTCCACCCCCTGAAGGGGTAGGATGTTGACCCGCACCCCGATCGCCGTCCTGATCTCCGGCAGTGGCACCAATATGGCCGCGCTGCTCTATGCGAGCCGCGCCGAGGATTGCCCGTTTGAGATCAAACTCGTCGCCAGCAACAACCCCGAGGCCGCCGGGCTGAAGCTTGCCGCAGCCGAGGGTGTCCCCACCTTCGCCCTTCTCCACAAAGGCATGACCCGCGCCGAGCACGACGCGGCGATGGACGCGGCGATCCGCGAACACGGCGCACAGTACGTCGCGCTGGCCGGTTACATGCGCATCCTCACCCCGGAATTCGTCGGCCAGTGGGAAGGCCGGATGGTCAACATCCATCCCTCACTGCTGCCCAGGTATCCCGGCCTTCACACCCACGAGCGCGCGCTGGAAGCGGGCGACAGCCACGGCGGCTGCACCGTCCACCTCGTCACTGCCGAGCTCGATGCCGGACCAGTGCTGGGCCAAACGCCGGTGTCGATCCTCCCCGGTGACACCGCCGAGAGCCTCGCCGCGCGAGTGCTGATCGCCGAGCACCAGCTCTACGCGCGCTGTCTCGCGGCACTGGTTTCCGCAGCCACTTCGCCTGAGGCGATTATCGCCCAAGTGCGCCAACTCGCCCTCGCCCAACCTGAAGCTGACGAAGTGCTCAGCCACGGCATGCCCTGCTTCGGGATCGTGAAGGGCAAGAAGTTCGCCTACATCAGCCGCGATCACCACGGTGACGGCAAACTGGCCCTGCTGGTCAAGATCAGCGGGCTCGACGAACAGCAGCAGCTGATCGAGAACGCCCCCGCTCGCTACTACCGCCCTGCCTATTTCGGCGACGGCTGGATCGCTATCCGGCTCGATCTGGGTGATAATGATTGGGCTGAGATTGGCGAGTGGCTCGCGCGGAGCTGGCGGAGTGTTGCGCCCAGGAAGCTGACGGCGCTGCTCGATGCGGCGGACGATTTTTGATGAACGCGCGGGGACTTTTGCTGCCCTTTATTCTTTCAGTTGGAGCCTGCGCGCCAACGCAAGTAAGGTCCTCCTTGTTCAACTCGACTTCGAACAACGGCACCGTGGAAATGGCCTGGATCGAAAGAAGAGTTGTCAGAGTAACCGTAACCAACAACACAACCGCGGAGTTCTGCGCCTACCGTGACTTCCAGACCAATGACGGCTCGCAGATGGTCGCCGCCCAGTTCCGCCAAAAAGACGGTAAGTTGAGCGATAACCTGAACACCGGATTTCTGGCGCCGCAAGACCTCACCAAAGTGGCCGTAGTATCTGGCCAAACTTTCGTTTTTCGCCATAGCTTCGGCTATTTGGCAGAAGAAATGGCGGGCGGACGAGGAAATCCGATTGTCGCGATCCGGATCAGCCTATTTGTCGTTCCGTGCGGAAGCGACTTGGGCACCGCGCCGGTCAGGCTGGTTTCGCCGTGGATCGAGGTTCCACCTGCTCCCTAAATCTCACTCCCATCCACCATTGGCCTGCTCTCCCGCGTCCCCCGATACCTCGCATCGGGCTCCGTCGGCCCCGGCGAGATGACCACAAAGTCCTCATGCACCTCCAGCAAGGTCCCGACGAACGGCCAGTCGTCCATCGTACTGACCCGGTAGCTTACCGTATCGCCAACCTTGAAGCTGGCCGGATCGAAGTTGAAGGCGAAGGGGCAGTCTTCACCCTCAGTCGCGCCCATGCCTTTCATT
>CAZVMC010000223.1:0-2576 GCA_964628635.1 uncultured Novosphingobium sp. | reverse complement strand
TAGCGCACCCGCGGGCCGCCGAAGGGCAGGGGCGGGGGCGGGCGGCGGTGGCCGCGCGGCAGCTGGGCCTGGAAAGCACGGCCGCAATGCTCCACGCAATAGGGGAACCCAGGGTTCACCTTTTCACCGCAGAAATGGAAGTCCGCTTCACCGGGGTGGCCCATCGGCCAGCGGCAGATCCGGTCATTGAGATCGAGCAGGCTGGTCTTGTCGGCCATTTCCGGGCTCGGCTTGGCCGGAACCAGACGTCGCGGCGGCGCGGGCGGGATCGGCGGTTGCTGATCGCCGGGGCCCTGGCGCAGGAACCCGCCGGGGCCGACCGAAACGATCCGCGGTTGGTTGGCCTGCCCGGCAGTCGGGGTCGGGATCGTGGGAATGGGGCGCGGCGCGGCCGGGGCCGCCGCTGGACGCGCGACAGGGCGCGGGGCCGGCTCGGCCGCAGCCTTCGGCGCGGCCTTGGGCGCCGGGGCAGCCTCTTCCTTCTCGTTCGGCTTGACCGGGGAAGGGCGGGCCTTCAGCCCCAGCCGGTGCGCCTTGCCGATCACCGCATTGCGGCTGACCCCACCGAGCTCGTCGGCGATCTGGCTGGCAGTAGCCCCGCCTTCCCACATCTTGGTCAGCTTTTCGATCCGTTCGTCGGTCCAGCTCATTTCCGAAATTCCCCGTTGCGCGCGTGGCTTGTGGGGGCGAATCCCCCGCACGCTTGCCTTGGCGCGTGGCAGCCGATAGTCGGCATGCCATGCCTGATCAAATGCTTTCCCCCGGTGATGCCGCCGCGAGCCCCTCCGCATCGGCTTCGGGAGCAAGCAGGTTTCCGGCCCAGGGAGTGCCCGTTATCCACCGGGTCAACCGGCTTGGGCTGTGGACCCTCTATATGAAGGAGGTCCGCCGGTTTTTCAAGGTTCAAACCCAGACGATCTGGGCCCCGGCGATTACCACCCTGCTGTTTCTGGTGATTTTCTCGGTGGCGATGGGCCGGAGCGACCGGCTCATCCTCGGCGTCAACTTCGCAACCTTCGTGGCTCCCGGGCTGATCGTCATGGGGATGATGCAAAACGCCTTCGCCAATGCCAGTTTCAGTTTTCTGGCGGGCAAGATCCAAGGCACGATCATCGATTACCTGATGCCGCCGCTTTCCGAAGGCGAGCTGATGCTGGCCATGGTCGGCGCGGCTGTGACCCGCGCGATCTTCGTCGGCCTGGCGGTCGGTGCCTTCATGCTGCTCTGGCCGGGGGTTCATCTCGGCATGGCGCATCCCTGGGCCGTGGTCTGGTTCGGGCTGATGGGCTCGATCATGCTGGCGATCGCGGGGATGATCACCTCGCTTTGGGCCGAGAAGTTCGATCACAACGCAGCGGTGACCAACTTCGTGATCGCTCCGCTCTCGTTGCTCTCGGGCACCTTTTACGTGATCGACAATCTTGCGCCGATTTTTCAGACGATCAGCAAAATGAACCCGTTCTTTTACGTGATCTCGGGCTTCCGCTTTGGATTTCTCGGGCAAAGCGATATTGGCAGCACCAATCAGGCCGTGCTGCACGGCGCAATCGGGTTGGGAGTACTCAATCTGGTTCTGGGGGTGCTGCTCTACGTACTCCTGCGCAGCGGCTGGAAGTTGAAGAGTTGATGGGGGAAATCGAATGACCGATCACATCGAAGCGCTCGAACGGCTGGCTAAGCTGCACCAGAGCGGCGCGCTGACCGATGCTGAGTTCGCCGCGCAGAAGGCGCGCCTGCTCGAAGCGCGGGCCGAACCCGCAGCGCCCGCCTATCAGCCGGCACCAAGCTATGCCGCAGAACCGGCCAAGAGCGACGGGGTCCAGCCGCTCTGGCTGCTGCTCGGCGCGCTGCTTGCGGTAGGGCTGGGCGTGCTGCTGTGGTGGACGCTGGTTGATAGCAAGGGTGAGGTAAAACAGGCCCCCGCACCGGGAGCCTCGACCAGCGCCAGTGCTTCGGCCAGTCCGACGGCAAGTGCCGCGCCCGTGCCCAGCGCTTCTGCAACCACCGCCGCGGCTGAGCCCAAGCGAACCACCTACAATCCCAGTTTCTCCTGCGCGGGGCAGACCGACAACGTGCTGACCATGATCTGCCAGAGCCGCGAACTCTCGGCCAAGGACCGTGCGCTGTCAGACCGCTTCAAGGCCGTACTGCGCAACCTTGACGAGGCCGATCAGCAGGCCTTGCTGCGCAGCCAGCGCGAATATCTGCGCGAACGCAACCGTTGCCAGGATGTTGGCTGCCTGCACGATTGGTACGACCGGGTGACCGACTACTACGTGCTGTAATCCGCAAACCTGCGGTGCAATGCGCTCAGTGCGTCAACGAGCGCCGCAAGCGATAACGCCCGGCGGCAAATTCCTCAAACAGCTCGGCCACCGATGGGTGGTCGACCGGGCCACTATCGCCATCGGCGGTGAGGTTCTGCTGGCTGACATAGGCGACATAGCTTGAATCGCCGTTTTCGGCGAGCAAATGGTAGAACGGCTGTTCGCGGTGCGGGCGCACTTCGGCGGGGATCGATTCGTACCATTCCTCGCTGTTGGCGAAGACCGGGTCGATATCGAAGATCACCCCGC
>CAZVMC010000222.1:0-2616 GCA_964628635.1 uncultured Novosphingobium sp. | reverse complement strand
CGGACGGTGATGAACTACCTGATCTCGCGCGGGGTGCCGGCCGCACGGATCCGCAGTCAAGGCTTTGGCGAAACCATGCCGATCGCTGACAACGCCACAGCCGAAGGCCGTGCCAAGAACCGCCGGGTTGAAATCAAGATCGTGCCGATTACCCAGGCCGATGTCGACGCCGCGCGCGCTGCGGGGAACTAGGGCCTAGCCTGCCAAAGCCTTCGCGCGATCCGCCAGCCGCGCAACCGCAGCCTGGTGGATCGCCGGGGCGCTGACCAGCACGCCGAAAGCGCGCGGATCGCGTTTGTTGTAACCCAGCGGCTGGCCGAAGGCATCGGTCACCGCTGCGCCGGCTTCGCGCGCGATCAAGGCGGCGGCACCGATATCCCATTCGTAGCCCCAGCGCAGAGTAGCAACCAAGTCCGCTTCATCATTGGCCACCATCGCGATCCGCAGCGCGATCGAGTTGGGCTGCGCCACCAGCGTCAGATCGCTGTCCACCTTGGGCAATTCGTGCGCTGGCACCCTGGCACCGGGTAGCTCCTTGCGGGTGCTGGCGCTGAGCCGCACGCCGTTGAGCCAAGCCCCCTGCCCCGCCTCGGCGCTCCAGAACTCACCCCCCTGTTCTTGGCCGCGCGCCGGCGCATCGAGCATTCCGAATAGCGGGCGTCCCGCGCTGATCAAGGCGACCGAGACCGCCCAGCCGCGCCGCCCACGGACAAAGTCGCGGGTCCCGTCGATCGGATCGACCAGCCAGATCAGCCCTCCCTCGAGCCGTTCGGGGGCATCGACCGTTTCTTCAGAAAGCCAACCCGCCGCCGGCAGCAATCTGCCGAGTTCGCGCTTCAAAAAGGTATCGACTACCAGATCTGCCTCACTGACCAGACTGCCTGGCACTTTCTCCCACACCGCCGGGGCGTGGCCGTCGCCCGGCCAACGCGCCAGCGCCATTCGTCCGGCTTCGCGAACAATCTCTTCAAGGCGGGCGCGATCGATCATGCGATGGCCCTAATCGACTTGGCGGCGGGACTTTTCAAGGGTTGCGCGATGTGCTTAGGCGGCGGCGCATCAAACCCGACCTCAATTCAAGGAAAGCGGCGCGCGCATGAACATTCACGAGTATCAAGCCAAGGATCTGCTCGCCAAATTCGGCGTGGCCGTGCCCAAGGGCATCCCGGCGATGTCCGTTGAAGAAGCCGTGGCGGCAGCCAAGCAGTTGCCTGGGCCGCTCTATGTCGTGAAAGCGCAGATTCACGCCGGTGGGCGCGGCAAGGGCAAGTTCAAGGAACTCGGCCCCGACGCGAAGGGCGGCGTCCGGCTCGCCAAGACGCTCGAAGAGGTTGAGGCCCACGCGCGCGAAATGCTCGGCAACACGCTGGTGACGATCCAGACCGGCGAAGCGGGCAAGCAGGTCAACCGGCTCTACATCACCGACGGGGTCGATATCGGCAAAGAGTTCTACCTTGCGCTGCTGGTTGATCGCGCCACCAGCCGGATTGCCGTCGTTGCCTCGACCGAGGGCGGGATGAGCATCGAGGATGTCGCGCACGATAGCCCCGAAAAGATCCACACCATCACCATCGATCCCGCCACCGGCCTCCAGCCGCACCATGGGCGGGCAGTGGCAAAGGCTCTGGAGCTGTCGGGCGATCTCGCCAAGCAGTGCAGCACAGTCCTCGCCGGGCTTTACGCGGCGTTCCTCGGCACCGATGCGGAGCAGATCGAGATCAATCCGCTGGCGGTCTGCCCGACCTCGGAAGGCGATAAACTGATGGTCCTCGATGCCAAGGTCGGCTTCGATGGCAACGCGATGTTCCGCCACAAGGACCTGATGGAGCTGCGCGACACGACCGAGGAAGATCCGGCTGAACTGGAGGCGAGCGAATACGACCTCGCCTATATCAAGCTCGACGGGAACATCGGCTGCATGGTCAACGGCGCCGGTCTTGCCATGGCGACGATGGATATCATCAAGCTCAATGGCGAGTTTCCCGCCAACTTCCTCGATGTCGGCGGCGGCGCTTCGAAGGAAAAGGTCACCGCGGCGTTCAAGATCATCCTCAAGGACCCGGCGGTGAAGGGCATCCTCGTCAATATCTTCGGCGGAATTATGAAGTGCGACATCATCGCCGATGGCATCGTCGCGGCGGCGAAGGAAGTGAACTTGTCTGTGCCTTTGGTGGTCCGACTGGAAGGCACCAACGTGCAGCAGGGCAAGGATATCCTCGCCAATTCCGGCCTGCCGATCGTCGCCGCCAACGATCTTGGCGATGCCGCGCAAAAGATCGTCGCAGAAGTGCGCAAGGTCGCATGAATGAGAGTTGACGTTTCCGTAAACGTAAACTAGGCGCGGTTGCGTCAATTCAAAGGGAAAGGCTTAAACCTCATGAAAGCCCTGGTCTGCGTAAAGCGCGTGATCGACTATAACGTGAAGCCACGGGTGAAATCCGACGGCACCGGTGTCGATCTCGCCAACGTCAAGATGAGCATGAACCCGTTCGATGAGATCGCGGTCGAAGAAGCGATCCGCCTGAAGGAGAAGGGCGTGGTTTCGGAAATCGTCGCGGTTTCGGTCGGCCCGGCCAAGGCGCAGGAAACGCTGCGCACCGCGCTGGCGATGGGCGC
>CAZVMC010000221.1:0-2622 GCA_964628635.1 uncultured Novosphingobium sp. | reverse complement strand
TCGATGTGACCACCCGCGAGGCGGACCTGGAAGACGTCTTCGTTTCGCTGACCAGTTCGGCTGGCGCAAGCTCAGCCACAGCGCAGTGACATTGACAGTTCGGTATCGGCCGGCTTGGCCGATTTCGTGCTGACCTCATAAAACAGCTTGTCCCCCATGACCTCGAAGGACTTGCGAAACAGCACGCGACGCGCATTGCCGGTCGGAGTCGAATAGACCGGTTGGTCGAAGAGGATATGCCAGGCTGTTCCATCGCTTTGCACAACCTGGTCATCGGGGTAGTTCGAAGCTTGGCCTGGATCAATCTCTTCAACCGATGCCTGTTCGAAACTGACCTGAGATGCCCAATCGCTCGAACTGAATGTGCCTTCAAGCTCGCAGGTTGCTCCTTGCACTTCGCTCAGGTCAATGAACGAGGCAAACGTATCCGCATCGGCCGATACCCTGTGGCGCTCGGCATCGAACCGGGTCGGCTCGAACTCTGCTAGGCTCGACACCGGTGGATCGAGGTCGGAGATCTCGACCGGCAACCGATTCAGGGCCCTTGAATAGCCGAACCCGATGCCACCGGCCATGAGCACCGCAATGGCCAGAGGCAGGGCCAGGGCGGCGACATGCGAGCGAGGCGGCGGAGCAACACTCTGTGCGCGCTCGCGATGAATCGCCGCGTCTGCAATTTCCGGGGCAGCAGGCAGCGGTTGCGCCAACCATTCGGCAACCGACTGCGCAAGGGCCGAGTCGCTGTAGAAGGACGAATGCCGCAAGCCGTCCTTGGCATGGGACAGATTGACGGTCCTGCTGCCCGGAGCGATCGGTGGACTGAGGTCGGAGCCTATCCGGATATCAGCCGCCAGCCCCTCAATCAGACCAGCGGTACCGACACCGAAACGGGTTCCGCGAACCAGCCACAGGTAGAGTGAGAAAATCAACGGAGCGAACAGCAGGGCAAAGGCCAGGGCAATTCCGCTTCCTGCTGCGATCATGGCCGTGATCATCGTCAGCTGATCCGGAAGTCCAAGCGCCGAGGAGAGAAAAGCAAGCGCCACAAACGCGGCAAGGCCAGTTATCAGGATTGCTGCCAAAGCCCGATGTGCAAGCGAAATCAACTGCCAGGGTAGGTCTGCTAGGCCCGTGACCAGGCGAAGCCAGATACGCGCCTCGTCGCGATTGATCCGGGCGATGAAGACCGGACAGGGAGGAGTTGGCTGCGACAGAAAAACGGCGGTGGCGCGTTGATAAGTGCCAAAGAACCGCTGCAGCGACCTATCAATCTCGGTCCGGACCTTCGGGCGCTCGATCAGGTAAAAGGCGAGACCAAGGAAAGTGATAATCGCACCTGCGCCAATAAGGCCAACCATTGTGTAATTGAGCATGTCTGTCTGTTCAAAGGCCGTAGACACTCCGATCACGATGCCCATGAAGGCAAAAAGGGGAATGAACAGCCCTGGAAACGCGATGAACCAGGACAGACTGTTGGCAAGGTTGCGGCACAGCAGCTCAAGAGCACGCGGACGGGTATGGAGGAAGGGAGTACCCAGGAAAACCGCCCGATCGACAGCATGCTGCGTTTCCGGATCGCGCAAGGCCAAAAGGGCCACCGTTCCGCCGTGACTGTGACCGACCAGATGCACTGGCTGCTCGCCCGCAGCCTTAAGACTGGCGATCTCATCGCGCAGTTGGCGCGCGGCGTTGAGCCTAGCCAGGTGCGAATTTCCGCCTGACCAGATGAACCGCCTAATCGCATGGCCCGGGATTGCTGTGCCAATGGCCTCGGCTATCGGCTCGCCCGCCAACGTCCATGTCGCGTCGCGGGCGAATGTGCCGTGAATCAGGATTGTGCAACCTTGGCTTGGTCCAGCTCCACCATTTGCCACGTCGACCAGTTCTGATCCCGCAATGCGTTTCGTCGCCCAGCGTCGCCCGGCCCTGCTCAGTTTGCGACCCCAGCGGCGCAGCGCGCCGAGCGGACGGTCGATCATTGCGCGATACAACCGCCTGCTCAGGCTCGGACCGTCAGACGACGGATCGCGATATACCGCCGGCGGACCGTAACGATTGTCGCCAGGATCGCTGCGCAGCAAGGCGAAGACGAAGATGATCGCAATCCCCAGCCCCCACACGCCGACCCAGACCAGCATCCACCAGCCTGACCTGCCGGTATCGTGGAGACGCCGAACCGTCAGGGTCAGTGTGGGCACGAACAGGATGACGGTGGCCAAGGCCAATAGAGCCTGGATTTCAGTCCACTTCAGGACGACTGCAGCTACAGTTGCCCAAAAAGCCGCCCAGAATGTGCAAATAAAGTACCAGTACTCGCTGCGAGTTGCTCGCCCATTTTTTGTGAATGTCTTTGCAAACCCCCTG
Source organism: uncultured Novosphingobium sp. (assembly GCA_964628635.1). Classification (GTDB taxonomy): domain Bacteria; phylum Pseudomonadota; class Alphaproteobacteria; order Sphingomonadales; family Sphingomonadaceae; genus Novosphingobium. Next base: position 258 of record CAZVMC010000221.1, on the reverse strand, counting down.
CTGATGGCATCTGCATAAGTCATGCAACCCCCCTCTTGCATGGCACTATTAAAGCCAACATTCGAATGGCAGTCTAGCCCAAATAGACCTCAAACCGGTTCGCTCGGTGCGCACCGTTTTCACCGGGATCGAACGCAATGCGCGCCGCGTGATTGCACCGAACAGCGACAGCGGGCATGAGAGCGCCATGGACACTGCAAACGACCTGCCTGCACCGCCGGACGTCATCATCGTCGGCTCGGGCGCGGCGGGGCTGAC
>CAZVMC010000220.1:0-2629 GCA_964628635.1 uncultured Novosphingobium sp. | reverse complement strand
TGATTTCCACGCGGCGGTTCTGCAGCTCGCGCACACCGTCCGCAGTCGGGACGCGCGGGTTGCTTTCACCGAAGGCCTGGCTGCTGATCGCGCCATCCGAGATGCCACGCGAAGTCAGGTAAGCGCGGACCGACGCGTTGCGGCGTTCCGAGAGCCCCTGGTTGTAGCGCGGGCTACCCGAGCGGTCGGCATAACCGGCCAGCATGATCGGCACGCGATCGCAGTTGGCATAGGCCGTAACCGCGCTGTCGAGGATCCCGGCAGCTTCCGGCGTGATGTCCGACTTATCCCAGTCGAAGAACACGATATACGGGCCCTTGTTGCACGGCGGCGGCGGCGGCGGGGTCACCACGACCGGCGGCGGCGGCGGAGCCACATAGGGCGGCGGCGGCGGCGGCGGCGGGGCGACCGGCTCCGGCGCACCGCCGAAGTTGTAGGTCAGCGTGCCGAGCAGCGAGTGCGAGCGGAAGCGCGTGCTCATCGCACGGCCAGCGGTATCGACCAGATCGACATTGTCGACGTTGAAGAAGCGATACTTCAGGCCAACGTCCCAGCTGTCGCTGAGCGGAGCGCGAACGCCCGCGATTGCCTGCCAGGCGAAACCGGTGTCCGAATCACGGACGACGCCCGGCCCGAGGCGGTTGATCGAATAGTCGTGATCGACGCGGGCAACACCCGCACCGCCGCCGATGAAGCCCTGCAGGCCATCGTCTTCACCAAAATCGAGCATGCCATTGACCATGAAGCTGAGCGCATTCACGTCGCCAGCAACATAGCTGTGCGAACCGGTCACGCCCGGAGCAGCCGACGAGATCGGCGCAGCAGCAGCAACGCGCACGGTCGAAGTCAGGTTTTCAGGATCGGCTTCGCGCCAGCTGGCTTCGGCTTCGAGACGGAAACCGCCGAAGTCGTAACCAATGATGCCGCCGAAGTCATAGCCATACTGATGATCGACGGTCATCGCATCGGCAGTGGTGCCGATGTCAAAAACCGAGTCTTCAACGATCATCGCACCAGCGTCGGCTTCGATGTACCATGAATCGTCGCGGGCCAAGGCCGGAGACGCGAGGGCCGTAGTGGCCAGCGCCATCCCTAGGACCAATTTGCGCATTATCGTATTCCCCTTTTGTGAAAAGTGAGCCACCGAGTGAACCGCTGTCTATCGCCTTCGCCAAACTGGCGCAAGCCGACAAACACCGAACCTGTTGCAAGAATGTCGCTATTTCTTGCTCTAGTCGACCGAAAAATCAACCGGTCACGCTCAACCTGCCGCATTATGCGGTGAATTGCAGCAAAAATGATTTGGTTCCCGTCAGTTCGCGGGAATCAGCCCCAGCGAATCGAGCACACCAAGGATTGCGCTGATCGCAGTGCGCGCTTCTGCGTCGATGGTGGTGCCCCCGCCGGGCGCGGCGGGGCGGGCCGGGGCCTGCCAGGTTCCGGCAAAGCGTCGCACCGCACCGCGCGCCAGATCGTGAACTACCATTCCCGGCGGCGGGACCAGGAAGCTCCAGCCGCCGCCGATCCATGCTGCCAGCTTGCCCGACTGACCAGCCCAGGCGCCACTCGCCCCCGCTGCGACCAGCCAGATTTGACCGTCTTGCGGGCTGGACGGGGGCGCAGCCAGGCTTGCTTCAACGGCGCAGTGGATCAGGACATCGATCCGCGCTGCGAGCTCGTTGACGGTGATCTCCTTTTGCGCTTGGGCGGCGAACAGGTAAGGTAGCGCGAACCGCGGGGTCGTGCTGGGAAAGGCAATTGGATCAGACATTAGGGGCTACTCCGCATGGGTTTAGACAGCAATCGGGTGCGGCTCGGACAGGCCGTGGCTACCAAGCTGCTGGACCCGGTACCGGCCGCCGGGTGCGGTGGTCACCAGCGTCGTGTGGAGCGAGCCGGAAATGGTGATTCGCGGCTCGCCCACCTCCCATCGCGCCAATTCCGCAGTGTCGGTGCCGAAGGTTACGACATAGCGCTCCTCTTGCTCCACCAATGGGACATCGACTTCGTCGCGCCACAACCAGGCACCGCGCGCGCGCCGGGTCCAGGCTAAAACGGTGTCACCTGCCGCATCGGTCGTCAGATTTCCGCGAACGGGGCAGAGCGGTCGCAGGGTCGCCCCCGGCAAGGCGATGGCAGCGAAAACCGGTGCCGTGTCTGCCAGCCCGATCGCGGCGATCCGGCTTTGCGGATGGATCCCGGCTGCTGCCGCATCGAAGCGGGTCGAACTGCCGTCGAGCAACAGGAATCGTTCGTTTGCGGCATGTCCGCCGATGGCAGACTCGCTCCCGCCGCGCCCACGCAGAAAGCCTGAAAGCCGCCAGCGTCTGCTGCCAAGTGGCTCAGCCTTAGCAAACTGGATAATCTCGCTGCCGACCAGCGCCCGGTTGGTACCTTGGGCGAGCGCTTCGAAAGTGGCTGGCGCCAGCGCGAAATCGCCCGAAGCGAGTTCGACGATCAGTTCCGAGCCGTGATCGATCAAGTGCGGCGATGCGGGGGGCAGGGCCGCTTCCGCGACCCCCATGATTGCGCGCTGCCGTCCGCTGGGCCCAAGTGGATCGAGCGAGCCATCGGGCAATTCGTGAAAGAGTGCCGCGCCGTTCCAACCAGAGCTGATCGCCGAAGCGGC
>CAZVMC010000219.1:0-2632 GCA_964628635.1 uncultured Novosphingobium sp. | reverse complement strand
CTGGTCGATCTGATGCAGCGCGGCGGGCTTTACAAGGAAGATACCAAGGCGGTGCAGGTCAGCCAGCAAGTGCTCTATCAGGCGCGCATCTCGCTGCCGTCCAATGTGCAAACCGGCATCTATACGGCAGAGACTTTTGCCATCACCCGCGGCGAGGTGGTCGCTTCGGCGATCGCCCGGGTGGAGGTCAAGAAGCTTGGCTTCGAGCGGCTGGTTGCCCAGTTCGCGGAGCGTCAGTCATTCCTCTACGGGCTGATGGCGGTGGCGCTGTCGGTGGCGATGGGGGTCCTCGCCGGACGGATTTTCGCCCTGATCTGATTGGGTCACAGTCCGGCAGAACTTAGCCCGATATTAACCCTTTAACTATAGCCAAGCTCTCGATCTGCGCGGTTGCAACGCGCATTAGGGGACCGGGTTTATGGATGCGACGGGCAACAGCGGGTTCGGGGCGGCTCGTCCAGCTCAGGCTGAGGATTTGCAGCATGGCAGCGCCCCGCAGGCCGCGCCAGCCGCCGAGCCCGGTATCGACAACGCCCGCGATCCCATTGGTGTTGTGCTGGAAATCGCCGGTTCCGGAAGCCAGGTCGCGCTCGATCTGCAGCGGCTGCAGGAATGTTCGGCTGACAGCGATCCCTCGATCGCGCTGGCTGGCCAGGTCGGCAGCCAGATCAAGATCCGCGTCGGCAAGTCTTGGCTGCTCGCTTCGGTTCGCACCCAGCGGCAAGACAGCAAAAGCCCCGGCGGGATCGTCGCCAACATCGACTTTCTGGGCGAAGGGCAGGAAGAACGCCTGACCGGCCGGATCCACTCGTTTCGCCGCGGGGTAACCCGCTACCCGATCCCCGGCGCGCTGATCTATCCGGCCACCAGCAACGACCTGCGGCAAATCTATGCCAGCGATGGGCGCAGCTCGATCCAGATCGGCACCGTCTACCCCACCCGCGATATCCGCGCGGGGATCTACATCGACAGTTTCCTCGGCAAGCACTTCGCGCTGCTCGGCTCGACCGGGACCGGCAAATCGACCAGCGCCGCGCTGATCCTGCACCGGATCTGCCAAGCCGCGCCCGATGGCCACATCGTGATGATCGACCCCCACGGCGAATACTCCGCTGCGTTCAAGACCACGGGGATGATCTTTGACGTTTCCAACCTCAACATGCCCTACTGGCTGATGAACTTTGAAGAACACTGCGAGGTGTTCCTGACCTCCACCGGCAACGACCGGCAGGAGGATGCCGATATTCTCTCCAAGTGCCTGCTCGCCGCGCGCAGCAAGAACCGGCTGGCCGAGACGATGGGCAAGATCACGGTCGACAGCCCGATCCCTTACCTGCTTTCCGACCTGACCAATTTCATCACCGCCGAAATGGGCAAGCTCGACAAGAGCACCACCACCGCGCCGTTCATGCGGCTCAAGACCAAGATCGATGAGCTGAAGGCCGATCCGCGCTTTCAGTTCATGTTCTCCGGCATGCTGGTGGGCGATACGATGGCCGAATTCATCGCCAAGCTGTTCCGCATGCCCAGCCGCGGCAAGCCGATCTCGATCATCGACGTGTCGGGCGTGCCGTCGGACATCACCTCCACCGTGGTCGCGGTGCTCAGCCGGATGGTGTTCGACTTCGCGATCTGGGCGCGTGATGAGAAGACCCGGCCGATCCTGCTGGTCTGCGAAGAAGCGCACCGCTACGTGCCGAACGAGAAGAACGCCGATGGTTCTTCGGTCGGCCGGATCCTGAGCCGGATCGCCAAGGAAGGCCGCAAATACGGGATTTCGCTGGGCCTGATCACCCAGCGTCCCTCGGACCTCGCCGAAGGCGTGCTCTCGCAGTGCGGCACGATCATCTCGATGCGCCTCAACAACGATCGCGACCAGGCCTTCGTGAAAGCCGCCATGCCCGAAGGGGCGCGCGGGTTCCTCGATTCGATCCCGGCCTTGCGCAACCGCGAATGCATCATCTGCGGCGAGGGCGTCTCGATCCCAATCCGCGCCAGCTTCGACGAGCTTGACGAGGTCAAGCGTCCCGCCTCGGCTGACCCCTCGTTCAGCGAGCTGTGGACTGGCTCGGGCGGAGAGGAAGAGATGGTACTGCGCACCGTGCAAAGGTGGCGCGCACAGGGGCGGTAACTTTCAGGTTCCCCGCGTATCGCCGAACAGGTGGATGTGGAGCCGGTCGCTGAAGCGGAAGCCGTGTGCACTGGCGAGCGGGGCCAACCACTCCTCCCGTTCACGCAAAGTGGCGCTTTCGGTGCCGAGCGGCATCAGGTAGATCCGCTCCGCCGGGATCGAGTGGGCCTGCTGCAAGGCCAGCACCTCGTCCAGATCAGCCGGCGTGCCAATCACAAATTTGAACCAGGCCCGGGGATCGGCGGCGAAGGCTGCCAGTCGGGTGTCGATTAGCGCAAGGTCTCGGCGGTTGCCCGAATGCGCCAGCTTGGGGCTGACGTTGTATTGCGCCACCTGCGGATCGAGCGCGGCGTGCGGCTGGACGGTGCCGTTGGTTTCGATTTCGATGGCCACTCCCGGCAGCAGCGCCGCCATGTGCGCCAGCGCCGCGCCTTGCAGCAGCGGCTCGCCGCCGGTGATCACCAGCCGGTCCTGACCCAGAGCGCCGATCCGCGCGGCGGT
>CAZVMC010000218.1:0-2642 GCA_964628635.1 uncultured Novosphingobium sp. | reverse complement strand
GGTTGGTCTCCGAAACGGTCAAGCGCTGGGATGCCCAGACCGTGACCGACCGGATCGAAGGCGCGGTCGGCCGCGATCTGCAGTTCATCCGGATCAACGGCACACTGGTCGGGGGGCTGGTCGGCGTGGTGATCCACGCGGTGGATACACTGCTTTGAGCGGGCCGTTGCTGCAGACCGAGCGGTTCGAGTTGTGGCTGCCACAACCGGGTGATTTCGCGGGGCTCGATGCGATCCTTGGCGATCCCCGCACCCTAGAATTCCTTGGTAACTGGAGCCCAAGCCCAGCCGATACCTTCGCCCGGCTGACCCGCAACGCCGGCAGCTGGGCGCTTTACGGTTACGGTACCTTTTATGTCCGAATGCGCGGCGAGCGAGAGATCATCGGCAATTGCGGCGTGTTCCGCTCGTGGCGCGGCTTCGCGCACGGGCTTGACGATGTCCCCGAAGCCGGCTGGATCGTCCACCCGGATCACTGGGGCCAGGGCGTGGCCAGCGAAGTGATGCGCGCAGTGATGCCATGGTTCGATCAGACCCATGGCCGCCAGCGCGTGGCCTGCATGATCGAGGCCGGGCATGGCGTGTCGGAAAAGCTGGCGCACAACCTTGGCTTCACCGAATACGCGCGCCACCAGCAGCCCGAGGAGAAACCGCTGGTGCTCTATGAGCGGCGCTAAAACATCCAGCGGATCGAACTGACCCAAAACGAGCGTACCGGCTGGCCATCCTTGTCCAGCGCCGGTTGGAATTTTCCGCGCCTGACCAGAATATCACAACTGGTCTTGGCGAAATCAGTCGGGCTGGTCTGCGCCAGCACCGCGCATTTGGTCACTTTCCCAGTTTCGTCGATGTCGAGCCTGAATTTGACGACACCGCTGCGTCCGCTCTCCAAGGCTGCTCGGGGAAAGTCGCTGGAGGTGGCCCACCGCGCCGGACTGGTGGCGGGTTTGGCCGGGCGGCTGAGCTGAGCCTGGACCGCTGGATCATAACCCCAGAACTTGACCAGATCGGTCTGACACTCGCGTAGCTTGGCCAGCGGCAGATCAAGCGGCCCGGTTTCGAGGCGATAATCCGAGCCGCCGAAACCCACAACCAGCGTGGCCGCCGCGCGTTCTCGCGAGGGATCCACCGGCGGCAAAGCGTTGTCCGGGTCTGAGGCCGCCTTGCCGTCGATCCGCATTCCACCGGCTAGCACCATTGGCCGCGTTCCCGCCTTGCCCGCCAGCCCGGTCCGCTCGATCGGGCCATCCGAGACGCCGAAATCGAGCGAGACCTTCACTTGCAGAGTGCGGACGTCGAACGGCTTTCCGTAAAGCGTCAGATCGAACGGATCGCCCGGTTGGTAGCGGGTCATCCGGATTACCACCCCGTCTTCGAGGTCGCCGAACTGCCCGAGAAGATGGCAGGCATTGTCGTCGTAATTGACCACCCAAGCGCCGGTCCTGGTTAGCGTCACCAGTGGGCGCGGCTTGGCCGCAACAGTTGCTGTGGATACCAAGCCAGCAGTCAGGATTGCTATACCAAGCTGGCGCATACTTGCCCCTGTTTTAGGTCGGTTAGCAAATAGCGCATTGGCTTAAAAAGAAAAAGCCCCGGATCGCCGGGGCCTTTTCAGATGTTTGTATTGGCGAATTTTCAAAGCTTGCCGGTCAATTCCGGCACCGCGTTGAAGAGGTCCGCAACCAGACCTATATCGGCGACCTGGAAGATCGGGGCGTCTTCGTCCTTGTTGATCGCGATGATGGTCTTCGAATCCTTCATCCCCGCCAGATGCTGGATCGCGCCCGAGATACCGACCGCGATATAGACTTCGGGTGCAACGATCTTGCCGGTTTGGCCGACCTGATAGTCGTTCGGAACATAGCCAGCATCCACGGCCGCGCGCGATGCGCCGACGCCTGCGCCGAGCTTGTCGGCGAGCGGGAGGATGGTGGCTTCGAAGGTCGCCGCGTCTTTCAGCGCTCGGCCGCCCGAAACGATGATCTTGGCACTGGTCAGCTCGGGGCGTTCGCTCTTGGCGAGTTCGGCGCTCACGAAGCTGGAAAGCCCGGCATTGCCTGCGCCGCTGACGGCTTCAACGCTACCCGCACCGCCGCTGGTCGCGGCCTTGGCGAAGGCCGTGCCGCGGACGGTGATAACCAGCTTGGCGTCACTCGATTCAACCGTCGCGATGGCGTTGCCGGCATAGATCGGGCGGGTGAAGGTCTTGGGGCCTTCGACCGAGAGGATGTCCGAGATCTGCATGACGTCGAGCAGCGCGGCAACGCGCGGGGCGATGTTCTTGCCGGTCGTCGTCGCAGGCGCGACGAAGGCGTCGTGGTCGGCCATCAGGCTCGCCACCAGCGGTGCGACGTTTTCAGCCAGCGCGTTGGCATAGGCCGCGTCGTCAGCCAGGTGGACCTTGCCCACGCCTGCGATCTTGGCGGCTTCGGCGGCAACCCCGGCGCAGCCCGATCCCGCGACCAGCAGGTGGACCTCGCCCAGCTGCGATGCGGCAGTGACCGCGGCCAGCGTGGCATCCTTGACGGCGGCGTTGTCGTGTTCGACCCAAACGAGTGTCTTGGCCATGTCAGGCAACTCCCAATTCTTTGAGCTTGGCAACCAGCGCGTCGACGTCCGCCACCTTGATCCCGGCGCTGCGCA
>CAZVMC010000217.1:0-2669 GCA_964628635.1 uncultured Novosphingobium sp. | reverse complement strand
TGTGTTCAACCTATGAACGAGACCTTGTGAAGCTATCAATTTGTCAAATCCAAGCCTTTTTAAGTTCATACGTCGAGAGGATTCCAGCCCGAAGGCATAAGCCCGCGTTCGCCAAAAAGGCGAGCAAGTGGTTCGGCGGCTCTCGCTGCACTTGAAAGTTCGCTTGCGCGCGGGTCTTCAACAGGACCGTTAACGCCGCGCAGATGTGCAATCCAGGCGGCTATTCCAGCAAGGATCGCAGGGCATTCTCTGTTCTGCCCCTGATTGGCAGCGAGTGTCTCAAGCCAGCGCTGGGGGATCTTCTGGCTTCCGTCCATCGCGATCTGGATCAGACGGTGATTGAGGGCAGGGTTGGCAAAGCGCTCGATCAGCGATGCGGCATAGGCGGCCAGATTCTGACCCGGTGCGGCGGCAATTGTTGGGGCTGCTTCTTGCAGCATCAGCTGGTCGACCAGTGTTCTCAAATGAGGGTCAGCGATCGCCTCGTGAACATAGGTGCAGCCGCGCTGCAACCCGCAATAGGCAAGCAGCGAATGCGCTCCGTTGAGCATCCGAAGCTTGGCGGTTTCGTAAGGAGCCACATCGGTGACCAGTTCGGCACCGTACTTCTCCCAGCCGGGCCGCGGGCCTGCAAAGCGGTCTTCGATCACCCATTGACTGAACGGCTCGGTCAGCACCGCGCCCCGGTCAGCAAGGCCGATCGCGCCCGCGATGTCGTTTCGGTCCCGGTCAGTGCTGGCCGGGACGATCCGGTCAATCATGGTTTGGGGGCAGACGCATTGCTTTGCGTACCAATCGAGCAAGGCCGGATCATGTCGTTCAAGGTAAGCCCGCATCAGGCAATCAAGCTGCGCGCCGTTCTCGGCAAGGTTATCACAAGAGAGCAGCGTCAGCCCAGGCAGTCCGGCATCACATCGGCGGCGTAACCCTTGCGCAAGAAAGCTGTAGGCGCTTCGCTCGCCAGCCAGAACCGGATCGAGGGAGCCATCGGCAGCGCGGCAATAGCCCTTTTCGGTGATGGTGAAGCTGGCGATATGCGTTTCAGGCGCCGCCAGCGCGGCGACCACCGCTTCGGCTTCCAAGGTGGCGACCAGCACGTTCCGCACTGATCCGATGACTTGCGTCTTGTGGACTTGTGCGGAGCATTCGGTCAGCGTGTAGAGACCGCCCTGCGGATTAAGCTGATCCGCGACATCACCGGAACGCAGCGAGACGCCGATGATCATCCAGTCCCGCTCGCCGGCATTCAGCGCCGCATCCGTGTACCATGCCTGATGAGCCCGATGGAACGCGCCGATGCCGAAGTGGACGATTCCCGCCGCCTGCCGCGTGCGATCGTAGTCAAAGCACCCAACTCCGCCCGCGAGGTGTCGCAGCGTCGACTGCCTCAACCTCACAACCTGTAGGCCTGCTTGGCAAGGTTGTAAGCCAGATCCTGCGCCAGTTCGGCGGCCTCCCAGTCCTGGATGCGGTGTTCGGCCACCAGTTCGGCCAGGAATCCGCAGTCGATCCGCCGCGCAACATCGTGCCGGGCCGGGATCGAGAGGAAAGCGCGGGTATCGTCGTTGAAGCCGACGGTGTTGTAAAATCCCGCCGTTTCGGTGGTCATCCGGCGGAAGCGGCGCATCCCCTCGGGGCTGTCATGGAACCACCAGGCCGGGCCAAGCTTGAGACAGGGATAGTGACCGGCGAGCGGAGCCAGCTCGCGGGCATAAGTGCTTTCGTCAAGCGTAAAAAGAATAATCGAAAGCGCCGCTTCATTGCCATAGCGGTCGAGCAGCGGTTTGAGTGCCTGGACATATTCGGTCCGGCTCGGCACATCCGCGCCCTTGTCGCGGCCAAAGCGGGCAAAGACAGCGGCGTTGTGATTGCGAAAGGCACCAGGATGGATCTGCATGACCAACCCGTCTTCCAAGCTCATCCGCGCCATTTCGGTCAGCATCTGGGCCCGGAACAGTTCAGCCTCGGCAGGCGTGAAGCCCCCGGCACTGATCTTGGCAAACAGCGCTTCGGCGTCGGCCGGCGAGAGATCGGCGGTCTGCGCGCTGGGATGGCCGTGATCGGTGCTGGTCGCGCCCATTTGCGCAAAGAAGGCGCGGCGCTGGCGGTGCGCCGCAAGATAGCCGCGCCAGGTGAGGCAATCTTCGCCGGTCAGGTCTGAAAAGGTCTGCAGGTTTTCCAGAAACCCTTCAAATTCCGGATCGACCACCGGATCGGGACGATAGGCAGTAATCACCTTGCCCGGCCAGCCCGACTGACGAATGGCCGCGTGATGCTTAAGGCTGTCGATGGGGCTTTCGGTGGTGGCAATGACTTCGATGTTGAAGCGTTCGAACAGCGCGCGCGGGCAAAAGGCATCCGTTGTCAACGCCTGAGTGATCGTATCGAAGTAGTGATCGGCGCTCTCCGCGCTCAACAACACATCGATCCCGAATACTTCGGCAAAGACCCAGTCGAGCCACATCCGCGATGGCGTGCCTCTGAACAGGTGATAGCGTGCAGCGAACAGGGACCAGGCCGCGCGCGGATCGGCAGCAGGGTTGCCCACCCCCAGCACCTCCATCGGCATGCCTTGCGAATAGAGCATCCGGAAGACGTAGTGATCGGGCACCAACAGCAGCTGCGTGGCATTGCCGAACGGCTGATTGGCAGCGAACCACGCTGGATCG
>CAZVMC010000216.1:0-2701 GCA_964628635.1 uncultured Novosphingobium sp. | reverse complement strand
TCGCTAACATCACAACCCCACTCTCCGGGTACGGCGCGACGCAGCGTGACGAGCGTAATCGGGCTCTGTTCGGGCTGCTCTCCTATGAGCTGATCGACGGACTACGCGTGACTGCCGAAGGGCGCCAGAGCTGGGAACGCGTAACGCAGCAGGGTGTTACCGCAGCAGGAGTCCTCACCGGGACCGTCTTCCAGCGTGAGTTCAAGGCATTCACACCGCGCTTCACGGTCGATTTCAAACCCAGTGAAAACTGGTTAGTCTACGCCTCCGCCGCGAGAGGGGCCAAGGTTGGCGGGTTCAACGTACCGACGGCCACCAATCCGCTCACTGCAGATCAGCAAGTGTTCTTGCCGGAGTTCAACTGGACTTATGAAGTTGGTGCCAAGGGCACTTTCCTGGATCGCGCGCTGACCCTCGAAGCGGCCTTGTTCCACACCGACTGGACCAACCTGCAGGGCAACCAGTCAGTCAATCTTGGTCAGCCAGCCATCGTTAGGAACCTTGCCGGGGCCGACATTGATGGTTTCGAATTCTCGGCGGTGATCCGGCCAAGCAGAACGTTGACCTTCAACCTCGGCGTTGCCTATGCCAACAGCCGTTTTGTGAATGGCACCGTGGACGACACCATTCCGCGTGCGCTCTGCGCATCATTGGCCACTTGCCCCACAACCGGTGTCTATTCGAGCAACATTTCTGGTCGCAAGCTGCCGCGTGTGCCTGAACTCCAGGCGAATGCCGGTATCATGCATCGTCTGCCGCTGGGCAACGTGTTCGGCGGCGACGTGGAACTCGTGACCCGGGTTGATGTGTCCATGACCAGCCGTCAGTATACCGATAACACCAACACGGCCTACACTCCGTCACGGCAGCTGGTCGATGCGAGCATCGGCCTTGGCAACGACTCTTGGTCGTTCCGGGTCTGGGCAAAGAACCTGTTCGACAGCGAGTATGCCGCTTACGCGTTCACCACCTTCGCCGGATCCGGTGCGGGTTCGGGTGTGACATACGGCACCCTTCTGGGTGACCGTCGCACCATCGGTGCTACTGCTTCGTTCAAGTTCTGATTGTCTGAGAGCAGGGGGGGCGGTTTTGTCGTTCCCCCTGTTCTCTTTTTTGAAGCGGACATTCACATGCGTATCGCACCGCGATCGCCTGGATTAATCGCAAAGGCCCGGCTCTTGCTGGCCTCTTCAATCCTGATCGCGCAATCTCAATCCGGCCATGCGCAAGATGTGGTTGACTCCCCGTCTTCCCAGCAAGTGAAGCTGGTCGAAGAGCGGCGCGCAAGCTTTCCGGTCCGTCAGCTCGTTGAATCTGTAGACTGGTACCGCCCACTTGTGACCGTAAGAGGTCACGTCCAGCCGCTTCCTGAAGACACGGCAATGGGCGCAGAAGATCAGGCCGTTCTTGAGCGATTCGCCAAGGAAACAGACAGCTTTGCTGTTCTGGTCGCGAAAGAGGGCAAGCTGGTCTATGAGAGCTATGGGCCGGGCTTCAAAAGAACGAGCCGCTTCGATACCGCATCGATGCACAAGGCTGTGGTGGCGTTGCTGGTCGGCGCAGCCATACAGGATGGCGCAATCCGGAGCGTGGATGATCCACTCTCTCAATACCTGACCGATCTGCCGAAGGACGGACGCGGCGCAGTGACATTGCGGCAGCTGCTGGAAATGAACAGCGGCCTTCACACGCCCCCTTTGAGCGACAGCGCGGCCAGTCCCTATTGGCAAACCTATTTTGGGGACAATCTCGCCTGGTCGATCGCGCGCTGGCCGATGCAGCCAGAGACGACCGGACAATTCTATTATGCCAACGCCAACACCCAGTATCTGCTCTGGGTTCTTGAGCGTGCTACCCGGCGTCCTTACGCCGACTATCTTTCAAAGCGGCTGTGGCGCCGGATTGGAGCCCAGGATGCGCGCCTGTGGATGGACCGCACCGGTGGCAGCCCCCGCGGCTTTTGCTGCCTGCAGGCCAGCGGACGGGACTGGTTGCGTGTGGGTGAACTGATCCGCCAAAAGGGTCGCTGGCAAGGACGCCAGATCATTGAGACCAACTGGATCGACGCGATGCTCGCTCCGTCTTCGTCCAATCCGAATTTCGGCCGCAACATCTGGCGCGGTTCACCCTACAATCCGGCACGGACCTATGGCCCCGGAATTCCCGCAGTCATTCGCTCAACCGCACCGTTTGCGCGAGACGATACTGTATTCATCGACGGGTCCGGCGGACAACGAGTTTATGTCATCCCCAGTGCGGGCCTGACCATAGTTCGGATCGGCCGGCCGCGTGCCGACTGGGACGACAGCCGGCTGCCCAATCTGGTACTGACATTGTCTGCGTTGCGGTGAATTTGAGTGCCACGGTACAGCAAGGACTGCAGTCGGAGCCAAGCTGGGCCAACAGGCGGTCAATTCGGCAATGCATGAGCAGTGGGCCAAAAGAAAGGGAGTGAGCCCATGGATACCAAGCGCAATCTGCTGCCAACGGCGACGGTAGATTATGGCATCGCCGCTCTGGCCATTGCCATCGACCTGGCTTCCATCTTCATGGCGCGGGCCGACAAGGCCACGGCGCTGCGCGGAGAGCTGCGCGCTGTACACATGATCCTGGGGACCCTGCTGTTCCTCGGGCTTGCGATCCGCTTGTGGCGCTGGTGGCGCGGCGAGGAACCGAAGGTCGCGCCAACCCTGCAACCATT
>CAZVMC010000215.1:0-2709 GCA_964628635.1 uncultured Novosphingobium sp. | reverse complement strand
AAACCGACGAAGCCCGCGGTGGCTCAACCCCGCAGATTGTCCGCTATGTGCTGGCGATCAGCCTAGTGCTGGCAATTCTGGCGCTCTCGCTGGTCTGGATCAGCGGCGCGCTGAGCCGCGATACCTATCCGGAGCCGGAGGCATTGGCTCCGCCAACGGTTGAAACCGCTCCAAACGGCTAGAACGTCGTCGGGTTCTCATAGGGCGGTTTGCCGCGCTGGCTGGCGGCATAGGCCTCAGCCGCTTTCATCACCCGCAGGATATTGCGGCTGGCCAGCCCTTCCAGCTCGGCCTGGGTCCAGCCGCGGCGGGCCAGTTCGACAAACAGCGCAGGATAAGTTGAAACGTCCTCCATCCCTTTCACCGTCACATCGATCCCGTCATAGTCACCGCCCAGCCCGACATATTGCGCGCCGATCAGCCGCTTCACGTGATCGAGATGGTTGGCGACATCGCTGAGGTCACCGGTGGGTGCGGGGTTGGCCTTGACCCATGCGGCCAGCGCCGCTTCGCTCCCTGCCGGATTGCCGTTGAACAGCACATCGAGCCGGGCCTTCTCGGCGGCGCGGCGCGCGTTCCATTGAAAGGTCGCCTCGGTGATATAGGCCGGATAGGCATTGACCATCAGCACACCGCCGTTCGCTTTCAGTCGCAGCAGCGCCGCGTCTGACACATTGCGCGGATGGGTGTTGATTGCGCGCGCGTTCGAATGGCTGAATATCACCGGTGCGCCCGCAACTTCGAACACGTCCATCATTGTCGCTTCGCTGACATGGCTAAGATCGACCAGCATCCCCAGCCGCTGCATCTCGCGCACCACGTCGCGGCCAAAGTCAGTCAGGCCATCGTGGGCGGGCTTGTCGGTCGCAGCATCGGCCCAGGCGGTGTTCTTGAAATGGGTCAGCGTCATGTAGCGCGCGCCCAGCTCGTGCATCTGGCGCAGCACGGCGAGCGATCCGCCGATCGAATGACCGCCTTCCATGCCCAGCAACGAGCCGATCTTGCCCGCCTTCATCGCCGCCTCAACGCAGGCAGCAACCGTGCAGAACTGCAGCTCATTCGGATAGCGCGCGATAAGCCGCTTCATCACGTCGATCTGCTCAAGCGTGGCCTGAACCGCCTGCTGGTCGGTAAGGTTGGCTGAGACATATACCGACCAGAACTGCGCCCCGACCCGTCCTTTGCGCAAACGGACCAGATCGGTCTGCATAGCGCCGGTGCCTTTGGCCAGATCGGCGGTTCCGGTTGTGTCGCGGAAATCGAAATCGCCCAGCACGTTGAGCCGTCGATCGCGCAGCGCTTCAGGCACATCGTTGTGCCCATCGAATACTGGCGCGGCCTTGAGCGCGGCTTCGGCAATCTGCTCCGGCGTGCGCGCCGGGGCGCTGGCGACCGTGGTGGCGGTCAGCGCAAGCGCGGCGATCGAGGCAAACCGGAGCATTGTGCGCATTGCGTCATCCTATTTGGCGGCGGGAGTGCAATCCTTGAAATAGATAATGTCCCGCGATTCCGAAAATTCGTCAAAGGTTCCTGTCAGCTTGATCCCCTTGCCGGGTTTCAACTGCAGCACGAACACTGACGTTCCCGGAGCCATATAGCAAACAACTTCGGAGATCGTCGAAGCCATGCCGGGCAGGCGGATGGCCATTTCATGCGGCTGCTGGATCTGGAACGAGACCCAGTACCGATCGCCGTCCTTGCGGATGGTTTCGGCATCGCCCGACAAGGTATAGCGTTGACCATTGTAGCGCATCGGGATCGCCGCCGCATTGCGCTCGGCATCTTTGGAGAGTTGCTGGGAGAACGCTTGGGCCGACATCGCGACCGGTGCGGCCTGCACGGTGGTGGCCCCGGCCCCGGCCTTCGCAAGCTGTCGGCCTTCCTTGCCACCCTTGAGCTCGGCCAGGACAGCGCACATTTCTGCCTTGGCATCTTCAGCCTTGATGAACTGGCCCGAGCGCGGCTTGGCTTCCATCGTTACCGTGCCGACCCCGCCGGCATTGACGGTGGCGGTGATCTCGATCGGGAAGGCCCGGGTCGTGCCGGTCTGCGCCTGTTCGATCAGCATGGCCCCGCCGGCCGGCTCGACCGCCAAAATGCTGTAGCCGCGCTTGGCGACGATCCCGCGCATCTGGTTGATCGCGACATCGACCGGCATATCGACCACCGAAGTCATCGCCACAAACCGCAGCCCGGTGATCCCATTGCCGCGTTTGACAAAGGTATCCTCGCAGGTCCCGGCGTGGGCGAGCGAAGGCAATGCGATGGCAGCCAGAGCTGCAGCCCCGGCGAAGACGAGTTTGGAAAGCATAGGTAGGCGACCCCTTAGTGTAGCGCTGTGTTAACACAGCTAATGTACAGGGCCTTAGCAGGCAAGCCTGTCGGCTACTTGAACGAAACCGTCCCGTCCTCGCTCAGCAGCTTGAACATCACCGCCGCGCCGCACTGTTTCGATTTGGCGCGCGGATCGAACTTGCCGTCGGCGACGTATTTGCCGCGTTCGTAGTGGTTCGAATAAGACCACAGATAGGGCGTGGGCCGCGCCATGCGGCGATAGCCAAAGCCATTGAAGGCCTCGATCCGGTAGAGCAGGCGCGGCAAGCTCCAGTCGTCCTCCTCGGCAAAGTCCATCAACCGCAGCGCGTCGACCGCGCTCGATTCCCAATCGCTCGGCGGCAGCCAGGCGCGCGGCCGGCCCGGCGGAACCTG
>CAZVMC010000214.1:0-2710 GCA_964628635.1 uncultured Novosphingobium sp. | reverse complement strand
ACCGCCCGCAGCAGGTGGCGATGCAGTGGCGCAAGCTGCCCGTGCCGGTGATCGCGGCGGTGCATGGCGTGTGCTTTGGCGGCGGTTTGCAGATTGCCAGCGGGGCCGACATCCGTATCGTCCATCCCGAAACGCGGATGGCGATCATGGAGATGAAGTGGGGTCTTGTCCCCGACATGGGCGGCTATGCCTTGTGGCGCGGGCTGGTGCGTGATGATGTGCTGCGCGAGCTGATCTACACCAATCGCGAGTTTTCCGGGACCGAGGCGCAGACGCTGGGCCTTGCGACCCATGTCGATGAAAACCCGCGTGACCGTGCGCTGGCCATCGCCCGCCAGATCGCCTTGAAGAACCCCCACGCCATCCGCGCCGCCAAGCGGCTTCAGGCCGGGATGTGGGAGCGCGAGACCGACGCGATCCTGCTTGAGGAGAGCATCGAACAGCACGCGATCATGCGCAGCCGCAACCAGGTGGAAGCGGTGATGGCCGAAATGGAGCGCCGCAAGCCGAATTTCGAAGACGTGCAATAAGGCGGGCGTTCGTGATTGCGTTAACGCGATAGTGAAGGTTCTGCGCCATTCGCTCGGTGTCGGCTCGACACGAGGCTTTTGGGCATGGGTCAACTCAAGGTTTCCAGCGATACCTCCGCGTTTGAGGTGGCAGCTGTGCTTGATCGCCGGGGTCGGCTGAGCGAGCCATGCCTGCGGCAGGCGCTGGCGATGATGGACCGGCATGGTCTGGTCGTGCTGACCGGCCTGCTGTCGGACAGCGAGGCCGATCTTGCCCTTGCCCTGATGTGTCAGACCATCGACGATCCCGACCGCGACCATTGTTCTTTCGCGAGCGAGACCGACAACCATTACAAGCGCCGCGATTTCTGTTCGCTGCCTTCGACGCCGGCGATCAACGGCTTTGCCGCGATGCTGTGCCAGCGGCTTGAGGGCATCTATCGCGAATATTGCGGCCGATCACGCCCGGTGCTCGAAGTGGCAACCTTCACCAGCTATTTCGGCTCATCCCACCAGTATATCCACCGCGACCCCGGCGGGGTTATCAGCCTGTTTGCCGCGGTAGAGGATGTTTCCGATCAGCAGGGCGGCACGGTTTTCGCCCCGGGCACGCACCTGTTTGGCGGGGTCGAGAACACCCACGGCGGCCGCGCGCGCGCGCTGATGGAGCTGTTTCGCACCCGCTGCAACTGGGCGATCTTCCGCCACAACCTGCGCAAGCTGCGCGAGATGCGGGCCAGCCGGGATGCGCTGCTGGCCCCGGGCGAATTCCGGGACCGGGTGTTCTCGACCAAGTGGGACCAGCACCAGCCCAACCTGCTGCGCTTCGTGCTGGGCAAGAATGCCCAGTTCAGCCTGCGCAACCTTGGCCCACGGACTGTGTGGCAGCTGTATCGGCATCGCGCGCAGCTGGATCGCCTGTTCCATCTGGTGCAGGCCGCGCCGCGCAAGGGCACGGTGATCCTCTACCGCAGCGATTTGCTCCACGCCGGACCAGATAATCGCGTCAGGCAGCCCCGGCGCTTCTTCGGCATGAGCATCGCGCGCGACATGATCGAGCATAAATACTGGCACGACGGCTATTCCCCGCACCCGACCCTCGTGGCCGATCCGCTGACCTTGGGCGATCTGCTCGATTTTGCCCCGGCGCGCGCGGCCGCAGCGCGGGAACCTGCGCTGGCGGATTGAGCGCGCCGCTGTCGCGTCAGCCGAACACCGCCACGCATTGCATCCCATCGAGCACTTGCCGCCCGTCGGCATCCCACATTCGGAGACGTTCGGAGGAATAGCCCGCATCGGCGTGCTGGCTGGCGTTTTCAGCCAGATACCAGCCCCCGCGCGAGCGGCTTTCCGGATCGAGCACGTTGAACGACCAGTTGATCGAACTGATCGGGCCGACGCGCTGCATGGCCCGCATTGCGCCCGGCGGCATGACGTCGCCCATCAGCACCAGCGTGGAGACCGGATCGAGATCATGCGACTCGGTCAGCCGCGCCCAGCGCCGCACGGTGGCTCCGCGTTCCGTGCCCTGATGCTGGCCGCGGCGCAGCGCGAAATTCCGGGCGACGAAGTCGGGGGCGAAGCCGTGGGTGACTTCCGCATTGTCCTCGGGTGGGCCGGGCCAGTCTTCGGGCAGGGCCGAGGGGTTGACGGCGTTCGGCTCCCGCCCTTCGCCGAACAGCCAGAATGCGCTGAGGGCAACGCGGCCCTCGCACAGGATCTCGCTCCTGATCTGGGTGACGTTGCGCCCCTGCCGGACGATTTCGGCCCTGAGATCGATGTCTTCACCCACCGGCGCGACAAAGGTGACCTGCCCGGCGCGCAGCGGGGGAAGGCCGGGAAAGGCGCGCACCGCCATGGTATAGGCGACCAGTGCCGAGGCTCCGCCATAGAGCGTTCTGCCCTGCATCCAGTCGGCGGCATGGGCGAGGCGGGCGGGTCCCGGCTGGCCGGTGATGGGTTCGAGCAGGCTGGCAATCGTCATGCGCCTTGCCATGCCCTGCGCTGCCGAGCGCGTCCAGACTGACGTTGCGGCGAGTGGTACCCGCAAAGACACATTGCCTTTGCCCCCTCGAATCGCTAGTGCGCCGCTTCCATCCGGAGCACCAGCCCCGGAAGGCTCGGCCCGATGGCGGAGTGGTGACGCAGCGGACTGCAAATCCGTATACGCCGGTTCGATTCCGGCTCGGGCCTCCACCTTT
>CAZVMC010000213.1:0-2724 GCA_964628635.1 uncultured Novosphingobium sp. | reverse complement strand
GCGCCAGCATCGCGAAGGGCGAACTGAGCGGGAACAGGATCGCGGCGAGTTCGATCGGTGAGCCCGGCTGGCTCATCGCGAAGATTGCGAAGAAGAACACGAACAATTGCACGAAAGTGACCGGCATCGACAGGGTCTGAACCTCGCGCACGGTCTTGGCCTGCGCACCGATCGCCAGGAACAGCGATCCGAGGATCAGATAGCCCATGGCGAAATAGGTCACGGCCAGGCCGAAGAACAATGGCCAGCCGACCGCTGGGGTGGCGAATTCGGACAGCGAGCGCCCGGTCAGCGCGGCACCGGTCGCGCCCACCGTGCCCCAGACGGCGATGCCGACCATCGAAATTGCGAGCATGGCAAACAGCTTGCCAAGGAACACCGCGTCCATCGGGATCGCGGCGGCGAGCACTTCGATGATCTTGTTGCCCTTCTCCTCGACCAGATTGGACAGGACCATGCCCGCCAGCATCATCATCAGTAGGAACAGCAGCATCAGGCTGCTTTGCGCAGTCAGATAGCGCCCGCGGGTATTGTCAGCCGAGGTCTTGTTGCTGACCGGAGACAAGGCAATTTCGGGAAAGCGGCTCGGCGAATCCGCACCTGCCTCAGCCGCGACCATCGCCATCGGCCCGCGCCAGCGCGCGATCAGCCCCTCGGAACCGGTCAGCTTGGGATTGCTTGGCGTTCCAGTGAGCACTGCGGCAAGATTGCGGCGGCTATCGCCCAGCGCCGCTTCGGCATTGAAAGGTTCGTTCGGGGTCAGCGCCTTGAGCACCACCAGCTTGGGCAAGGCGCCGCCGATTTGCGGTTCGAGCTGGCGATAGGCGCGCTGCATCGCCGCGATATCGGCGGCTTGCATGGCGATCCCCAGTTCGGGCTGCTCAGCGGTGTCGCGCGCATTTTGGCCGACCCCGCCCGCCAGAATGCCCACGATCAGCGGGAACAGTGGGCCGAGCAGGAAGAAGATGAAGGCCTTGCTGAACAGGATCGCAGAGAAATCGCGGCGGGCGACCACGAAAGCGGCCTGCAAGGTCGAGAGGCGACCGGACCGGCTCATCGTGCTGCCTCCGTCTTGTCTTCTTCCAGCGCTTTAGCCGCCGCTTCGCCGGCAATCGCCACAAAGGCATCGTGAAGTCCGGCGCGCTCGATTGAAAGCGAGAGAATGCCAGCCTCGCCCTCGATCAGCGCGCGCAGCAGCGGTTCGATCCCGCTTTCGGGGAGCGAGAAATACCAGAACGAGCCTTCATGCCGGGCGTCGGCAGGCAGGGCCTCGCGCCAGGCTCCGTTTTGCGCGCGGGTCTCGAGTCGTACCTGGGGGCGAATCCTGTCGCGTGCGACGTCGACCGGGCCAGCGAATGGCACCTTGCCCCCAGCGATGATCGCGACTTCGTCACACAGCCGTTCGGCATGGGCGATCACGTGGGTGGAGAAAATTACGGTGGTGCCGCTGGCGGCGAGATCGCGGATCATCCGCTCAAGCTTGCCCTGGTTGAGCGCGTCGAGGCCTGAGAACGGTTCGTCAAACACCACCAGCCGCGGCCGATGGACCAACGTGCCAAGCAGTTGCACCTGCTGCGCCATGCCCTTCGAAAGCTGGCGGATCTGCCGGTCGATCGCATAGCCCAGCCCATGCGCCTCGAGCAGCTCCTTGCCGCGCTGCTTGCCCTCGGCCAGCGGCAGCCCGCGCAACGCGCCCAGGAAGGCAATCGCTTCATAGCTTTTCATCGCCGGATAAAGCCCGCGCTCCTCGGGCAGATAGCCGATCGTGTGGGCAACCTCGTGCGGGCGGTCGGTGCCAAGGATGCGGCGCAGCCCCGCGTCGGGATCGATGATCCCCAGCAGCATCCGCAGCGTCGTGGTCTTGCCCGCGCCGTTGGGGCCAAGGATGCCATAGATCGCGCCCTCGGGGACCGAGATGTCGACCCCGTCAACCGCGGTGAAATCCTCAAAGCGCTTGACCAATCCCCGGGCTTCAATCGCGAGCGGCTTTGCTGCCGCACCGCCCGCGTTGCTCGCCATCGGTCCTTCCCCTAGTCTCATGGTCAGAGCCGTTATTGGCAGGCCGATGAACAAGGGCAACAGGAAGTTTGGTTAACGCGCCGGAAATCGCAGCCCTTCACGATGCGCTGCTGGCAGAGGCGCAGCGGCTGGGCTTCGCTGCCTGCGGAATCGCATCGGCGGCGGAAGATCCCTTGCGCACGGCGCGGTTGGAGCAATGGCTGGGTGAGGGCCTCCATGGCGAGATGGAGTGGATGGCAGCGCGCGAACACCATCGCCGCTCGCCGCAAGGGCTGTGGCCCGAGGCGCAGAGCGTGATCGCGCTGGGGATGAGTTATGCCCCGGCGCTTGATCCGCTGGCGCTGGAGGGATCGCCCGAGCGGGGGCGGATCTCGGTCTATGCCCAGGGCCGGGACTATCACGACGTGATGAAGTCCGCACTCAAATCGCTGGCCCGCTGGCTGGTCGCGGAAGCGGCGAAACGCGGGCTTGGGCCCAAGAACGGGGACATCGGGGTCAAGGTCTTTGTCGATACCGCGCCGGTGATGGAAAAGCCGCTGGGCGAAGCGGCGGGGCTGGGCTGGCAGGGCAAGCACACCAATCTGGTCAGTCGGGAGCATGGCTCGTGGCTGTTCTTGGGAGCGATTTACACTACGATTTCCTTTCTGGCCGACGCGCCGGGGAAGGATCATTGCGGCAGCTGTTGTTTTTGCCAGTTGGCCTGCC
>CAZVMC010000212.1:0-2731 GCA_964628635.1 uncultured Novosphingobium sp. | reverse complement strand
GCCAGATCACCAAAGCGCCACGCTGGCTTTCGACCGACCTGCGCGATGGCAATCAGGCGCTAATCGATCCGATGGGCGCGGAAAAAAAGAGTCGGTTCTTCGACTTGCTGCTCAAGGTTGGGGTCAAGGAGATCGAGGTCGGGTTTCCGGCCAGCGGCGCAACCGACTTCGATTTCATTTCCGATCTGGTGAAATCCGGGCGGATTCCATCCGATGTCACCCCGCAGGTCCTGACCCAATCGCGGCGTGATCTGATCGAAACGACCTTTGCGAGCCTGGAGGGCGCCGAAAAGGCGATTGTCCATTGCTACAATGCGGTCTCCCCGGCCTGGCGGCGGATCGTTTTCGGAATGGGCCGGGATGAAATTCGCCAAATCGCGATCGAGGGCGCGATGGTGATGCGCGATCAGGCGGCCAAGTATCATGGGACCGACTGGCACTTTGAATACTCGCCCGAAACGTTTTCGACCGCCGAAGTGGATTTCTCGGTCGAGTGCTGCGCGGCGGTGATGGAGGTGCTTGGGCCGACGCCGGACAAGCCGATCATCTTCAACCTGCCCGCCACGGTCGAATGCGCGACACCCAACGTCTACGCCGACCAGATCGAACTGTTCGGGCGGATGATCCCCAACCGGGACAGCGTGATCATCTCGCTGCACACCCACAACGACCGCGGCACGGGCATTGCTGCGTGCGAACTCGGGCTGATGGCCGGGGCCGACCGGGTCGAGGGCTGTCTGTTCGGCAATGGCGAGCGCACCGGCAACTGCGATATCGTGACAGTCGCGCTCAACATGTACACCCAAGGCGTTGATCCGGGCCTTGATTTCTCGGACATCGACGCCATCGCCAAGACGGTTGAGTACTGCAACCAGCTGCCGATCCACCCGCGCCATCCCTATGTGGGCGAACTGGTCTACACCTCCTTCTCCGGATCGCATCAGGATGCGATCAAGAAGGGCTTTGCCGCGCGCGAGCAGCAGAACGACGAAACCTGGGAAATGCCCTATCTCCCGATCGATCCGTGGGATCTCGGTCGCAATTACGAAGCGGTGATCCGGGTCAATTCGCAGTCCGGCAAGGGCGGATTCGCCTGGGTGCTTGAGCAGGATCAGGGCCTGAAGCTGCCCAAGAAGATGCAGGCGCACTTCTCCGGCCACGTCCAGAACCTGGCCGATCAGCTGGGCCGCGAACTGTTTGCCGAGGATATCTGGAACGTGTTCCAGCAGACTTACAAAGTCGGCACCCCGCAGCACTTCCAACTGGTTGACTATGAGGAGACCAAAGCACCCGACGGTACCCGCGTATTTGCGGGCAAGATCGCGGTGGATGACAAGGTCCAGTCGGTTTCCGGGCGCGGCAATGGCCTGATCAGCTCTGTGGTCGCGACAATTGCCGAGACCTTCGGTCTCAAGCTTGAGGTCAAGGACTATTCCGAGCATGCGATGACTGCCGGCTCCGATGCACGGGCGGCGGCCTATGTCGAATGCGTCGGCCCGAACGGCAAGACGGTGTGGGGGGTCGGGATTGACGAGGATGTCGCCACCGCGAGCGTCCGGGCCGTGCTGAGCGCGGCAAATGGGGTTGCCTGATGGCACGATAGGAATAGGCTGACAGCCAGACCAAGGGAGTGGACATGACCGAAGCCATCCTCGAACCCGAGCTGCCGATCATCGATCCGCACCATCACCTGTGGGATCTGCGCCCGTTGATGGACGCCTTCCCGGAACCGCGCCACCCCTTCATCGCCTCGATCGCGCTGTCACCCTATTACACCTTCGACGCGCTCCACGCCGAAATCGCTGCGAGCGGCCACAATGTGATCGGCACCGTGTTCATGGAATGCGGCGCCTTTTACCGCGCCGGGGCGAGCGACGCGCTGAAGGTTGTTGGCGAGGTGGAATTCGTCAACGGCGTCGCCGCGCAAAGCGCATCGGGGCTCTACGGCAGCCGGCGCCTCTGCCATGCGATCATCGGTCATGCCGATCTGCGACAGGGCGATGGCGCGCGGCCGGTGCTCGAAGCACTCAAGGCCGCGACTCCGCGCTTCAAAGGCATCCGCCACGCCGCCGCCTGGGACGCCGATCCCGAGGTGCTGGGACCGCCATTCCACCATCCGCAAGGGCTCTACCTTGATCCCACCTTCCGCCAGGGCTTTCGCCATCTGGGCGAACTGGGCCTGACCTTCGATGCCTGGTTGCTCGAACCGCAACTGGATGACTTCCTGTCGCTGGCACGGACCTTTCCCGATCAGCCGATCGTGCTGGACCACTGCGGCACCCCGCTCGGCATGGGTTCGTATCATGGCAAGCTGCACGAGCGCTTTGACACCTGGCGCGCGAAAATCCGCGAGATCGGTCAGTGTCCGAACGTATCGATCAAGCTCGGCGGGCTGGCCATGTCGTTTGCCGGTCTGCCCGACCATGGCCCTGCAGCGGGGCTATCGTCCGAAGTTCTGGCAGCAATGTGGCGGCCCTATATCGACACTTGCATCGAAGCCTTTGGCTCCGAGCGCGCGATGTTCGAAAGCAATTACCCGGTCGATCGCTGGGGCGCGAGCTATGCCATGCTGTGGAATGCCTTCAAGCGGCTGACCCATGGCGCCAGCGCAGAAGAAAAGCGCGCTCTCTATGCCGGGACGGCAGCCAAGTTCTATGGAATCGAGGATCTGCTTGAGACTGCGTGATTGCACCAAGACAGTCGTTGCCGCGCTGCTGATGGCGCTTGGTGC
>CAZVMC010000211.1:0-2777 GCA_964628635.1 uncultured Novosphingobium sp. | reverse complement strand
CGCTCGTCACGCTGCGTCGCGCCGTACCCGGAGAGTGGGGTTGTGATGTTAGCGAAGACATCAGTGGTTGAGTTGGGCAGAAGAAACGCCGTTCCGCCGAAGCTGAAATCATCCACGGTGCCAGCGAAACCACCCACAAGGACCCGCAGGCCGCCCGATTCGTATTGCGCACGAAGCTCGTGCGTCTTCGATTCGATCCGTCCGTTACCGCGCGCATCGAACAGCACCTGGCCCAGGAAGAAGGCAAAGGCTGAGCCATTCAACGGGTCGGCAGACAGCGTTGCCACGTTGGTCGCGTCCGCTTTGGTGTAGCCGAACTGGTAAGTGAGCGAGAGGGCGTCTGTAATGTCGAAGGCCACCGTCGCGCCGGCCACATCCGATTTGCCATCCTGGCCATAGGAGCGACGGTCAACCAGCAAACCCGGCAGACGAGGATCGCCTGCTCCAATCGGCGGGGTCGCCGGAAGCGGTCCGCAAAACAGGGCATTGTCTCCGTTTCTGGCCGGGCTGAGCGGGGCGACGAATACACCGCAATTCATGGCATTGCCGCGGCTGATCGCGAAGGTGCTGGAAAGCTGGTAAGTCGCGGCGCTTTCGATAAAGATGTCGCGATGGCTCCAGAAACCGTCGATGCGCAGATTGTCCATCGGCTGGATTGCGACCTGGCCTAGAATCGAGCGATTCCGGTACCCGTTCAGGCGGCCTTCCGTGACAAGCGAGGCGCCAGACAGCGCTGCCGCACCGGTATTGTTGTTTAGCCAGGTCCCGTCGAAGTCTGAGAGCGAGCCGGCAATGCTGACAGCGGCGATTCCGCCGATCGGCACCGAAAGGGATCCGCGGATCTCGCGCCGGTCATAGTTGCCGATGGTTGCCTCGAAGCGACCGTGGAACTCGTTCAGGTCGGGGCGCCGCGTAACAATGCTTACCGCGCCCGAAAACGCGTTCCGTCCGAACAGAGCCGATTGCGGCCCCTTGACGATTTCGACGCGATCGATGTCGAGAAGATCGGTATCGACCTGATAGGAGCGCTGCAAGTAGACGCCATTGAAGAAGGTGGCGACGTTCTGCACCGGATTGGTGATGCGGGTCTGCGCCTGTCCGCGGATAGTCGGTTGCGCCAGTGTGCCGATGGTCCGTTCGAAATTGAAGCCCGGAGTCAGGCGCGAGACTTCGTCCAGACTGCGCGCACCGGTCTGCTCGAGCTGCTCGGAAGTGACCGCGGAAATTGCCAGCGGAACATCGAGAATCCTTTCGTCGGTCTTGCGGGCCGTAACAACAATGACCTGATCGTTGTCTGCACCTTCGTCGGCTGCAGTCTGCGCTATGGCGTTGGTGCCCACGCAAAGGGCGGTCATCGACACGGCCAGCCCCAACGTCCTGCGCGAATGAGTGAGAATCTTTGTCATTGTTTTACCTCCCTAATGTTGGCGATGAGTCTTCTGTCATGTGAAGACGGGTTGCGCTCATACAGCCCGCTCCATGATTTCCAGGGCGGCACGCTCTCCACTCTCGAGGGCGGCCTCCATGCCGAAGTCGATCCGGCGGGTGTGTTCGCCGGCAAAATGCATCTGCTTGAACGGGGTAATCATGTCCTGACCGAACCGTGACACTTGCCCTGGCGCAAACATGTGGCGGCAGCCCCCGATAAGCGGTGCATTCTGCCATCCGAAAATGCCGTTGAAACGAAGTTTTCCGCGAGTCGACGGGCGGATCCGGTTGATCTCAGCCTCGATCACCGCGAGCGCTTCGTTCGGCTGAAACTGGTCAATCCGGCTGGCGGCCGCACCGGTAAATACCACCATGAAACGGTGATGGCTGTCGGCGGCGCGCTTTTGCAGGGTCCAGAACATCTTGATGAACCCGTCCGTAAAGAATGACGGATCGATGCCGTCATCCCAGAAGGGTTCGAGGATCGTTCCGAAAGCGCGGGTCGTGTGGGCATAGTCAAGCTGCGTGATGGCTTCGCCTTGCGGTCCCTCGGGCACCGGGTTGATCGAAACTCGGCGAAGGCTGGTGAACGGTATCGCAGAAATGACGAAATCCGAGGTAAAGCTGGTGCCATCGAGGCATTCAACCACGGCGCGGGTCCCGGACAAGTCGATTGCACCGACAATCTTGCCGGTGCGTACCGCATCGCCAAGCGACGAAGCCATTGCCTTGGGTAGCCGCTCACAGCCGCCTTCGATGTTGTTAAGCAGCGCGAGACCGCCTTTGGAATCGCGCACATTGTCGAAGCCATAGGGCTTCTCTTCCCGCCCGATCTCTACGTTGCCGAACTTTGCATCGAACCGTGCGCGGGTCTGCTCCTGCATCATCGAGAGACAGGATGCCGAGAGCGCATCATTGCCGGTCCCCGACAGGTTGGCCAGGTGCAGCGCTTCGGGTGAGTGGCCGTGGCTTTTCAAGAGGTCGTTCAGCGAGATGTCCAGTCCGGCATTGGCGGGATCAAGCCAGTCAGAAAGGTCGTTGAGCCGATTGTAACGTCCCATCAGCTGGCCGCCGACAAGCGCGGGCTGAATGGTCCGTTCATCGCCGACCATACGGTTGGCGGGTGAGCTGGCCCAATCCGCAGCATTGACCCACTGCCCCCGAATCCGACTGGCCATAGTCATCAGATTGCGATCTTCGGGTATCAGCGGCAGATTGAAGCGCCCGCAAAGATCGATAACCCTGGCATATGAACGGCCAATCTGGCTCGCCCCGAATTCGGGGGAGTTTTCCAGCCAGTCCGCTGTGTAGACACGTCCGCCGACCCTGGACGCGCCTTCGAGTACAAC
>CAZVMC010000210.1:0-2782 GCA_964628635.1 uncultured Novosphingobium sp. | reverse complement strand
AAGCCGGTCGGCGAACGCCAAACGAAAGGGCGGTCCTGCGGGGCCGCCCTTTTCGATTCAACCGATCACGGCGCCATCCGAAAGGCCTGGCGCAGGAACGCATCGGATTCCGACAGCATCCGCGCCCGGGCCGCACCGTCGCCAAGCTGGTGGTCCAGCCCGGGAAACTCGACGAGGTTGACCTCCTTGCGCGCGCCCCTGAGCCGCGTCGCCATCAGGCGCGATTGCCCGATCGAGACGTTGAGGTCCTTGCTGCCGTGGAACATCAGCACCGGGACAGTGAAGGCCTCGGCGTTCTGGGCCGGCGATCCTTCGCGGATGTGCGGACCGTTGCCGACGAAACGGTTGACCAGCGGTGCGTTGGAATAGTCCGCGGCATCGGCCTTCAGCCGCCCGAGGTCGGTGACCGGAGCGATCGCGACAACCGCCTTGAACAGCCCGGGATCGAGCACGCCTGACTGGAGCGCGGCATAACCGCCATAGGACCAGCCCAGGATCCCCAGCTTGTCCGGTGCGGCGATCCCCTGGCTGACCAGCCAGCGACCGGCATCGTTCACATCACCGATCGCGGTGCGCCAGGATTGAAAGCCGTTCTTCTGGTACCAGGCCGCCCCATAGCCGGCCGATCCGCGGAAATTGGGCTGAAGGACCGCATAGCCGCGCGCCGCGAAGTACTGCGCCAGCCAGTCAAACCCCCATTCGTCACGCGAGCCGGGTCCACCGTGCGGCATGACGATCGCCGGCAGGTTCTTGCCTGTGCTGCCCACCGGCAGGGTCAGATAGCCGGGCACCTGGGTGCCATCCGCCGCCGGGATCATCACCGGCTTCATCTCGCTCATCGCCATGCCGGCCAGCTGCTCGCGGATCGGCAGGATCGGCTCAAGCCGCTTGGTCGCCTTGTCATAGCGGTAGAAAGTGCCCGGATCGACATCGCTGGACGCAAAGACCAGCAGCTTCTGCTCGTTAATGCTGGCATCGACGAAATCCACCGCGGGCCGCCCCGGCAAGGCCCGGCTGAGCGCGGCGCTGAGCTTCTTGAGCTCGGGATCGAAATACTCGGCCGTGCGCCGTTCTGTTGCATAGCTGGCCCCGACAACGCGGCTGTCGCGGCCGATCTGGATCACCGAATCGATATCGACATCGGAGCGCGAGAGGACCAGCTCCTTGGTCAGGGAACCGTCCAGCGCGATCCGGTAGAGCGCCCGGAACCCGTTGTTGTCGTCGAAGCCGAGCACCGCATTGCGCTGGTACTCGATCGCATAGGGATCGAACCCCCGCCCCACCGCATCCTGATCGTAAATGATCTTCGAGAGATCCTCCCACTCGCGGGAGCCCTGCTTGCGGTAATAGTAGAAACGGGTGCCCTTGGTGTACCCGGCCGGGTTGCGCGGCTGGCGGCCCATGATCCGGACCGTGCCATGGCCATCGCTGATGAACTCGACCGTTTCGTCGGTCGGGCGCTCGATATTGGTGCGCTCCAGCGTGGTGACGTCGATCTCTTCGACCCCGATCCCCTCTTCCGCCAGCTTGCTGATCACCCGCGCGTTTTCATCCGGCACATATTGCCGCATCACCAGCACCCGCCCCGGCTTGCCCGGCAAGTCCCAGTCGATCACGCTGCCACCGAATGTAACCACGCCAAGCGAACTGGTCTTCACGCCGCCGGTCAGCATCTTGAAATCGGACCCGTCGCTCGACACGGCGAACAGCCGGGTAAAGGGCAGGAGGTAGCCGCCCCAATTGATGATGGTGCTGACCCGGCAAACCAGCCGTGTGTCAGTGGCCCAACGGCAACCGCGCAGCGTCTCCCCCTCGTTGCGCTGCAGCAGGATCGACTTGGGAACCGCGCTGCCGCTGCTCAGGTCCGCAACCTTCAGCACCGCACTGGTTCCGCCCAGCGGGGTGACGAAAGCGATCTTGGTGCCATCGGGCGACAGGCTCATCTGCTGGACCGATTCCAGCGCACCGAACTTGTTCGCCATCGCAAGACTTTCCGCGCTGGGCGGCGCTGCGGCGGCAAGTCCGCTGGTTGACAAAAGTGCCGCCATTACGAGCGCAAGTCGGGGCATTTTCTTCTCCACTTCGAGAGCCGATCCGAACGCCGCAATAATGGCAACAATTCCAATTCGTTCAACCCGGCTTTTCAAAGCTAATTCCTTGCACAAATTGCCCCGGATTCCGCCGCAGCGCTGGCCGGGCGGCCCCGGCCCGGATTGCGTCCGGTGCCCCATTGCGCGGTTTAACCGAATGATTAAAGAGAGAGCCAAGACCGCAAGGTCGCCCATCAGGGGGAACAGCATGGAATACGATGAAGTCGTCCTCGGCCGCCGCTCGATCCGCGGGTATCTGGACAAGCCGGTCCCGCGCGAACTGATCGAGGAGGTGCTGACCCTGGCGATGCGTGCGCCCAGCTCGATGAACACCCAGCCCTGGCATTTCCACGTGATCACCGGCGAACCGCTGGACCGGATCCGCGCGGGCAACACCGAACGCAACCTGGCCGGGGTGCCGCACAGCCGCGAATTCCGCACCGGCCATGCCTTTGAAGGCGTCCACCGCGAGCGGCAGATCGCCGTGGCCAAGCAGCTGTTCGCCGCGCAGGGCATCGCCCGCGACGACAAGGACGCCCGGCTTGACTGGGTGCTGCGGGGCTTCCGCCAATTCGATGCCCCGGTCTGCGTGATCGTGACCTATGACAAGGAGCTGGCCGACAGCGACGACACGGCCTTCGATTGCGGCGCCGTGACGACCGCGTTGGTCAACGCGGCCTGGTCGCGCGGGC
>CAZVMC010000209.1:0-2785 GCA_964628635.1 uncultured Novosphingobium sp. | reverse complement strand
GATCGCAGTAGGCTACCGCGCAGACTTCCTGCTGATCGACCGCGATCCGCAGCTCTCCAGCCCCAGCGAACTGCGCGGAACGCGGGTTATCCAGACCTGGGTTGGCGGCAAATTGGTGTTCAACGCTGAACAGAGCGCAGCGACTAGCGAAACGCGTTAGGTTTGCGCTTCGGGTTCGGCTGGTTCGGCTGATGCGCCAGCATCCTCTGCCGCTTTCGCCTTCTTCGCCTTGCGTTCGCTGATCCACATCACCACCAGCGCGCCTTCGAACAGCAGCATCAGCGGGACGAGCAACAGCAGCTGCGAGACCACATCGGGCGGGGTGGCAATCGCCGCGACGATCGCCATGCCGACAATCACATATCGCCGCGCCTTGACCAGCTGCGCCCGGCTAACGATGCCGACGAAGTTGAGCAGCACCAATAGTACCGGGAGCAAAAAGCTCATCCCGAAGGCGAGGATGAACTGCATTACCAACCCTAGATAGTCCCCGGTGCCGGGCAGTGCCTCAAGCTGCAGCCCGCCCTTCTGGCCTTCGAAAGTCAGGAAGAATTTGAACGCCGTGGGCATCACCACGTAATAGGCCAGCGCCGCGCCGCCGAAGAAGAAGAACGGCGTCGCAAACAGGAAGGGCAGGAAGGCCTTCTTTTCCTTGGCGTAGAGCCCCGGGGCGACGAAGGCCCAAAGCTGGTTGGCGATGATCGGGAATGAGAGGAAGAAGGCCGCAAATAGCGCAACCTTCAGCTCGACGAAAAAGGCCTCGTAGAGCTTGGTGTAGATCAGTTTGCCCTGCCCCGGCGGAAAGGCCTCGG
The DNA here is from genome assembly GCA_964628635.1 of uncultured Novosphingobium sp. Taxonomy (GTDB): domain Bacteria; phylum Pseudomonadota; class Alphaproteobacteria; order Sphingomonadales; family Sphingomonadaceae; genus Novosphingobium. The sequence continues at coordinate 1,973 of CAZVMC010000209.1, read as the reverse complement.
TCAGCGGGCGGACCAGGAAGCTGAAAATCTGATCGGCGAAATAGAAGCTGACCGCGAAGGCCAGAGCGAGCGCGTAGACACAGCGCAACAACCGCGTGCGCAGTTCGATCAGGTGATCGAGCAGCGGCGCCTGGCTCTCATCGATATCGTCGATCTTGAAGGCCATCAGGCGGTCTTCGGTTTGCGCGCCCGTTTGGGCTTCGGCTTGGGCTGCGGTTCGGGATCGGGCGCGCTTGGCGCGGACTCGGCGGCTGTCGGTGTGTTGGCGGCAACGTCGGGCAGCCCGGGATTTTGCCCCACCAGCGCGGCTTCAGCCGAGGCCATCGGCGGGTGCGCCTGCATGATCGCGGCGTTTTGTTCGCGCCACTTCTGCTCCATCTCCTCGAGCTCCGCTTCGCGGATCATCGATTCGATGCCCGAACGGAAATGGCCGGAAACCTTGCGGATCTTGCCCATCCAGCGACCAGCCGTGCGCATCGCGAGCGGCAGGTCCTTGGGGCCGATCGCGACAATAGCGATCACCACAATCAGCAGCAGTTCGGACGAGCCGATATCGAACATGGGTCAAACCCCCTGCGCGCGGCGGCGAATCAGGGCTGCTTGGTGTCAGTTCCGTTGACCACCGTCTCACCGTTGAGTGTCGCCTGATTGGCGGGCGGCGCGATCTGGCCGGCGGGGGCTTGCGGCTTCACCTCTTCGGCTTCGCTGACACCTTGCTTGAAGCTTTTGATGCCTTTGCCGAATTCGCCCATGATATCTGCTACGCGCCCGCGCCCGAACAGCACCAGCACGATAATCAGCACCACGATCCAGTGCCAGAGCGAGAATCCACCCATCTTCGTAACTCCAGTTGAGAACCCACCAGGGCAGGCCCCCTGTTGCACCCTATCTAGGCGCTTTCATCCTCGCTTGCCAGTGGCTCCGCCGATTCTTCGGCTTCGTCAGACTGCCCAGCAGTTTCCATCGCTTCGGCCAGCGCATCCTCAACCGGATCGAGCAGCCCGGCGGCGCGCAATTCGTCGATACCGGGCAGGTCGCGGCGCGATTCGAGACCGAAGTGCGTGAGGAAGTCCGGCGTCGTCGCATAGATCACCGGCCGCCCCGGCACCTCGCGCCGTCCCACGATCCGCACCCAGCCGGCCTCGAGCAGCACATCGAGCGTCCCCTTGGCGGTCTGCACGCCGCGGATCGCCTCGATCTCCGCCCGGCTGACCGGTTCGTGATAGGCGACGATGGCCAGAACCTCGGTCGCGGCGCGGCTCAGGCGGCGGTGCTCCTCGCGTTCGCGGCGGAGCAGGTGCGCCAGATCGGGCGCGGTCTGGAAGTGCCAGCGCTGGCCCCGCTCGACCAGTTGCACTCCGCGCTCGCGATAGGTTTCGGCCAGTTCGGCCAGCGCCGGTCTGACATCGGCCCCACCCAGATGCGTCGAAATCGCAGCAACAGTCATCGGCTCTTCGGCGGCGAACAGCGTCGCTTCAACCGCGCGGACCAGATCGTCAGGGCGTTGTCCGGCAGGGTCCGTCACGCCGAGATTCCTTTCAGCATCAGCGGCCCGAAGGTGGTCTCTTGCCGCAGCTCCGCCTTCCCCGTTCGCGCCAGTTCCAGCGCGGCGACGAAGCTGCTGGCCAGCGCCGAGCGCCGCAGCCGCGGATCGGCATGCGGCGGCAGGAACTCTTGCAGTTCCATCCAGTCCAGCGACACGCCCAGCATCGAGGCGACGCGCTGCAGCGCCGAATCGAGCGTCATCACCATCCGGTCGCGGACCATGTGGACCACCGGCGCGGTGCGGGCTTTGACCTGGCCATAGGCCTGCACCAGCGCGAACCAATCGCATTGCCACTTGTTTTTGCGGTCGATCCGCAGGCCCTCGGGTGCGCCGCGCAGGAACACGTCGCGGCCCAGCCGGTCCCGCCCCAGCAGCCGCGCCGCTGCATCGCGCATCGCCGCCAGCCGCTGGAGCCGCAGATGCAGCC
>CAZVMC010000208.1:0-2829 GCA_964628635.1 uncultured Novosphingobium sp. | reverse complement strand
CCTTTGGCCGTGCGGGATACCTGCGGCGCGCGATGGATGCGGGCGTGCGCGGCTATTTGCTGAAAGACACCCCCGCCGATGCCCTTGCGGCCGCGATCCGCAAGGTTGCCTCAGGGGGGCGCGCGATTGCGCCGGAACTGGCCGAACTCGCCTGGGACGCGCCCGCTAACCCACTGACAGACCGGGAGCGCGATGTGCTGCGGTTGGCCGATGAAGGTCGCTCGAACAAGGAAATCGCTCGCCAGCTCGACCTCTCGCCCGGCACGGTGCGCAACTACCTGTCCGAAGCATCGGCCAAGCTGTTCGCCGCGAGCCGGATCGAAGCCGGGCGCATCGCCCGCGAGAAAGGCTGGCTGTGACCGGCGCCATGACGCTTGTCACCCCGGCTCGCTGACACCCTGCACTGCCGCCGCCGCAGCAGATGCGGCACTCCCTCAGGCAACAAAGGAGGTTGCCGATGAGATGGAAGAACGCAGCGATGGTGACAGTGGGAATTGCCGCCCTGCTGGGCGGTGCGGCGCTGTTCAAGGGGCTGGCGCCGGATCGCTATGGCCTGCCGGAGATCGAGGTGCTTGCCCCCGGAGCGACAGGCAAGCGGATTGCGCAGGGGGAGCTTTTCGGCAACTACTTTCCAGCCCTCGGTTCCGGCCCGCACCCCGCGGTGCTGCTGCTCGGCGGATCGGAAGGTGGGCTGGGCGGCGGGGCGCATCAGATGGCGCTGGCTTTGCAGAAGGAGGGCTTTGCCGTCTTTCACCTCGCCTATTTCGGCGCGCCGGGCCAGACGGACGCGCTTGAGGGTATCCGGCTCGAACTGTTCGACAAGGGGCTCGATTGGCTGAAGACGCAGCCCGGTGTCGATCCGGCGCGGATTGCGGTGATGGGCGCATCCAAGGGCGCGGAGGCCGCGCTGCTGGTCGCCTCGCGCCGTCCCGATCTGACCGCTGTGGTGGCCGGGATGCCGACCAGCGTTGCTTGGAACGGCGTCAACTGGGCCAGCGGTGGACAAAGCGAACGCTCTTCGTGGACAGCGACCAGCAAGGACGTGCCGACCATGCCGTTTGGCGACTGGGATCAGGCCGATGGCATCATCAGCGTCTATCGCACGATCATGGACCCGGCCCGCCAGCCCGAAGCGGAGCGCGCCGCGATCCCGATCGAACGCGCCGCCGCCGAGGTGCTGCTGGTATGCGGCGAGGCGGAAACCATGTGGCCCGCCTGCCCGATGTCACGCCAGGTCGCTGCCCGCAGCAAAGCCCGTTCCGGCCCGCCCGTTACCGTGCTCGCCTACCGCGATGCAGGTCATTTCGTTTTCGGCCCGCCGATCGCGCGCGATCACAGCTTCTACCCGCGGCTCGGCGAATATGGCGGCAGCGTGGAAGGCAATGCCGCTGCGCGGGCCGACAGCTGGCCGCGGGTCATCGCTTTTCTAAGGCGCGCCTTGGTGGACAACTGAACGCCCTCGGTAAGGCTAATCATTTTCGAGGCATGCACGGGTCAGATCGATCAAAGTGGCCATTCGCGTTCCCACCCACTTGTTGCGGGTTCAGCGATCTCAGCTTTTCACCAAGTTTCTCCATGGCCTTGATTGAACAAGTAGAAAGAACGGGAAACAAATGTGACCTTGCCTTTGATCGGGCTGATGGATTGGGATCCTGCGATTTAACGGGACAGAATTGGCCTATCTTGGTTCGAAACCATAACCTCTTGGCCAGTAGGCGCATTGTCAGTCAGGCGGGACATCCGATGGAGGGAGTTCCAACGTGACCGGGATCACCGGCGACCAAATTAAGCCTGCTATGCAGGCTCGCGTACGCGCTCGATAGAAATCGTCTCCGATCCGCCTTTGGCTTTCGCAAGATCATACGCGGACTGCATCCGCAGCATGGTGGCGGCAGAAACACCAAAGGCCTTCTCGAATCGGATCGCCATCTCCGGGGTCAGCGCAGCCCTGCCATTCAGCAAGCGGCTCAACGCAGGCCGAGTAACCTTGAGATGATCTGCGGTGCTCGACACATTCATGTTGTAAGGCTTCACGATCTCTTCGAGCAACCAAGGGCCCGGGTGGATCGCGAAGCTGTCATGGAGCTTGATAGCCATCAGTGATAGTCCTCCAGATCGAGATCAGCGACGGTGAGTTCGTTGATCATTGTGAATGTCAGCCGCCAGTTTCGGGTTACCGTCATGGCAAAGTATCCCTCCCTGTCGCCAGTGAGGGGATGAAACCCGAAATTCGGCGGCACCGCCAGCTCATCCAGGCTCTCTGCCGAGGCAATGAACGCCAGCATGCGACGGAGCCGGTCAGTCTCCATCAGTCCTGCCGGCTTTCCGGTCTCAGCAAATCTGCGAAGCGTCTTGTGCCGGATGCTTCCGATTTCCATGGAGGTGTAATCCCATAAGTTACACAAAGAGTCAATAGGAGTGTAACCCCTGAGGCTACACCTCGGTCATTGGGTCGGCAGCTTGCAAAATAAGCAGCTCACACGTGAAGCAGGTCGCTGATCACCGATGAAGCGGTCGCTGTTGGAATAAACAGCCGCGTTCGGAACGCGATTATCTCCGTGAAGCATCCGATGCTTTTCAGCCAGGGCAGCTGATCAGCAGGCGCACCGACGATTTCGTAGCGCTGCTCCCCTGCCACACGCGAGCATTTGATAGTCGCCTCGAACGGCTGCTTGATAGGGACTGTCCGGCCTTCGCCGAGCGCCCTGATGATCGTATCCGGGGTTATTTTAACGGTGGAGGCAATATCGAGCTTTTCGAGCAGCTTTGCCACATCGAGCTCGTGGACCATGCGGCCGAGCCAGCTTCTGCCCTCTTCGTCGACGATGC
>CAZVMC010000207.1:0-2849 GCA_964628635.1 uncultured Novosphingobium sp. | reverse complement strand
TGAATACGGTATCGATACCGATGTCGGTCATCGCCATTCCGGGGCGCAGATCCATATAGGCAAGTGCCTTCTCAGCCCGGACCCGCTCAGAGTCCGGCAGCAATTCCGGATCAGGCACTTGCCCACCGATCGGCACAGCCTGATCCGGATTGGTTCCCCACGTGACGTAGGGTTCGATCTCCGACAGGTCGAGCCTTACCTCTCGATCGAACCGGGCATCTTCATCGCTTGAAAGGGTGCGCCAATAGGCGATGGCTGCTTCCCAATACCCCTCCTTTGGTGCCAGTGGCCGGTCGCGAAGCCAGGTGAAGGTTGTGTCGTCGGGTGCAACAAGGCCAACCCTGGCTCCGGCCTCGATCGTCATGTTGCACAAGGTCATGCGCGCGGCCATATCCAGTCCGGCCACGGCGGGTCCCGCATATTCCACCGCATGCCCTGACGCGCCGGTGGCGCCGATCATGGATATCAGCGCAAGTGCGACATCCTTGGTACTGGCATAGTCCGGCAACTCCCCTTCCAGCCATACGCGCATTGTCTTTGCGCGGCGTTGCCTGAGACACTGCGTGGCCATCACAGTGCCGCATTCGCTGGCACCGATACCGAAGGCGAGAGCGCCGAACGCGCCATGGGTTGTTGTATGACTGTCGCCGCAAACCATGGTGATGCCGGGCAGTGTCAAGCCTTGTTCAGGGCCGATGACATGCAGGATGCCATGACCGGGGTCGCCAAGGCCGCGATAGGCAACGTCAAACCCGGCGCTATTGGCGGCCAGCTCGGCTATTTGCGATGCCGCCAACGGATCGGCGATACCGTAGCTGCGGCCCGCGGTTGGCACAGCATGATCGGCCGCTGCCAGATGGGTTTCAGGCCGCCGCAACCGTCGTCCAGCCTCGGCCAGCGAACGGAAGGCCTGCGGGCTGCTGACTTCGTGGACGAGATGCCGATCGATGTAGATCAACGCTTCGTCTTCACCGAGATCAGCGACAACATGGCTGTCCCACAGTTTGTCGTATAGTGTGCGGGGCATGGAATCCGGTTGTTTGGCCATTTCGATTTCAGAGCTGCGGTCGTCTTCGGAAAGCTGTTTCATCCGGTCTCCGGAAATTTGGCATCCTCGCACCGCCCCGGTGGAGCTTTGCCCGCAAATGCCGCTTTAACCCATGCGAGCGAGTCCTGCTGCGAACGCAGTACAGTGCCGGCGTGATTAAACCCGGGATACATCTGAATCGAAATGTTGCTTCCAAGGGCGCAGGCGCGCTTGGCCGCGTCAAAGGTCGGGCGCGGGAACGTCTGTTCGTCGGCCAGGCCAATGCCCAGGAACACCGGCGGGGCGAAACGCAGCGGCGGGTAGGCACGGAGCGGCTGCGTCTGCATTTCCAGCGGTGTGATATCACGCGTGAACACGGTTTTGGCGACGGGGCCGCGCGACATGAATGCGCGCGTCGCGCTCGATCCGCACTCTGTCAGGAAGGTTTGGTATGCGGCCCGTCCCTCCACGGTCAACACGCTTTCGGGACGGAAAGCCGGGTCGATGGCGGCATAGGTCGGCAGGGCACGGAGGTAGAAAACCGACCAGGGATTGTAGATGTCCATTTGCAGCTTGGGCATTTCCATCGTGCCCGGCCAGCCGGTCAGCACGATGCCGCGCAGATTGATCGACGGCGCAACTTCCGCCTGGATCAAGGCAGCGTTGGCAGCAGTATGGGCACCTTGCGATTGCCCGACGATCACGACATCGTTGGACAGGGGATAGCGGGCTTGAGCCGCCAGAACTGCATGCAATGTCCCCGTAGCTGCCGGTCTGCTGATCATGTAGGGGTGCGGGCCGTTGGTGCCCATCCCTTCATAATCGGAGGCAACAACCGCATAGCCCTGCTTCAGCCAGTTATTGAGATAGTCGACATCGCGCACCGACCAGCCATTGAATGTCGGTGCGCAAATATCGGGAAGGCCAACGGTTCCATGCGCCCAGGCGATGATCGGCCAACCGCCGTCGGGGACTTTCCCCTTGGGCAAATAGACGCCGCCTGAAACAATGATCGGCTGCTTGCCGTCGGGTCCGCCACGGCTGGAATAGAGAATACGTTCGCTTGTTGCCGCTGCGGCGAGCGCATGCTTGGGAGCAAATGCCTCCACCCGGATGATCTGTGGCGGCCCATCCGGTATCGGCGCGTCCCATTGATAGAAGGGACCGGTGCCGCCATCGCCCAAAATGGGGTTGGCGGCCGGTGTCCGGGAACGGCTGTCGATGATCTGTGATGGTTCGCCGGCAGCGTCAGCCTTCGCCAGCGCCGTCACCGGTGCGGCGAGAAGCTGCCAAACCAGTGCAAGCGCGATCAGGCCGCAGAGACCACTGGCTGGCCGGGAAGAGCCCACGCTGCGGCTCAGTTTGGCCGGCGCAGATAGGCGATCAGCGCGCGGCGATCAGCAGCATTCGGCATACCGGCAAAGGCCATTGTTGTTCCTGGCACCACCGCTTGCGGCCGCAGCAGCCAGCGGTCGAGAGTGGCATCGTTCCAGACGATGTTTGCGCGCCGCATGGCGGGTGAATAATTGAAGCCTGCAACCGCAGCCGATTTCCGTCCGACAATCCCCTTAAGGTGGGGGCCAACCTTCGCTTGAGGGGTCGGTGAGACCGCATGGCAAGCAGCGCAACGGATATAGAGCCTTTTGCCTTTGGCGATCTCCGCGGCGGGCGTTGTCGCTGTCGGGGCACTCTGGCTGATCGCAACCGCCGATGACAGCGCGACTCCAGCGACCAAGATTGTTGCATAAACGCGCATTTACGAACTCCCTGAATGGTTAGCTGGAACCTCTATGATACCGATTGCGACGACATTGCCCATTTC
>CAZVMC010000206.1:0-2858 GCA_964628635.1 uncultured Novosphingobium sp. | reverse complement strand
GCCTCGCCCAGCACGGCGCGCACCCCGCCCGGGAGCCGGTCAAATTCAAAGCTGGCGGTAACGCTGGCCTGCTCTGCACCGCTGCGGATCAGGTTCGCCTCTGCACGATTGCCCAGCACCAGCCCCAGCGCATCGAGCAAAATCGACTTGCCCGCCCCGGTTTCGCCGGTCAGCACTCCCAACCCCGCCGCAAAGTCAAGGTCGAGCGCTTCGATCAGCACGATATTGCGGATGGATAGCCGGGTCAGCATGTTCGCCCAAAGTCGCTCAGAACAAAACGTGTTCTAGCGCCGGTTTGAACACGAGTCACGCCGGGGCCCGCACTTTTCAGCGCGGTCGACCAACCGGCCGTCACAAGACTGCAACAGTGCCACAGAACCGAAACCTGAAGCTGCGATTTCGGTCTTGTCGAACCTTGCTTCGGGAATAGGCCCATGACGACGCGCAACAACCAGCTCCCCGAATGGCTCAGCCATCCTGAACCGCGTGGGTTCCGGCCCAAGCGCAGGTTTCGCACGGTCTGGATCAGCGACATCCACCTTGGCACGCGCGGCTGCAACGCGGCGATGCTGCTCGATTTCCTCCATTCGATCGAATGCGAAGCGCTCTATCTGGTGGGCGACATTGTCGATGGCTGGCGGCTCAAGAAGGGCTGGTACTGGCCCGATGCCCACAACGAGGTAGTCCGCCGGCTGCTCAAGCTGGCGCATCGTGGCACCCGCGTGGTGCTCATCGCGGGCAATCATGACGAGATGTTGCGCCCCTATGCCGGGATGAGCTTCGGCGGGGTGGAAATCGCCAACGAGGCGATCCACCAAACCGCCGACGGCCGGCGTTTGCTGATCACCCACGGCGATGCTTTCGATGTGGTGGTGCTCTACCACAAGTGGCTCGCCTTCCTCGGGGACCAGGCCTACGGGCTGCTGCTGCGCGCCAATGTGGTGCTCAACCGCGTGCGCCGCCGGCTCAAGCTGCCGTACTGGTCGCTCTCGTCCTACCTCAAGAAGCGCGTGAAGAACGCCGTAGCTTATGTGGGCGAGTTCGAGGAAGCCGTCGCCCGCGCGGCCAGCGAGCGCGGAGTCGATGGAGTGGTCTGCGGCCACATCCATTGCGCCGAAATCCGCCAGATTGGTGCGATCACTTATTACAACGACGGCGATTGGGTCGAAAGCTGCACCGCCTTGGTCGAAGCCAGGGACGGCGCAATGGCGATCCTCGACTGGGCCGCGGAAATGCGCGCCAGCGGATCGACCTTCGTTCCCACCCCATCAAGCAAGCAAAGCAAAGAGAAGGAACCGGCATGAGAATCGCGATCTGCACCGACGCCTGGCACCCGCAAGTCAACGGGGTCGTCCGTTCGCTGGCCATGACGGTCAACAACCTGATCGAGCGCGGCTATGAGGTGGAACTGATCACTCCCAGCCAGTTCCACACCATGCCTATGCCTGGCTACGGCGAAATCCGGCTGGCGCTGGCCCCGCGGTTCGGCACGCGCAAGTCGCTGACCGCCTTCGCGCCGGACATCGTCCATATTGCCACCGAGGGCCCGATTGGCTGGTCGGCGCGGGCCTGGTGCAAGGCGCGTGGGGTTCCGTTCACCACGGCCTTTCACACGCGCTTTCCCGACTATGCCTCGGTCCGCACCGGGATCAGCCCAGAGCGGTTCTGGCCGCTGATCCGCCGGTTTCACCAACCTTCGCGCGCGATCCTCGCCTCCACCCCGACGCTGTGCGCCGAGTTGGAATCGCGCGGGCTGCCGCAGACCCGGCTGTGGTCACGCGGCATCGATCGCGAGCTGTTTCGCCCAGGCCACTCCGCACTGCCCGAGCTGCGCGGCGCGGTTGGCCCGGTGTTGCTCTACGTCGGCCGGGTTGCGGCGGAAAAGAACCTGCCGGAATTTCTCGACACCAAAGTGCCCGGACAAAAGGTCGTGGTTGGCGACGGCCCGATGCTGGCTGAGCTCAAGGCGCGTTATCCTGAGGTGCGCTTCCTTGGCGCGCTCGGCGGTGAGCAACTCGCCCGTGCCTATTGCTCGGCCGACGTCTTTGTCTTTCCGAGCAGAACCGATACTTTCGGGCTGGTGCTGATCGAGGCGCTGGCTTGCGGCCTGCCCGTGGCGGCCTACCCGGTCGCCGGACCGCTCGATATCATCGGACCGGACGGGCGCGGACCAAGCGGTGACTTGCCGATGACGATCGGCGCGCTGGACGAGGATCTCGGCTGGGCGATCCGCCGGGCCCTGGCCCTCGATCCGCTGGGCGCCGCCGTTTATGGCGCGCAGTTCAGCTGGGACAAGGCGACCGACCAGTTCATCGCCGCGATCGAAGACGCGGTGGGCAAGCCTGCTATTGCACCGGCTCCACATCCGCGAACGGCGGTTCCAGCTTGATCGGATCGGCTAGGCTGACTTTGTCGAGCATCGCCGCCATCTCGTCGCGCAGGGTCAGCATCAGTCCGCGCAGGCGGCATTCGGCTTCGGGCAGGCAGTTGTTGCAATGCTCATGCGCGTTGCGTGCTGCGCAAGGGACCAGCGCAAGGCTGCCGCGTGTCAGGCGGATGATGTCGCCATAGCGGATGTCGACCGGGGGCAACGCCAGTTCATACCCCCCGTCCCTGCCCCGGGTCGAATTGACCAGCCCTTCGCGCACCATCTCGCTGAGGATCACGGTCAAGAACTTGCGCGGAATATTCTGCGCCTCAGCAATCGCATCGAGCCGCACCGGACCCTGCCGGTATTCGTCGGCGAGGTGCTGCAATGCGCGGATCGAGTAGCGGGTTTTCTGCGACAGCATGGTCTAAATTATAGAGCGCGCTCGCGCAGCGAAAGTCAACCTGCCGAGTAGAATGGCTCTGGCTGA
>CAZVMC010000205.1:0-2873 GCA_964628635.1 uncultured Novosphingobium sp. | reverse complement strand
CCGATCCCGACCGGCTGGCGCTGCTTGACGCACAAACCCGCGAACTGATCGGCGCAACCGAACGCTTCCACGCCCGGCTGATGCGGCTTGATGCCGGCTGGCGCGATCGCGATCCCGCCCCGCCGGGAGCGCTGGAGCGGCTAAGGGAGCGGCTGGGGCAAGTAGCTTCGGGTTAGGTAAGCTGAACGAAGCCTGATGAGGACTAGGGTAGAACGACCAGATCGGAATTCGAATAGCCTGAAACCTGTACGTTGTAGATCGCTCCAGCAACACATTTCCAAGGCGTTTCCGATTTGGCCTGAATGATTGCCGTAGTTAAGCTTGTGGGAGGCGTTCGAGTTTCTTCCGAATCCGGCACACTGGACCAATGGAGTTTGATATACATGTCGAGTCGACGAAAAGCCTGATAACGCATTTCGTCAGAATCCATTTGCACTCGGTTATGCAAAAAAACATGGCAACCAGAAGGTTTTGGCTTTGATCGAGCGCGTGCCGACTGGGTCACTGGCGGCTCCGGTACAAACTGAACCGCAATCACAAGGTCTTCGACTCGCGCAAATTTTGGAAAATCTGGAGAAACAAACGCTTCCGTCATCGCATCTCGTCCAAAAACTTCGCTATGCTGCTCATTACCAACCAAACCGAATCTGCAGTTGGCAGCGTAGTTGAAAGCTTCGACGACCGAAACTACAGCTGAAAAAGGAGCCAACGATGATGGCTCCACAAGTGTCTCGGTGTCTTTGTCGTTGGGAATGCGACCGAGAATATTCCGCAACTCGCGCTGATCGACGAGCGTCCCGTTGAATTTTATTTTTCCGTCAACGGAGATGGAAATCCAATGACGGGTTGCCGGTCGTTGAATGAATGGCGGTTTGGGAAAGATCACGGTCCCAACGCCTGAAATCGACCGGCCAGAACACTCGTGCGGTGTCTCACTCGCGCCAATTTGGCTGGCCAAAAGTATCAGACCAAAACCGAACAAACTGGCCAAAAATCTGAACGCATTTAGCAACAATGCACTCCCAACTGAGATCGCTACTATCAGGGCAAATCAACCTCACATATCCTTCTCGCTTGCGCAAGCAGCGGCATACCTCTCGACTTAGCCTATGCTCCGCCCCATATCTCCAGCGATGGACATCCCTGCCAAACCATGGCCGACTGGCCTGTCTGAGCAATGCGAACCGCTGGTGCGCCGCGTGCTGGCGCCCAATGCCTCGCACTACACCTTCACTGGCACCCAGACTTACATCGTGGGTGCAGGCGACGAAGTGGCAGTGATCGATCCGGGGCCGGCGGACGCGGGCGATGCCGCCGATCCCTCGCCTTTCAAAGGCGCGGACACCAACGGGCGCGGGCATGTCGAGGCGATTCTGGCGGCGGTGGGCAGCGCGAAGATCGGGGCGATCCTTTGCACCCACACCCACCGCGATCACTCCCCCGCCGCCGCCCCATTGAAGGCGGTCACCGGCGCGCCGATCATCGGCTGCGCGCCGCTGGTGTTGGCCGACGACGGCCCCCGCGCCGACAGCGCTTTCGATCAGTCCTACGCGCCCGACCGGGTGCTGACCGATGGCGAGACGATCACCGGCCCCGGCTGGACCATCGCCGCCGTCGCCACTCCCGGCCATACCAGCAACCACCTGTGCTATTCGCTGGTGGAGAGCGGCGCGCTGTTTACCGGCGATCATGTGATGGCCTGGTCAACCTCAGTCGTTTCGCCGCCCGATGGCGATATGGCGGCCTATATGGCGAGCCTGCAAAAGCTGCATGACCGGGAAGACACAGTTTATTACCCCGCGCACGGCCCGGCGGTGACCAAGCCGCGCCAACTGGTGCGCGGCATGCTGGGCCATCGCCGCAGCCGCGAAGCGCAGATCGTCAGGCTGCTGGCTGAGGCTCCGCAGACCATTCCGGACTTTGTCGCCGCGATGTACAAGGGCCTCGACCCGCGGCTGCACGGCGCGGCCGGGCGGTCGGTGCTGGCTCATCTGGTCGATCTGGAACGGCAGGGGCGGGTGCGCGCGGAGGGCGAGCAATGGCGAACCGCAGCATAAGCGAAACCGAGCGGCAGAACGCGCGGGCGATCGCGCGCCAGTTCGCGCTGCCGTGGTACCTGTTCGCTGCCGCTTTGGCGCTGGCGACCTGGGCCTTGTGGAAGGCCTATGGCCCATCCGCGTATGGCGACCCGCTCGCCACCAGCCTCGCCGCCTTCGAAAAGCAGAACAAGCTGACGGTCTTTTCCGCCCAGCTTGCCCCGGTCGTCTCCAGCGATGACGAGCGAGGCTTTGGCCTTCTCAAGAGCCGCCAGATCGCGGTGATCCCGGCGCGGGTCGACTATGCGGTCGATTTCGCCAAAGTCACCGCGCAGTCGCTGGTCTGGGACGAAGCAAAGCAGACCCTAACCGTCACGCTGCCACCGCTCACAATTTCGCGCCCCAATCTGGATGAGGCCCACGCGCTTTACCTGCGCGAGGGGGTGTGGATCACCGGCCCGGCCCAGGCCAAGCTGACTCGCGACAACACCAAGCTGGCCGAACAACAGGCCGTGCAACAGGCCGCCAACCCGGCGCTGCTCGATCTGGCGCGCGAGGCGGCGCGCGTTGCAGTCGCGCAAAACCTCACCGCGCCGATTACTGCGGCCGGCCATCGCGACGCGACAGTCTCTGTGCGGTTCGCCGACGAGGCTGCTCCGCGTTGACAGCAAATGGCGATAGACCCTAGGATTTCCCAGTTTTAAATTTGCTTGAAAGGGTCCTCGATGCGTTTTGCTGCGGCTTTGTTGTTCGGACTGGTTGTCTCGGCCCCGGCCCAAGCAGCGCCCGCACCGGCAGAGGCATTCGATCAGGCACTGAAGACGGTCGAGCGGCAGA
>CAZVMC010000204.1:0-2887 GCA_964628635.1 uncultured Novosphingobium sp. | reverse complement strand
TATCTAGCATTCGATGTTCCTTCTCCCCTCCCGCTTGCGGGAGGGGTTGGGGGAGGGCTTGTGGAGGATCGGCACAACAGGCCCTCCCCTAACCCCTCCCGCAAGCGGGAGGGGAATTAGACGGTTTCCACCGTTACCCGGTCGTTGGTGAACACGCAGACTTCTGCCGCGACCGCCATTGCCCGCCGGGCGATCTTTTCGGGGTCGCTTTCGTAGTCGACCAGAGCCTTCGCGGCGGAGAGGGCATAGTTCCCGCCCGAGCCGATCGCCGCGATCCCCTCTTCAGGCTCAAGCACGTCGCCATTGCCGGTGAGGATCAGCAGCACGTCCTTGTCGGCCACGATCATCAGCGCTTCAAGGTTGCGCAGGTACTTGTCGGTGCGCCAGTCCTTCGCCAGATCCACCGCCGCGCGCATCAGCTGGCCGCGATGCTGCTCAAGCTTCTTCTCAAGCCGTTCGAACAGGGTGAAAGCATCGGCAGTCGCCCCGGCGAACCCGGCGATCACCGAGCCATCGCCAAGGCGGCGCACCTTCCTGGCGTTGGGCTTCATCACCGTGTTGCCCATCGAAACCTGGCCATCGCCCGCGATGACAGTCTTGCCGTTTTTCTTGACGCCGATGATGGTGGTGCCGTGCCACTGGATGAGACCGTGGCTGGAGGATTGGTCGTTCATGATCCGGGATATGGGACTATTCCCGGCGGGTTCAAGCCGAACTCAGTTCCCGCCGCCGGCCGGCGGTGCACCCGGCGCACCCACGGTGCCGATATTGCCGAACAGATCTTCCAGGAAGGTCCGCTCGCGGCCCAGCGTCGGGGTCTTGTCGCCATCGGGGTTGAGCCGGACCACCTTTTCCATGCCCGTCCGCTCGATCCCGGTCACGTTGCCGCGCGCATCGAACTTCACTTTCAGCACCAGCTGATCATCCGCGCGGGGGCGCGTGAAAGCGGCCTGCTTGGTATTGATCGAGACGTAATACCAGATCGGCTCACCAAACTGGCTGGTGAAGCTGGGGCGGCCGAGCGTGCGCTCAACCGAAAGCTGGTTGTCCACCCCGGGCTGAATCGAATCGAGCAGCATCGGATCGACCAGATAACCGCGGTGGTCCTTGATCGAGGAGCATGCGCCCAGCAAGGCAAGGCCTGCCCCCAGCAGCACCGCGCGCTTGATCGATCCCTTGGCCTGCATCGTTGCCTTGCTCCAAACTTGTGCTGCACGCAGCCATTGCCAGCCGCGCCGCCTATCCTGTATCGGCGCGAGCCTTAAGCCCCCTTGCCGCACATCGCAATGGCAGCGGTTGGCGGGCGCGCGTTTAATCCCGGCTGAATGACCTTGAACCGATGACACTGACCAATTGGCTTTCCCGTCTGTTCGCTCCACGGCCCGACCGACTGGCGCAGCTGCGCCCGCTGTGGGCGCGGATCGTCGAACTGGCGCGCGAACCCGGCTGGTACGCCAACGGTGGAGTGGCGGACACCGATTCCGGGCGCTTCGATGCCCTGACCATGGTCACCGCTCTGGTGATGCTACGAATGGAGCGCGAGGCCGAGCTGATCGGCCCCTCGGCCGGGCTGACGCAGCTGTTCGTCGCCGATATCGAGGGCCAACTGCGCCAGCGCGGGATCGGCGATCCGACGCTGGGCAAGCAGATGGGCAAGCTGGTAGGCGCGCTTTCGGGCCGGATCGGGGCTTATCGCGAAGCGTTCGGCGCGGCAGACCCGGCGGCGCTGGTTGAGGCGGTGCGGCGCAATGTCAGCCTGATCGAAGGCGGCGATCCGGCGCTGGTGGCGGCGGAACTGCGGGTGCTGGCGGGTCAACTGGACCGGCTGACAGGTCCGCAGTTGCTCGCGGGAGAAATCACTCGATGAGCGAGTTTACCCGCATGATCGACCTGCGCGAAATCGGCAACGATCCGGTAGTGCTGACCGCTTCGGCTGAGGAGTGCACCGCGCTCGCCCGGCGGTTTGGACTGGTAGCGATCGAGAGCCTGACCGCTGCGATCATGCTCAACCCGCATGGACAGGACGTAGCTGCCAATGGCCGCGTGACTGCCAATGTGGTGCAAAGCTGCGCTGTATCGGGCGAAGATCTGGCAGTGGCAATCGACGAGCCGCTCTCGCTTCGTTTCACCCCCGCGCCCGCCGCCACTGCCGAAGAGCTCGAGCTGACCGCCGACGATCTGGACGAAATCGAGTTCCACGGCACTGCCTTCGATCTGGGCGAGGCTGTCGCACAAACTCTCGCGCTGGCGATCGATCCCTATCTCGAAGGACCCGGTGCCGAGGAGGCCCGCCGCGCGGCGGGTCTGCTGGAGGGGAGCGCGAATAATCCGTTTGCGGGATTGCTCAAGAAGTAAGCCCCATCAGCTCACCGATAGGGGTTTGGAAAAAGCGCTTCGAAGGGCACGTCGAAAAAGGCGGCCAAGCGAAAAGCCATCGGCAGCGAAGGATCGTACTTGGCGGCTTCGATGGCGATGATCGATTGCCGAGAAACCTCAAGCGCTTCGGCCAGTTCCGCCTGGCTCAGGCCCCGCGCCCTGCGAAGCTCGCGCAAACGGTTGCTCATTCGTTCGATCCGCGGCTGCGGAACCGCCACGCCAGCCAGAACAGGCCAAAGCAGACCGCTTCACCCAGAAACACCGCCAATCCGCCGCGCGAGAAATCGCTGCGCGTGCCGGTTGCAGCAACCAGCGCCATGAGTACGATCACTCCGCCGATCTGGCCGCCCCAGTACCAACTGTTGAGCTGCCCGGATTTCTGGACATCGTCCAACCTGCGCCACCACGGCATGACCGCGGCAAAGGCAACGCCGCAGGCCAGCAGCAGCAAAGGATAGATCAGCCAGAAGTTCTGACCCGGCGGGGCCACGCGCACGATCAGGCTACCGGC
>CAZVMC010000203.1:0-2898 GCA_964628635.1 uncultured Novosphingobium sp. | reverse complement strand
ACCGACTGGTCGGCGGCTCGCCCTTGGGACTGACCGGCCCGGGACGACCGGTGGTGACGGTGGAGCTGCGCAAGGACGGCGTGCCGGTCAATCCGTTGGAGGCGGTGGGGCGTTAGTTCCTCCTGGAATGGGAAGCATTGCGCGGCTGAGCCTCCCGCTAAACACCCCGGGAGGTCCGGCCGGGGTGCCGCATACTTTGGGCTTTTCGAAACGCCCGATCTTGCAGCGCTTCGCGAGACTAACTCCCCCCAGGCACGGCAAGAATCCAAAATCACTTGCTCAAATATAATAGCGCTATTATATTGTTGGGATGTCTCCGCGCGTCAAAAGCCTTGGCACCCTCATCCGTCATTACATCGATCAAATCGATCGCGACCTCGAAGCCGCCTATTTGGCTACGGGCCTCGATTGGCGGCCGCGCTTTACCCCTGTTTTGCGCGCACTGATGAGTCACGGGCCTGCCTCGATCAGGGCGCTTTCCAACGTCATCGGCATTACCCATGGGGCCGTAAGCCAGACTGTCGCGCAGATGGAAAAAAAGGGCCTCGTCGAGCTGCAAAAGGGTCGCGATGCCCGCGAACGGATTGTCAGGATCACTTCTAAGACCGAAGCGATGATTCCGGCACTGCAATGGCACTGGGATGTTGCGATTGCGGTGACGATGGGGATCGATGCGGATCTATCCACCCCCATCTCGACCGTCATGCTTGAGGCGATCGATGCCTTGAACCTGGTGCCCTACAAAGACCGCTTCCGGCGCGCGGCCGAGACCATGCCGCCGATGCCCATCCCATTTCACAATACTTCTCTGCCGGAGGAGAGCCCATGAGACTGACCCGTGCAATCGTGGCCGCGATAGCCCTCATTTCGACCCTGAATCCAGGCACTTATGCCAAGACACCGCTGCAGCCGCCGGCCATTGTCATTGAACATGTGAACGTCATACCCATGACCGAGAATGGCGCGGTCTTGCACGATACCAATGTGGTCGTCAGCCAAGGAAGGATCGTTTCGCTGCAGGGCCCGGTTCCTCGCGGCGCAATCCGGATCAATGGGAGAGGAAAGTGGCTGATTCCCGGCCTGATGGACATGCATGTCCACCTGCCATCGGACGATTATCTGCCTGACTATGAGACGCCTCGCAATGAGCCGCCGCGACTGGTGATCGATACGCAAGATATCATGACGCCCTATGTCGCAAATGGCGTCACCCAGATCATGAATATGGACGCGAACGCGGTTGCTATCGGGCGGCGCAACGAGGTTGAGCACGGCAAAGTCATTGGACCGCATATGGGCCTGGCAGCGCTGATCGACGGCAAACGGCCCGATGGCAGGGTAGCCGTCACACCCGCTGACGGCCGCCAAGCGGTGCGCGATGCAAAGGCCGAAGGCTATGGGTTTATCAAGCTGTACTGGCGGCTGGATGTCGATACGTTTGTGGCCATAAACGATGAAGCGCGGCTGCAGGGCATGAAAGTGCTTGGCCATATCCCGGACGCCTTTGAAGGGCAGCTTGAGAAAGCCTTTGTTCCGGGCTTTGGGATGGTTGCGCATGCCGAGGAGTTTTCAAAACACTCGCCCAAATTCGAAGATGCCGATGCGGTCCGCTTTGCGCAATTGGCCAAGGCAAACGGCACCGCGCTGACCGGAACACTCACAACGATGCGCTGGATTTCGAGCCAGGTGCGTTCGCTCGACGAGCTGAAGGCCTTGCCCACACTCAAATATCTCCATCCGGTTGTTCGCAGCCAGTGGATCGATCACAACAGCTACATCAAGATGAACTCGCCCAAATATATCGCATATTTTGAGCGGATGGTGGAGTTTCATCGCCATCTGGTGCGCGCTTTCAAGGCAGCGGGCGTGCCGGTTGTCGCGGGAACCGATGCACTCAATCCAGGTGTCGTCCCGGGATTTTCGCTTCATGATGAGCTGGAAATGCTCGTGGACGCCGGCCTCAACAACGAAGAAGCATTGGCGGCGGCCACCCGGGTTCCTGCAACATGGATGGGTGTGATTGGCGATCGCGGAACGATCGAAGTGGGCAAGCGCGCCGACCTTGTATTGCTCGATGCAAACCCACTGATTGCGATTGGGAACACCCGCAGGATCGCAGGCGTTATGCTGGGCGGTCGCTGGCTGGATCGAAAAAAACTCGATGCAATGCTGGCCGATCTTGTGCGTCACAATGCGGATGCCGGCAAAATCTATCGGTCATCGACCGCGGCAGAGGTTGGAGCGGCCCTGTGACCGGCTCGCCTTTGGGGTTGACCAGGCCGGGAAGGTGGTTGGTGACGTGGAGCTCACAAGGGGCGGCGCACCGGTCGATCCGCTTGAGGCGATGGGATCGGGTTTAGCGGAATGAATCCGAGGAGCCGCAATGGCGAACAGTACCGGTTCGACCTCATTTCGTTTCGCCGCGGCGTTCTCCGCCATCGAGTTCGTTGGTTTACCGCACCTCAATCCGTTCGATCAGCGGCGCTCGGGAATCGATGATCCGGACGATGGTGCAAGTTGTCTTCTCAGACTTGCATTTCTGCCTGATCAGCGGAGCCGGATCGACCTCATACCGAACCCGACCGACACGGATCGAATGGTCATCATCGAAATACAGCGCCACTTTGGTGTCGTGGGTTTCTGAAAACACCTCACACTCCAGCTGGCTATCCCGCTTGCATTCCGCCAGCGCGGCTGTACTCGCCGCTTCCGGACTGGTCGCTCCCGAAACGCTCCAGACCATGAACTTCCACACCCCCGAATCGCCCTTGATCCAAGCCTGTGCCGTGTAGGCGCCGCCGCCTGCGGGGTTCGGCCTGCTGGTGTGGGACATGCCCGAGCCCGGCCCTGTGCCAGTCGGCCCGACACCTACCAGCGACTGGTTGGATGCCAGAGTGC
>CAZVMC010000202.1:0-2902 GCA_964628635.1 uncultured Novosphingobium sp. | reverse complement strand
TTGGTCACGGCCTGACGCTTGGCAGGCTGCCCGATCAGCCGCTCACCATCCTTGGTGAAAGCAACGATCGAGGGCGTGGTGCGCGCGCCTTCGGCATTTTCGATCACCTTCGGCTTGCCGCCGTCCATCACGGACACGCAGCTGTTGGTGGTGCCAAGGTCGATCCCGATAACTTTAGCCATTGATTACCCCATCCTTCATTCAAGTGTGACACCGCGCCTTTGCTTCCCGGGAAGCGGCAAAGCAGCTGGGCGGCTCATTCGGTTACGGGGGCGATATAGGTGCGCTCGGCTTGGGGACAAGTGCCGCGGGGCAAGTTCGCTTTTGACTACAACGCGCGGAGGTTTCGGCACGCCACTTCAAGGGCTGGGGCAAGCACTTCCGCAGCCAGCTGTCGAACCTCGGCACTGGCCTGTGCCCGCTTCTGGGCCGAATCATCCGCAAAGCGAGCTGCTCCGGGTGCAGCCTTTGAATACCATCCGCCAGCAGTCGCCATCGCGGCAAGGTCTTCCTTGGTCGGTTCCAATCCAAGAAAGGTCGCAATCCGCGCTGGATCGAGATCGCGATAATCGCAACGAGCAATCGACGCGATTTCGGCGACTTGCCGACAAAGCACTGCGATCACACTGGCCGCTTTGGCGGCATCGCTGTGCTGCGCCCCATTGGCAGACTCTTCTGCACCTGCGGCCAGCGCTGCACCATCCATGTTGCCGAGCGGTCGTTGCTCGATCGAGGCGAGAACTTCGAGCGGATCGCGGTAGAGAAACAGGGTGGGGACTTCGGGCAGCGCCTTGGCCAGCATGTCGGCTCGCGAACCTAGCAGGCCGGGCCACTTTACCACGATGCACTCTCCGTCCTTGCCAAGCCCTTGCGCGAGTAGCGCGGTGACTTTGTGCAGACGGGAGCTCAGTTCGGCAGGACTTTGCTCTTGTCCAAGCACGAGCTGACTGAGGAACGATGGCTCCGCGATGGCGTAGACTCCAGCAATTGCTGAGAGCTGGCGGCACAGCAGCGTGGAGCCGCAGCGATAGGTGTGGAAAATGCCGCCGCGCAGAGCACTTTGGCCTGCTGGCTCGGGCAACTGATCCAGCGGAACAATTCCGCTGACTGGGGCATCGGCCCAGACTTCGTCCCAGAACGCGCGCTGCAAAGCCGCAGTTTCGATCCGCCGCAGCTCCACCACGGGATTGCGGCCTTGCCAGACTATTCGCGCAGGAACATCACCAAGAACCATCGCGGCGACCTAGCAGACTGCCTTGCGACAACAAAATCATCCACGCGGCAAATTGCCAGCTATGTTTTGCCGCCGACCGCCGCTAACCCGTCGGTGAGCGAAACCGGTAATTCGAAAGCGATCCAACATGCGTACCCTAGCAATCTTGGCCGCCCTCTCCCTCACAGCGCTGACGGCCTGCAAGCAAGAAGCCGCACCGGCTGCGCCAGCTAAAGTAGAGGCCAAGCCCGGCATTACACTGAGCGAAGGGCGGCTGACGCTCCCGGCGGTCAAGGGCAATCCAGGGGCAGTTTACTTCACGATTGCCAACGCCAACGCCTCTGGCAATGCGTCGATCGCGGCGGTCGCCGTCAAGGGTGCGGGCAAGGCCGAAATGCACCAGACGCAAGATGGCGCGATGAGCAAGGTTGACCTGTTGCAGGTCGAAGGTGGCAGCACGCTCAAGTTTGAACCCGGTGGTCTGCATGTCATGGCTTTCGATCTGGATGGCACTTTGGCGGTGGGTGGCAGCAGCGAATTGACTGTCACCTTCTCGGACGGAGACAAGGCCTCGTTGCCGCTCAAGATCGAGCCCGCGGGCGGTGCCGATCATGCGATGGACCATGGGGGCGAGCACTGAGCGGGCAGTCTACCTGCCCAGCCGGGGGTGAACGCGCTTTGACGGCTGGCGAGATCGCGCTGGTCCGCTCGGTCTTTGGCGCGGCGATCGATTGTGAGCCGGTCCGCATCCGGCGGCGACGCTGGTTTCCGTTCCAGCCCCGGTCGGTGACCATGGCTCCGCTCGGCCATTTGCATTTTCATCCGGACTCCGACGGCTATTGCGATGATTTCTCGCAGGCCTCGCTCGACCGGCAGGCGCATTTCATCCATGAAATGACTCACGTCTGGCAGACCCAGACCAAGGGCCGTTGGTACCTGCCGCTGCGCCGTCCATTCTCGCGCCGCTATGCTTACTCGATCGTGCCAGGCTGGAAGCTGGAACGATACGGGATTGAGCAGCAGGCAGAGATTGTTGCCCACGCTTTTCTGGCTATGCGGGGCAAGCCAGTGGTTGGTTCGCCGCCGCTCAAAACATTTCAACAGATTGTACCGTTTAAGCCGCTCGCCCAAAGTTGACCTTGCGTTTGGCTTTGGTATCAACTGAAACCATCAGGGGCGGCCGAACCCGCGCCCCGCCAATGGTAATCCCATGCACCTTTCTGACTATGGCCTGTCGCGCGAGCGGGGCTTCCTCGCGCATTTCGAAATCGACGAAATCGCCCTCCCCAACCAGTTCGCCCCGATTGTCGAAGCGGCCGAAAAGCTCTCCGGCCTGATCACCAGCGGGCAGGTTCGGCGCTGGCTTGAGCGCCTACCCGATCCACAGTTGGAAGCATGGACCAAGGACGCGCCAGAGGAGCAAGTTCGCGTCGCGATGGTCCGCTACTCGTTTCTGGTCCAGGCCTATGTCTGGGGACAGGCAGAGCCCCCTGCCCACCTGCCGGCGAACCTCGCCAAGCCGATGGTGGCGATTGCCGAGCGGCTCGGCCAGGCCCCGTTGCTACCCTATTCGGGCTATGTCCTCGATAATTGGGCGCGGGTCGACAAGACTGCCCCGCTCAGCCTCGACAATGTCCGCATGGTCCAGAACTTCGCCGGCGGTGAGGATGAGAACTGGTTCGTGCTGAT
>CAZVMC010000201.1:0-3093 GCA_964628635.1 uncultured Novosphingobium sp. | reverse complement strand
GAGAAATAGAGCGCTGCCTCCAGTTCCGGCACCGCGCCGAGGGCGAGATAGACGAGGGCAAACAACCAGATTTCGATCCCATGCAGCGCCAGCATCGCGATCACCACGCCCAGCGTGGCGGCGACTCCGCGCGGCGAGAGCGGTTTGAGGTGCTTGATCCGCTCAACCGCAGCTTCGGTGCGCACCGCGCGGTTGAGGCTGAACAGGCCGAAGCCATGGATCACCACGCACAGCACGACCATCGCGGTGGAAACCGCGAACTGGCCCAGCAGGTTGGTGTCCACTGCGCGCGCCGATCAGTCGCGCAGCAGATCGTTCAGCGCGGTCTTGGCGCGAGTCTGGGCGTCGACTGTCTTGATGATCACCGCGCAGGCAAGGCTTGGGCCGGGCGAGCCATCGGCGAGCGGCTTGCCGGGCATCGCGCCGGGGACCACCACCGAATAGGGCGGGATATGGCCGGTCAGGACTTCACCGGTCTGGCGATTCACGATCTTGCTGGTCGCGGTGATAAACACGCCCATGGCGACCACGCAGCCTTCGCCGACCACTACGCCTTCGACGATCTCGGAGCGCGCGCCGATAAAGCAGTTGTCGCCGATGATGGTCGGGTTGGCCTGGAGCGGCTCGAGCACACCGCCAATCCCTGCGCCAGCGGAGATGTGGCAATGCTTGCCAACCTGCGCGCAGCTTCCGACCGAGGCCCAGGTGTCGATCATCGTCCCGTCGCCAACATGCGCGCCGAGGTTCACAAAGCTCGGCATCAGGACGACATTGCGCCCAATGTGGGCACCACGCCGAACGATCGCCCCGGGCACCGCGCGGATCGCGGCGGCGCGGAAGCGGTCCGCATCCCAGCCGGTGAATTTGAGCGGGACCTTGTCGAATGATGGCGCGCCGGCTGAGCCGTAATCCATCACCGCGTTATCATTGAGGCGGAAGCTCAACAGAACCGCCTGCTTCAGCCATTGGTTGACCCGCCAGCCGCCGTTCCCGTCCGGCTCGGCGACGCGGGCCTGGCCACTATCAAGCAGCTCGAGTGCAGCATCGACGACGGTGCGGACATCCGAGCTGGCCGGAGTTACGGTGTCGCGGCGCTCCCATGCGGCTTCGATGGCGGCGGAAAGGTCGGTCATGTGCTGGCTCCGGGAGATTTCTCGCGAGCGCCTAGAGGTTGAGAGCTACTTGGACAACCCCAACCAAACCCGTCACCCCGTGCTTGACACGGGGTTTGGCTTCTTTTCGCGGCGCAGAATTTACGGCAACAAGCCTAGCCCCAAGTCAAGCATGGGGTGACGGGTCAGTGTTCGTTTGGTGCGTCAGGCCCCCGCCGCTTGCGCAAACTCCCAGGCCCGGTCGGCCAGCGGCTGAACCCGCTCGCTCATCGCTTTGGCATGGGCGCTTGAAGCAGTTCCGTCGATTACCCGCTTCTTGATTCCCTGGATGATCCCGGTCAGCCGGAAGAAGTTATAGGCGAAATACCAGTTCATGTCCGGCACGCTCTCGCGCCCAGTCGCGGTGCAATATCGCGCGACCACTTCGTCCAGCTCCGGAATGCCCAGCGCCTTGCGATCGAGATCCTGCACTCCGCTGCGCCCGCCATTCTCGGTCACCCAAGCCATCGCCACATAGGTGAAATCGGCCAGCGGATCGCCGAGGGTTGAGAGCTCCCAGTCGAGCACCGCCAGCACCTCTGGCCGGTCCTTGGCGAAAATCATGTTGTCGATCCGGTAATCGCCGTGGACGACACTGGTGCGGGTCTGCTCGGGCAGGGTGGCCGGTAGCCATTCGATCAGCCGCTCGACCGTGGGCATGTGCTCGGTCTCGGCGAGCTTGTATTGCTTGGTCCAGCGCTCGACCTGGCGGCCGAAGTAGTTGCCCGGCTTGCCAAAGTCGCTGAGTCCTGCCGCTTCGACATCGGTGTTGTGCAGCTGGGCGAGTGTATCGATCATCGCCATATAGGTATCACGGCGGTAATTCGGCGGATCGCTGGGCATCGATCCATCCCAGATCGTCCGGCCATCGACCATGTCCATCACGTAGAACCACGATCCGACCACGCGTTCATCGGTGCAGAGCCCATATTGCCGCGCGACCGGGAAGCCGGTTCCGTGGAGACCCGCCTGCACTTTGTATTCGCGGTCAACCGCATGGGCACTGGGCAGCAGCGGCCCGAACGGCTTGCGCCGCAGCACGTAATTCCCGCTGGCGGCGGCGATCTTGTAGGTCGGGTTCGATTGGCCGCCCTTGAACTTGGTGAGGGTCAGCGGGCCTTGGTAGCCTTGGACATTCGCTTCCATCCAGGCCGCCAGCTTGGTTTCGTCCAGCGCATCCGCGCCCTCGGGGACGACGGTGCCGACAAAGGCTTGTTCGGCGTTGATTGGCTCGCTCATCGCTGCCCCCTATTGATCGAACACGATCACCGAACGCGCCGAAGCGCCGCTCTTCATCTTCTCGAATCCGTCGTTCACCGCCGAGAGCGGAATGCGCTCGGCAATGATCGTATCGAGATCGAGCAGCCCGCGCATGTAGAAATCGACGAGGCGCGGCATGTCGACCGGAAAGTGGTTCATCCCCATGATCGCGCCCTGCAGCTTCTTGCCCGAGAGCAGGTCCATCGCGCTGAGCCCGACCGAATGGTTCAGCGGCATCATGCCAAGGATCGTGGCCGTACCGCCGCGGCGCAGCGATTTGACCGCGAGTTCGCCAGAGGCCGGACGGCCGACAGCTTCGACCGCGTGGTCGACGCCGCCTTTGGTCAGCTCGACAATCTGCGCGGCAGCATCGTCGGCCAGGGCATCGACCGTGTGGGTTGCGCCGAGCTTAATCGCCAGTTCTCGCTTCTCCGGCATCGGATCGGCGGCGATGATCTTGCCCGCGCCGGCGATCTTGGCGGCATTGACCGCAGCAAGGCCGACCCCGCCGCAGCCGACCACCGCGACTGTCTCTCCGGGGGTGACCTTGCAGGCGTTGAAGATTGTCCCCGCCCCGGTGGTCACCGCGCAGCCGATCACCGAGGCCCGATCGAGCGGCATCTCCGGATCGATCCGGGTGCAGGCGTGTTCGTGGATCAGCATCTGCTCGGCGAAGGCCGAG
>CAZVMC010000200.1:0-3099 GCA_964628635.1 uncultured Novosphingobium sp. | reverse complement strand
CGAGCAATCGCTCGATCCCAAGCTCAGCAAAGTACCGCTGACCTATTATGGCCCCGGTTCGGGGGCGGGCATGGTGTTCGGCCGCGCGCGCGAGCTGTTCGGGTTGCAGGCGCGGATCGGGGTGGTCGGGCTCGGCACCGGGACGCTGGCTTGCTATTACCAGCGCGGCGAAGTCTGGCGGTTCTTCGAAATCGATCCGGCGGTGCTGAAGCTGTCAGAAAACGGCACCTTCACCTATATGCGCGATTGCGCGCCCACGGCGCAGACCGTGATTGGCGACGCCCGGATCGAACTGGGCCGATACCGCGCAGGCAGTTTCGATTTGCTGGCGATCGATGCCTTCAGCTCCGATGCGATCCCCTTGCACCTGCTGACCGATGAGGCCTTCGCGGTCTACGAGCAAGCACTCGATCCGCGTGGGGTGCTGCTGGTCCATATCTCCAATCGTTATATCGAGCTGGAGCCGGTGCTGGCAGCGATTGCCAAGCGTCGCGGGCTGACAATGGCGGTGCGCGACGACAACCCCGGTGAGGGACTAATGACGCCTTCGTCATGGGTGATTGTCGCGCGCAATCCGGCGCGGATTGCGGAGATCGGCAAGCTTGAGCCGGCGCTCAAGCTGCGCCCGCTGCAGCCGCCGGCCCCGCGGGTCTGGACCGATGACTATGCCTCGATCCTGCCCTATGTCCGCTGGGGCAATCTGGTCCGCAGCCACAGGTGAAGCCATGAGCAATTTGTCCGTCACCCAGCGTCCTGGCGTCACGATCATCCCGATCCATGGCAAGACGCCGCGCATCCACCCATCCGCCTTTGTCGCGCCCGGCTGCCAGATCATCGGCGATGTTGAGATCGGACCGGAAGCAAGCGTGTGGTACAACTGCGTGATCCGCGCCGATGTGTTCCACATCCGCATCGGTGCGCGGAGCAACATCCAGGACGGTTCGGTGCTCCACTGCGATCCGCCGCGTCCGGGCGATCCCGATGGATCGCCGCTGCTGATCGGTGAGGATGTCCTGATCGGGCACATGGCGATGGTCCACGGCTGTACGATTGAGGATCGCGGGTTCGTGGGGCTCGGCGCGATCGTGATGAACAAGGCGCGGATCGGCAGCGATGCCATGCTTGCCGCTGGAGCGATGTTGACCGAAGGTAAGGTGATCGAGCCGCGCACACTGTGGGGCGGCCGTCCGGCCCGGTTCATGCGCGAGCTCGATGATGCGGCGATCATGGGGATGCGGATCGGCACTGCGCACTATGTCGCGAACGCGAAGGCCCATGCCGCCGCGGTGGCTGCGGCGGCAAGCGATGGCGCGGCCCAGGACTGATTTTCCGCCGGCCGAAGCGATTCGCGCGCTTGTGGACGATCAGGGACGGTTGGCCCTGCGCGTTACACCCGGCGCGCGAACCGAAGGTATGGCGGTCGACGGTGATTGCCTGGTCATCAAGGTCCGCGCCAAGCCCGAGGACGGCAAAGCCAACGAGGGCGTGCTTGAACTGCTGGCCGATGCGCTTGGTCTGCCCAAGTCGAGATTGAAGCTGCTGCGCGGGGCGACCGGTCGCGACAAGCTGGTAGCGATTGCCTAGCGCAACGCATGCGAAAGCAAAGCCAATCCAAGCGACCAGCCTGCGGCACGGGCGACCAAGCGTCGAAATACATGCATTCGTGGGCACTGGCGGCTTGCCAAGTTCGCCGCTAGACACGGCTCGCAAAGGAGATTGATCGATGAAGAATGTTGCTGCAGCCCTTACTCTTGCACTCGGTGCGCCGCTGCTCGCGCTTTCGGCCACCACCGTTCAGGCCGAAGAAGCCGCCGCGCGGCTCAATCTCGATACGCCGATCGAAACGATCTACGCCGATCCCGCTGGCGCAGCGGTGATGGAAGCCAACCTGCCAGGCATGAACAAGCACGAGATGTACGATATGTTCAAAGCCATGTCGCTGCGTGCGGTGCAGCCCTATTCGCAGGGCATGCTCACCGACGAGCTGTTGGCCAAGATTGAAAAGGAACTCGCCGCGATCAAGTGAGCGCGTTCTAAGGCTTTGGGGTCGGAACGATTCGGCCCCAGCAATCCTCCGGATGTCGCCCCGCGACCCAGGAGCCATCACTTCGGACGATGTCCATCCCCTCGAAGCACACCAGCGCGCCTTCGCCGTCGGCGTAGAACAGCAGCTCGAACCCGGTGTGCCCCTTGGGGTAGGAGCTGACATCGACCGCCCGGCCCAAGCAGTCAGGCCCCTCCGTCGTCGTCACACTGGTGATGAATACGAATTGGCCAATGCCGGCGTAGCGGTCGATGGACCAGCGCGTGGCGATGCGCTGCTTGCCGCTGACGATTTGCCCGGTGCCATCGGCGTTGAAAGTCCAGCTTTCATAACATTCGGGCCGGTGATCTGGCCCACGCCGACTGGCCGAGAATTCCCAAGTGCCGACTGCAACCAATCGGGCCGCTACCGCTTCGCTGGGTGCGACCCAATCACGCGTTTCGGCGGCAAGCGGAGCGTGGACCAGCGCGCTTGCCGCCAAGACGGCAAACCAGCGGCGCATTGCCCTAGCTCTCACCTGCCTCGGGTGCGGGCCGCTTGGCCGCTGGCTTCTTCTTGGTCTTGGGTACGGTCTTCACCGGCTTCGCTTTCGGCGGCGCGGGGGTCAGTTCAAAGCCCAGCGCACCGTCCTTCACCGAAACATGCACTTCGCCGCCGTGGCGTAACTTGCCGAACAGCAGTTCCTCGGCGAGCGGCTGCTTGACCTTGTCCTGGATCAACCGCGCCATCGGCCGTGCGCCATAGAGCTTGTCGTAACCGCGCTCGCCCAGCCAAGCACGGGCGTCAGAATCGAACTGGATATGGACGTTTTGCTCGGCCAGTTGGAGTTCGAGCTGGAGCACGAACTTGTCGACCACCCGTGCGATCACCTCGCCGCCGAGGTAGGCAAAGGGCACGATCGCATCGAGCCGGTTGCGGAACTCGGGGCTGAACATCTTCTTGACCGCTTCGTCGCCCGCGTCGGCCTTGCTGACGTCGCCGAAGCCAATACCTTGACGGGCCATGTCGCTGGCTCCGGCATTGGTGGTCATGATCAGCACGACATTGCGGAAATC
>CAZVMC010000199.1:0-3119 GCA_964628635.1 uncultured Novosphingobium sp. | reverse complement strand
TATTCGCGGGAGAGAGGCTAAAGGCGCTGCGCGCGGAGCGTGGGCTCAACCAGGCGGCGATGGGGGAGCTGCTGGAGATTTCCACTTCCTATCTCTCGCAGCTTGAGCACGATGACCGCCCTCTCACTCCCGCGCTGATCGAGCGCCTCGGTCGCGCCTTTCCGCTAGACTGGCGCGAGATCGGGGCGGGCGCTGCCGAAACCCGGCTCGCCGCACTGCGCGAGGCCAACGCCGATCCGCTCTTTGCCGAGCCGCTCGATGCCGCACAGCTCGCCCGCTTCGCCGAGCAGCAGCCCGCCCTCGCCGACCGCTTCGCCCTCCTGCACGAAGCATACCGCCGCTCGGGCCAGCGGCTGCAGATGGTCGATGAAGCGCTGGCTTCCGAAGGCAGCGGTGCGGCGCGCCTGCCATGGGAAGAGGTGCGCGACTGGTTCCACCTTGCCAACAACTATGTCGACAGCCTCGATCGCGCGGCCGAGGCGCTGGCCGAGCGGCTTGGCACGCCCTCGCCGGACAGCGCCGCAATCGAGGCCTACCTCAAACAGGCGCTGTCGATCTCGCTGATTTATTCGGGGGTCACCGGGCTGCGTTCCTACGATGCCGAGATGGGCCACCTGACCATCGACCCAGGCCAGCCCGCCGAAACCCGCCGGTTCCAGCTCGCCCACCAGCTCGCCGCGCTCGCGCTCAAAGACGAAATTGCCGCGGTGATCGAGACGGCCGAACTACGTAGCGCGGCCTCGCGCCAGTTGCTGTTCGTCGGCCTTTGCAATTACGCTGCGGGGGCGCTGCTGATGCCTTATCGCCGGTTCCGCACCGCAGCCCGCGGCGTGCGCCATGATATCGACCGGCTGGCCGGGGCCTTCGGGGTCAGTTTTGAGCAGGCCTGCCACCGCCTTTCAACCCTCCAGCGTGAGGATGCGCGCGGGATGCCGTTCTTCTTCTGCCGGGTCGACATGGCCGGCAACATCACCAAGCGCCACTCAGCAACCCGGCTGCAATTTGCCCGGTTCGGCGGGGCCTGCCCGCTCTGGATTGTCCACGAAGCGGTGGCTATTCCCGACCGGATTCTCGTCCAGCTCGCCGAAACGCCGGACGGGGTTCGCTATATCTCGATGGCCAAGGGTCTGGTAAAACCAAGCGGTTCCTACCAGCGCGCCCCGCGCCGCTATGCTGTCGCGCTCGGCTGCGAGGCAGAGCATGCCGGGGAATTCGTCTATGCCGACGGGCTCGATCTCGGCTCGGCCAGCGCCGCGACGAAGATCGGAGTCTCGTGCCGCATCTGCCCCCGCCCCGACTGCGATCAGCGCGCCTTCCCGCCCAGCGATCGCGCAATCCAGGTCGACCCTGACCGGCGCGGGGTGGTGCCCTATTCGCTAGCCTAAAACCGGATCATGATTGATCGCGCCAGTGCTGGGGAGATCGATTCCACCACCCGCAGCAACTTGACCATGCCGACATTGGCTTCATCGGCATCGCGTTCCATCGCCGAGACCATCTGCCGCGCGCATTCTTCAGGCGAAAGCTTCTTGTTGCCGCGTCCGGCGGTCATTTTGGTTTCAACCACCGGCGGCAGGACTTCGAGGAAGTGCATGCCCGTGCCCTTGAACTGATGCCGCAAGGCCATGGTGTAGCTGCGCAGGCCAGCTTTGGTTGCGCAATAGACCGGCCCGCCCGCGCGCGGCGCGATGGCCAGGCCTGAGGTAACGTTGACGACCATCGCTTGCGGCCGCGCTTGCAGGACTGGCATTAGCGCCACGATCAGCCGGATCGGCGCGGTGAGGTTGAGGAAAATGGTCCGGTCCGCCGCGTCGGCATCAGGCAGCGCCTCGCGAAAATCGTGATCGACCCCGGCCCCGGCATTGTTGACCAGAATGTCGATGGCGCGGCCTGCGACCGCTTTGAGCATGGTCTCCACCCCGGACAGAGTGGAGAGGTCAGCCTCAACCACCTCAAAGCCATCGGCGCGGGTAGCCGCGACTCGCTTGGGATTGCGGCCTTGGGTGATGACCTCCGCGCCTTTGTCACGCAGCTGGCGGATGAACTTCGCTCCGATCCCGTCTGTGCCGCCAGTGACGAGGATGGTTTTGCCGCTTAGGTTCATTGCGCTCTCCCGTTTTATGGCGAGCCTAGTGGATTGGTTGCGACATGCAACCTAGCTCACCAACCCCATACTGCCCGCCCGTTCGTGTCGAGCGAAGTCGAGACACCTTATGCCGCGCTGCGGTGTCTCGACTTCGCTCGACACGAACGGGTGTTGGAGTTGGAGCAAATCTGCGCGCGCCCTAGCGCATCAGCACCAGCTCTTCCGCCATGCTGGGGTGCAGCGCGACGGTGTCGTCGAAATCGGCCTTGGTCAGCCCGGCCTTGACCGCGATCGCAGCGGCCTGGAGGATTTCGGCGCTGTCCGGCCCGATCAGGTGGAGCGCCACCACCCGGTCGCTCGCACCATCGACCAGCATCTTGTAAAGCGCGCGCTCGTTGCGCCCGGCGAGGACGTTCTTCATCGCGCGGAAATCGCTCTTGAAGACCTTGAGCTGCGGATGGAGCGCCCGCGCCTCTTCCTCGGTCGGGCCGACGCTGGCGATCGGAGGGTTGCTGAATACGGCGGTGGGAATCGTATCGTAGGCCACTGTGCGCGGTTTGCCGCCGAACACCGTGTCGGCAAAGGCATGGCCCTCGCGGATCGCCACCGGGGTCAGCTGGACGCGGTTGGTGACATCGCCCACGGCGGAGATGCTGGGCACATTGGTGCGGTTGTATTCGTCGACAACCACCGCGCCGACCGTGTCGAGCACGACACCGGCTTCGGCCAGTCCCAGCCCGCTGGAGTTGGGCACCCGGCCGATTGCCCAGAGCACCAGATCGGTCTCGATCAGCCCGGCCGCGCCGCCATCGACCAGCAGCGAACCATCGGCCTGCTTGCTCACCCCAAGGAACGGGAAATTCAGTCGGATATCGATCCCCTTCTCGCGGCTGATCTCCAGCAGCTTGTCGACGATTTCCTGATCGTAGCTGCGCAGCATCCGGTCGCCGCGCGTCGCCAGCGTAACCTCGACCCCCAGCTCGTTGAAGATCCCGGCGAACTCGTTGGCGATATAGCCCGCCCCGGCAATCAC
>CAZVMC010000198.1:0-3190 GCA_964628635.1 uncultured Novosphingobium sp. | reverse complement strand
TCAACGTCGGCGAACGCACCAACGTCACCGGCAGCGCCGCGTTCAAGAAGCTGATTCTCGCCGGCGACTATCCCAAGGCGGTCGAAGTCGCGCGCCAGCAGGTGGAGAACGGCGCGCAGGTGATCGACGTCAACATGGATGAAGGACTGCTCGACGCGGTCCATGCCATGACCACTTTCCTCAAACTGATTGCTGCCGAGCCGGACATCGCGCGGGTGCCGGTGATGATCGACAGTTCGAAATGGGAGGTGATCGAGGCCGGGCTGAAATGCGTCTCCGGCAAGCCGATCGTCAATTCGATCAGCATGAAGGAGGGCGAGGAAGCCTTCCTCGATCACGCCCGCAAATGCATGGCCTATGGCGCGGCGGTGGTGGTGATGGCCTTTGATGAAAAGGGTCAGGCAGACACCAAGGACCGCAAGGTCGAGATCTGTGAACGCGCTTACCAGCTGCTCACCGGGATCGGCTTTCCGCCGGAGGACATCATTTTCGATCCCAATGTTTTCGCGGTCGCGACGGGGATCGAGGAGCACAACAATTACGGGGTCGATTTCATCGAAGCCGCGCGCGAAATTCGCGCGCGTTGCCCGCATGTCCATATCTCGGGCGGGCTCAGCAACCTGTCGTTCTCATTCCGCGGGAATGAACCGGTGCGCCGCGCGATGCATTCGGTGTTCCTCTACCACGCAATCCCGGCGGGGCTGGACATGGCCATCGTCAACGCCGGGCAGCTTGACGTCTATGACACGATCGATCCGACCTTGCGCGAACTGTGCGAGGATGTCGTCCTAAACCGTCGTCCTGACGCGACCGATCGGCTGGTCGAAGCCGCCGAGACATTCCGCGCGACCAGCCCCGAGGCCGAAAAAGCTGCGGAGGAATGGCGCGGCTGGGATGTCGTCCGCCGGATCGAACACGCGCTGGTCAAAGGCATCGACGCCCATATCGTTGCCGATACCGAGGAAGCGCGCGCAGCGATCGCCGCCGCCGATGGCCGGCCGATCGAAGTGATCGAAGGCCCGCTCATGGAGGGCATGAACACCGTTGGCGACCTGTTCGGTGCAGGGAAAATGTTCCTGCCGCAGGTGGTCAAATCGGCGCGGGTGATGAAGAAGGCGGTCGCCCACCTGATCCCCTTCATCGAGGCGGAGAAGACTGCCGCATCCAAGCCCAAGGGCCAGATCGTGATGGCGACGGTGAAGGGCGACGTTCACGATATCGGCAAGAACATCGTCGGCGTGGTGCTGCAGTGCAACGGCTACGAGGTGATCGACCTGGGGGTGATGGTGCCTTGGGCAAC
This sequence comes from uncultured Novosphingobium sp., assembly GCA_964628635.1. GTDB lineage: Bacteria > Pseudomonadota > Alphaproteobacteria > Sphingomonadales > Sphingomonadaceae > Novosphingobium. The sequence goes on along the minus strand of CAZVMC010000198.1, from coordinate 1,890 downwards.
GATCATCGATACTGCGCAGAAGGAAGGCGCCGACATGATCGGGCTATCGGGCCTGATCACCCCCAGCCTCGACGAGATGGTCACCGTCGCCGAGGAGATGCAGCGCGCGGGGCTGAACATCCCGCTGCTGATCGGCGGGGCGACCACCAGCAAGGTCCACACCGCGCTGCGGATTGACCCGGCTTACGACGGCCCGGTGGTCCACGTGCTCGACGCCAGCCGCGCGGTTGGGGTGGCTAGCCAGCTTTTGTCCGACACTCAGCGCGATCCTTTCGTGGAGGCCACCGCCGCCGAATATGCCAAAATCCGCGAAGCCCGCGAGGGCAAGGCGCAATCGGTGCTGCTCACCCTCGAGGAAGCCCGCGCCAATTTCTACGACGCCTTCCTTTCGGACAAGCCCGCTCCGCCCGAGCAGCCGGGCCTGCATGTCTTCCCCGACTGGAGCCTGGCCGAGCTGCGCGACTACATCGATTGGACTCCGTTCTTCCGGGCCTGGGAATTGGCCGGCACCTATCCGGCCATCCTTGACGACGAAGTGGTTGGCGATACTGCCCGCGCGCTCAAGGCCGATGCCGATGCGATGCTTGACAAGATCGTCGGCGAAAAATGGCTCACCGCCAAGGGCGTGGCCGGTTTCTGGCCCTGCGCACGGGAGGGCGACGATGTCGTGCTCCACCTTGAAGGCGATGTGCCGCCGCTGCACATCCCATTCCTCCGCCAGCAAATCCGCAAATCGCGCGACCGCGCCAACATGTGCCTGGCCGATTTCATCGACCCGGCAGGTGACTGGATCGGCGGTTTCGCGGTGGGCATCCATGGGATCGAGCCGCACCTCGAACGCTTCCGCAGCCAGCATGACGACTATTCCGACATCCTCCTCAAGGCGCTGGCCGACCGTTTTGCCGAGGCCTTTGCCGAACGGCTGCACCAGCACGTCCGCACCACACTGTGGGGCTATGCCCCCGGCGAGCAGCTGACCAATGAGGCGCTGATCAAGGAAGAATACCGCGGAATCCGCCCCGCCCCGGGCTATCCCGCCTGCCCGGATCACTCGCTCAAGCCGATCCTGTTCGATTTGCTGAACGCCACCGAGAATGCCGGGATCACCCTCACCGAAAGCCAGGCCATGCTGCCGACCGCGGCGGTCAGCGGCTTCTACTTCGGCCACCCTGAAGCTGCGTACTTCGGCGTCGCCCGGATCGGGCGCGACCAGCTCGAAGACTACGCCCGGCGGCGCGGGGTCGATCTGGCCACGGCCGAGCGGTGGCTGAGGCCGAATTTGGATTGAGTGGCGGTCTCTCTTTCCCCTTGATGGGGAAAGGATACGAAGACTTGGCCGCGCAGCGGCTTAGTCGGAGTTGGAATGGGGTGATGGTGCCGTCAAGCGCGGCACTTGAACGAGAAATCACCCACCACCCAACCTGCGCTAGGCGACCAGTCGCCAAGCTCCGGTATCCCTCCCCCATCAAGGGGGAGGAAGCCGTGGTGCATGGTGACACTTGGGCGACACCGTCACCCTGTCGATCGCGATAATGATATTAAAATACAGTGGCTTACAAATAGAACCCAGGGTGACACATCGCCGTTTTCACATACTGTCACCCGCGCTTTCGTCGTTCCCCACGCGCACCACTTCGACCAGTTCCTCGAACCGCCCCTGCCATTCATCCAGCGCCGCGCGCCGCTTGTATGAGACCGGAGTTTTGTACTGGCGGCCTTTGTCCAGCAGGAAGCAGGTCAGCCGCTCGTCGAAGTGCTGGCGGGTGCCGATCAGTTCGCCGCGTTGGTAGACCGGCACTTCGGTGCCATTGAGCGCCCGCGCCAGCGCCGCGCTCTGCAGCTGCTGGTAGGCCCGCTCGAGCGCGATCGCCCAGGCCAGATCGAAGGCCT
>CAZVMC010000197.1:0-3202 GCA_964628635.1 uncultured Novosphingobium sp. | reverse complement strand
ATCTCGTTTCCAAGAGCGAGACCGGGCCGGACCTCAAAGTCCGCGTGATGAACATCGAGCAGTCGGAACTTTCGGCGATGTTCAAGCAGTATCGCGGGACGTTGTGGGACCAGAGCCCGCTGTTCAAGCGGATCTACGAAGCCGAATTCGGCCAGCTCGGGGGTACCCCGTTCGGGGCCTTCGTGTGCGATATGTACTTCGATCATTCCTCGAAGGACCTCAACATCATGAAGGGTCTCGCCCGGATCGGAGCGGCAAGCCACGCGCCGGTGATCGCGGCGGCGGATTCCAACCTGCTCGGCATGGACCGCTGGACCGAGGTGTCTGACCCGCGCGATCTCGCCAACCGTTTTGACGGCAGCGATCATGCGGCGTGGAACGCGTTCCGCACCTCGGACGACAGCAAGTATCTGGCGCTCACCATGCCGCGGATGCTTGGCCGGCCGACCTATTCGGTCAAGGACAATCCGGTCGAGGAATTCGAGTTCGACGAGCAGACCGATGGTGAGCACGACAAGCACCTGTGGATCAACTCGGCCTATGGCCTGGGTGTGCGGATCAATGCCGCGTTCCGCGAATTCGGCTGGTGCACGCGCATCCGGGGGGTTGAATCCGGCGGGACGATCGAGGATCTGCCGCTCGCGACCTTCCCGACCGATGATGGCGGGGTGGACCAGAAATGCCCGACCGAAGTCGCCATTTCGGATCGCCGTGAGGCGGAGCTGTCGGATCTCGGCCTGATCCCGCTGATCCACCGCAAGGGCACCACCAGCGCGACCTTCATCGGCTCGCAGACGGTGCACAAGCCGGCCAAATACGACGATCCCAATGCCACCGCCAATGCGCGGCTGGCAGCGCGTCTGCCGTATCTGTTCGCCAGCTGCCGCTTTGCCCATTATCTCAAGTGCATGGTCCGCGATTGGGTCGGCGGTACGCGCGAGGGCCCGCAGTTGCAGGCCGACCTCAGCGACTGGGTGCACCAATATGTCACGGCTGATCCCGAATCCGCCAGTGAGGAAACGAAGGCCCGACTGCCGCTTAAGCGGGCTGACGTGACGGTCGAACCGGATCCCGAGAATCCGGGCTATTATAAGAGCCGCTTCCTGTTCGTGCCGCACCACCAGTTGGAAGGCATGGATGTGAGCGTCAGCATGGTGTCGCAACTGCCGAAGGGCAGCTGATCAAGCAGAGTACATGACACGACGAACAATCCGGACAATGGAGGAACAACATGACGGTTTCAATTTTCCTGAAACTTGACGGGATCCAGGGCGAAGCGACCGACGAAGGTCACAAGGATGAAATCAAGCTGACCAGCTGCAGCTTCAGCGCCAGCAACAGCTCGGCCTATAACAATCAGTCGCGGACGGTGTCGAAAGGACAGGCGAAGATGGCTGACATCCTCTTCACCAAGCAAGCTGACAAGACCACGGTCGCGCTGTTCAAGGCCTGTGCTTCGGGGCTGGTGATCGCCAAGGGCACCATTTCCTTCCAGGCAAACGTCGGTGGAGACAAGAAAATCGACTTCCTCAAGTACGAACTTGAGAATGTAGTGCTCAACAACTACACTTTTTCGGCTGCGGAAGATGTATCCGAAAACGGCAGCATGACTTACGCCAAGATCACGCAGATCTACGATCAGCGCGACGAAAAGGGCACGTCGAAGGGCAAGGTGCAGGGCTACTTCGACGTCTTGCTCAACAAGGCTGGTTAATCGGGGCCGGTTATTCAGGGCCGGTCATCCGGCCCTGCTGTGGGGGCAGCGAGGCAAACAATGGTCAAGGCTGACGAACTGCTTGCCTCGGGCGATGTCGCGGCTGCCCGCCAACACCTGATCGAAGAAGTGCGTGCGAACCCCGGCGATGTCGGGGTTCGCATGTTCCTGTTCCAGATGTGCGCCTTGCTGGGCGAATGGGACCGCGCCAAGGCCCAGCTCGAAACGCTGGCCAAGCTCGATCCCGAAGCGCGGATGCTCTCGGTCGCCTACACCCAGTGTATCGCCGCCGAGACGACGCGCGCGGCCGTGTTTGCGGGGACCGAGGCCGCGCCGATCCTCTATCCCGTGCCGTGGGGCGATGCGCTCGCCGCGGGCCTGATGGCCCGCCAGCAGGGCGATATCGCCAAGGCGGACGCGCTTTATGCGCAGGTTTTCGACGAAGCCGCTGCCAGCGCGGGCGCCACCGATACGGGCCTTGTCTTTGAATGGATTGCCGATGCCGATCCGCGGCTTGGCCCGGTGACTGAGGCGATTATCGCTGGTCGCTATGGCCTGATGCCTTTCGCTGCGCTCGAAAGCCTCACCATCGTTCCGCCTGCCGATCTGCGCGATACGGTGTGGATCCAGGCCGAATTCGGCATCGTCCAGGGCGCCCGCGTTGCCGGGTTCATCCCGCTGCGCTATCCCGGTAGCGAGGCCGCCGATGATGCGGCTCTGGTGCGCGGCACGGCAACCGGCTGGAGCGAGGACGCAGGCGGCGAATATCCGCTCGGCCACCGCCTGTTCGCTTTCTCCGACGAAAGCGAAGTGCCGGTGCAGGAACTGCGCGAACTGACCTTGCGCACGGGCTGACGATGTCGGTCAAGGTCCGTCTCACCCCGACGCTGTTCGACAAGCTGGCCTCGGGCAACGATTTCGGCGGACTTTCGGCAGATGCCGACATGCCGACCGTGGGCCGCGAGGATTTCCGCAATTTCGCCGTCGCCAATCTCGAACGGTTCACGGAACGATCGCTGCGCGCCTCGGTGATGCGCGATCTGGCGTGGCTGCTGAACACGATTTCGTTTGAATCCGCGCAAAGCCTCGAGCGCTATCCGCAGGTCCGCGATTCGGTGCTCAATTTCGGTGTGCGCGACTTTTCCGGGCGCTCGCTCGGGCGCGATGCGGCGCGTGAACAGGCGCGCGAGATCCGCCGGGCGATCCTGAGGTTCGAACCGCGCATCGATCCCGCCAGCCTCAGGGTCGAACCGCGCGGGCGGGCCGAGCATTCGAGCAAGTACGGCTTCGTGATCGAGGGCGAGATCATCGGCGGTCCGCAGGCCCTGCCGGTGCGGCTGAAGACCGATGTCGATCTGGAAACCATGACCGTTGAAGTGAGCGAGTGATGGATCCCCGGCTTCTGGAATATTACGAGGCCGAGCTCGAATATCTGCGGGTCCAGTCGCTCGAATTCGCCGAGCGGCACGAGGCGGCGGCGACCAATCT
>CAZVMC010000196.1:0-3258 GCA_964628635.1 uncultured Novosphingobium sp. | reverse complement strand
GCTCGACCAGCCGCTTGGCCTTCTCGATCACCATTTCGGCGACCTGGACGTGGCGGGTGGCGGGCTCGTCGAAGGTCGAGGAGATTACCTCACCCTTCACAGAGCGCTGCATGTCGGTGACTTCCTCGGGCCGCTCGTCGACCAGCAGCACCAGCAGGAACACCTCGGGGTGGTTGTCGGTGATCGCCTTGGCGATGTTCTGCAGCAACACGGTCTTGCCGGTACGCGGCGGCGCGACGATCAATGCGCGCTGACCCTTGCCCTGCGGGCTGATGATGTCGATCACCCGCGCCGACTTGTCTTTGACGGTCGGATCGTGAGTATCGAGGTTGAGCCGCTCATCGGGATAGAGCGGAGTGAGGTTGTCGAAGTTGACCCGGTGGCGAACCGCCTCAGGATCGTCGAAGTTGACACTGATCAGCTTGGTGATCGCAAAATAGCGCTCGCCATCCTTCGGCGCGCGGACTTCGCCTTCAACGGTATCGCCAGTGCGCAGGCCCCATTTGCGGACCTGGTTGGGCGAGACATAGATATCATCGGGTCCGGCCAGATAGTTGGCTTCGGGGCTGCGCAGAAAGCCGAACCCATCAGCCAGCACTTCGATCGTACCGATGCCCAGGATCTGCTCGCCGTCTTCGGCCATTTCCTTGAGGATCGCGAACATCAGATCCTGGCGGCGTAGCGTGCTCGCGCCTTCAACACCGAGCTCTTCGGCCATTTCGACCAGCTCGACGGAAGTTTTCTTTTTCAGTTCTTTAAGGTGCATGGGATGCAAAATTCCATTGGAGTGTAGTCAGTTGAATGGCCGGGCAGTCAATGGGCTTGGAGAAAGCAGACCGGGCCGCGTGCGGTGACGGGTCCATCTATCCGGGTATCGATCGCCTAGGCCGCACGGGCCGCCAAGTCAATCAGAACGGCTTGATCACCACCAGCACCACGATCACCGCAGCCGCAATTCCCGGCACTTCGTTGATCATCCGTAGCTGCTTGCCGGTCAGCTTGCGCGCGCCGTTGGCCAGGGACCTGGCATAGCCTGCCAGCCAAACATGATAGCCGCTCAGCGCCAGCACCAGCGCCAGCTTGAGGTGGAACCAGCCTTGCGTGAAGGCACCGATGCTCGAGGCCAGCAACAGTCCCAGCGCCCAGACCGCGATCAGCGATGGCCACAGAATGATCTTGAGCAGCTTGGCTTCCCGCTCAATCCACTGGGCGTTCTCGGGAGCATCAGGCGCGGCCTCCTGATGGTAGACGAAAAAGCGTGGGAGCATGAACAGCCCGGCCATCCAGAAGATCACGAAAACGATGTGGCCGGCCTTGAGCCAGAGATAGGTCATGCTGAGCACCTGGTCCATGATTGTGCAGATAATGCGTGAAAGTCAGCCGCGCCAGCCTCTTACCAGCGCAAGCAGCGCTTCGACATGCTCGATCGGGGTGTGCTGGCCGATCCCGTGACCCAGATTGAAGACATGCGGGCGCTCGGCAAATGCCGCCAGCACGCGGTGGGTCTGACGCTCCAGCTCGGCCCCGCCGGCCAACAAGAGCAACGGATCGAGATTGCCCTGTACTGGCATCCCGGCCGGAAGCTCACGCGCGGCCCACAGCGGATCGATCGTCTCGTCTAGCCCCAGCGCGTCGACCTTGGTTTCCCGGGCATAGGCCGCCAGCTTTTCCCCTGCGCCTTTCGGAAAGCCGATGATCGGCAGGTCGGGGAACAGCGCCCGCATGGCGCTGACGATCGCCGCGTTGGGTGCAATCACCCAGCGTTCGAACTCGGCCGGAGCCAGGCTGCCCGCCCAGGAATCAAACAGTTGCACGGCTTCGGCTCCAGCGCGGACCTGCCCGGCCAGGTATTCCACTGTCACGCTGACGATCGCATCAATGATCGCCTGAAACGCTGCCGGATCGCGATAAGCCATCGCCCGCGTCTCGTGCTGATCGCGGCTGCCCTCACCAGCAACCATATAGGTCGCCACGGTCCAGGGGCTGCCAGCAAAGCCCAGCAGCGTCTTGTCCCCCGGCAGCGCGGCTTTGACCTGACCCACCGTTTCATAAATCGCGTCGAGCCGTTGCGGCACCGCGCGCAAGTTCTCCAATGCGGTATCGACCAGGCGCGGCGAGAGCTTCGGACCTTCGCCGACCAGAAATTCCAAGTCCTGCCCCATCGCATAGGGCACGATAAGGATGTCGGAAAACAGGATCGCACCGTCGAAGCCAAAGCGGCGGATCGGCTGAAGCGTGATCTCGGCGGCGGCCTCGCTATCATAGACCAGCGCCAGAAAGCCGCCCTTCTGCGCCCGCAGCGCGCGGTATTCCGGCAAGTAGCGCCCGGCCTGACGCATCAGCCAGACGGGAGCCGCTGGGCCGCGCATGCCGCGCAAGGTATCGAGCAAAACGCCAGGCATCGAAGGTCCAATCCAAATCAATAAGAAATTTTTTAAAAGGATGATGGAGTCTGTTGGTCTGTGGATAGCGGGGAAAGCGCGCCCTTGCCTGAATTGTCCCGTGCTGAACAGACCCATCCGCGATGCGAATCCTGCTCGGGCCGCGTCAAGCAAGACTTATCCCGGCTATCCCCAGCCTGTGGGAAGCGCTGTCCCCATGTTGGCAAGCGCGGCGGGCGCGGGCCGGAAGCGGGTAGCGAATCCAAGCGCAAACTTGTCCCAGGGTTCCTCCCGTGGTTTATGCGGGTTTCTGTCCACAGGGGTCGTTCCAGCCAGCCCATGCCGCGTCTGCACCTGCATCTGCTTTCGGATTCGACCGGCGAGACATTGGAAATGGTCGCCAAGGCAGCGCTGGCGCAGTTCGAAGGGGCTGAAGTCAGCCGCCACTTCTGGCCGATGGTCCGCTCTCTCCAGCATCTTGACCGGATCATGACCGATATCGCCGCCAATCCTGGACTGGTGCTCTACACGCTGGTCAATGCCGAAGTGCGCGCCAAACTGGAAGAACGCTGCCGCGCTCTAGGCCTGCCGACAGTCCCTGCGCTCGATGCCGTGACCGAGGCGCTCGAAGCGGCCTTGGGCCAGCATCCCCATGCCCGCCCCGGTCGCCAGCACGCGATGGACGCGGCCTATTTCGCGCGGGTCGATGCGATCCACTATACCATCGCCCACGATGACGGGGTCGGCTGGGAAAACTGGGAAGAGGCGGACATCGTCCTCGCCGGGGTCTCGCGTTCGTCGAAAACGCCGACTTCGATCTATCTTGCCAACCGCGGTTACAAGGTCGCCAATATCCCGATCGTGGTGGAAAGCCCGC
>CAZVMC010000195.1:0-3273 GCA_964628635.1 uncultured Novosphingobium sp. | reverse complement strand
CGCTTCACCGGCCAGCCCGAGCACGTGATCAACTATTTCTTCTTCGTCGCCGAGGAACTGCGCGGCATCATGGCCGAGATGGGCTTCCGCACGCTGGCCGAGATGGTCGGCCGGGTAGACCGGTTGGGCATGAAGGCCGCGATCGATCACTGGAAGGCGCGCGGCGTCGACCTCTCGCGCTTGCTCCACCAGACTCCGCTGGGCGACAGCCCCAGCCTCGGCTGGTCTGGCAGGCAGGAGCATGGCTTGGACAAGGCGCTCGACAACGACCTGATCGCCGCCGCCGCCGATGCACTGGACAGCAAGGCCCCGGTGCGGATCGAGCGCAAGGTGATCAACGTGAACCGCACGGTCGGCGCGATGCTCTCGGGCGAAGTTGCCAAGCGCTATGGCCACGCCGGGCTGCCGGACAACACCATCTCAATCAAGTTGAACGGGGTTGCCGGGCAGAGCTTCGGGGCGTTTCTCGCCCACGGTATCACGCTCGATCTGACCGGCGACGCCAATGACTATGTCGGCAAGGGCCTGTCCGGCGGGCGGATCATTGTCCGTCAGCCCGAGCGGGTTGAGCGCGATCCCGCGCACAACATCATCGTCGGCAACACCGTTCTCTACGGCGCGATTGCCGGTGAGGCCTATTTCAACGGCGTGGCGGGTGAACGCTTCGCGGTGCGCAATTCGGGCGCGGTCGCGGTGGTTGAGGGAACCGGCGATCATGGCTGCGAATATATGACCGGCGGCACGGTGCTGGTGCTAGGCCGCACGGGCCGCAATTTTGCTGCGGGGATGAGCGGCGGGATTGCCTACGTTTACGACGAGCGGGGGGAGTTCGCCAAGTTTTGCAATATGGCGCAGGTCGATCTGCTGCCGATCAGCGCCGAACGCGACGAGGAAGACGGTGCGGGCCGTCCGCAGCAGCGCAGCAATGGCGTGGGAAATCCGGGGATGGGCGATCACTTGCGCCACGACGCCGAACGCGTGCGCATCCTGCTCGAGCGGCACCACCTCCACACCGGCTCCAAGCGCGCCCGCGCTCTGCTCGATGACTTCGCGGCGGCGCTCGGCAAGTTCGTCAAGGTGATGCCGAAGGACTACGCCAAGGCGCTGAAGCAACTCGAAACCGAACGGCTCGAAGCCGCCTCGGTCGCAGCGGAATAACGGACATGGGCAAAGAAACCGGCTTCCTCGAACTAGACCGGCAGGATCGCACCTATGACGATCCCAAGGAACGGGTGAAGCACTACAAGGAATTCGTGGTTCCGCACGCCGAGCCCGCGCTGAAAGCGCAGGCGAGCCGCTGCATGAACTGCGGGATACCCTACTGCCACAATGGCTGCCCGGTGAACAACATCATCCCCGACTGGAACCATCTGGTCTACGAAGGGGACTGGCGCAGCGCGCTCGAGGTGCTCCACAGCACCAACAATTTCCCCGAATTCACCGGGCGGATCTGCCCCGCGCCGTGCGAGGCGAGCTGCACGCTCAACATTGTCGATCAGCCGGTGACGATCAAATCGATCGAATGCGCGATCGTCGATAAGGGCTGGCAGGAAGGCTGGATCGCGCCGCGCGTTCCGGCCAAGCGCACCGGCAAGTCGGTCGCCGTAGTCGGCTCGGGCCCCGCCGGGATGGCCGCCGCACAGCAACTGGCGCGGGCCGGACACTCGGTCACGCTGTTCGAAAAGAATGACCGGATGGGCGGGTTGCTGCGCTACGGCATTCCCGACTTCAAGATGGAGAAGGACCTGATCAACCGCCGCCTGATGCAGATGGAAGCGGAAGGTGTGGTGATGAAGACCAGCACCGAGGTTGGCGTCCACGTTTCGATCGAAAGCCTGAAGGAAAACTTCGACGCGGTGGTGCTCTCGGGCGGAGCGGAAGAGCCGCGCCAGCTGACCATCCCCGGCGCGGAAATGTCCGGCGTGCGGCTCGCGATGGAGTTCCTGACCCAGCAGAACAAGCGCAATGCCGGCGATGACGAGCTCCGCGCCGCGCCGCGCGGTACGCTTACCGCCACTGGCAAGCACGTGATCGTGATCGGTGGCGGGGATACGGGGTCCGACTGTGTCGGAACCAGCAACCGCCAGGGCGCGGCCTCGGTCACCCAGATCGAGATCATGCCGAAGCCGCCCGAGAAGGAGAACAAGCAACTGGTCTGGCCCGACTGGCCACTCAAGCTGCGCACTTCCTCAAGCCACGAGGAAGGGGTTGAGCGCGACTGGGCGATCAACGCCAAGCGCGTCGCGGGTGAGGACGGCAAGGTCACCGGGCTCGAATGCGTCCGCGTCGACTGGGTCGATGGCAAGATGCAGGAAGTGCCGGGCAGCGAGTTTACCCTGAAGGCCGATCTGATCCTGCTGGCGATGGGCTTTGTCGGCCCGCTCAAGGCCGGGATGGTTGAGCAATCAGGGGTCGAGCTTGATGAGCGTGGCAATGTGAAAGCCAATGTGGCCGACTACCGCACCAGCGATCCGCAAATTTTCGCCTGCGGCGACATGCGGCGCGGACAGAGCCTGGTCGTCTGGGCAATCCGCGAAGGCCGGCAAGCCGCCCGCGCGGTCGACGAGATGCTGATGGGGGTCAGCGAGCTGCCGCGTTAGATCTAACCTACGTCCCCCTTGATGGGGGAAGTATACCGCCGCTCATACCTTCGCCGGCAGCACCGCCGGATTGCGCAGCACCAGCGCGCTGATCAGCGGGACAATCAGCGCCACCGGGGCGATTTCGCTGAGCGTGATCAGGAAGCGCAGCAGCGGGTTGGCGTACATTTCGGCCATCTGGTTCATTTCCGCCTTGAAGGCGGCCAGTTCGGTCGGGCTGACACCGCTCGCGGCTTTCTCGGCAATGGCACTGGCCATATATTCGGCCATGAAATCGCTGCCCGATGCCGCGAGATAGATCTCCCAGCCGATGGCATAGAACAGGCAGGCGATCCCGGCGATGCCGAGCCCGATCAGCAACGCCTTCCAGAACCGGATCACCCCGCCCAGATGTTCGTCGCGGTATTTCTTCACGCCCACGAAGACCATCGACATCGCGATAAACATCGACAGGAAGCCAAGCGCCATGCCCAAGGTGCCGTGATCGGCCACCAGCCCCATGGTCAGGCCAAGCAGGGCCAGTTCGATTACCCCGGCGATGGCACCGTAAGTCAGGATGATGCGTTGCATGGGAATTCCCCTCTGTCTCAATCTGCGATGGCTTCGGCTAAGCGCCTGCCCCCGGCCAATCCATCGCCCAAACGGGTGATTTGGCCGAGCTCGTCCAATTTCA
>CAZVMC010000194.1:0-3328 GCA_964628635.1 uncultured Novosphingobium sp. | reverse complement strand
CATTCTCGATGGCGTCGCGGAAAATGTCATCCCGGTGGTCTGGATATCTGATTAGAACCTGACGTGACGCTCGATTGAAGGTCCCAGAGCCAAGCAACTGGAAGATGTATCTGGGCTCTCACCCGATCAATTGGGCTGCGAACCGGGGACCACAATCTGCCGGATAGCATCACCATCGGCCAGACGGTCCATCAGCCGGTTGATTTCCTGCATCGGGCTGACCGAGCTCAACAATTGCTCGACCGGCAGCCTCCCAGCCCTCCATAAGGCAATGTAGCGGGGAATATCGCGGCTGGGGATCGAGGATCCCATGTAGCTCCCTATAAGCGTCTTCCCGTCAGCCACCAGCGACAATGCCGGGATTGAGAACATCTCGGCGGGATTGGGCAGGCCGACCGTGATGACACGCCCACCCCGGCGGGCAGCGGCATAGGCCTGAGCCAGAACGGCGGCCTTGCCCACGGTCTCAATCACGATTTCGGCCTTCTCGAGCTTGTCCGCGTCCTCCGGCGGTACGGCTTGAGCTGCTCCAAGTTCGAGGGCGAGCGCACGCTTTTCGGGCGAGGGGTCGACCGCCGTTACGGGTACGCAGCCAGCCGCAACGGCGCCAATGACTGCGGCCAGACCTACCCCGCCCAGACCGTAGACCAGCAGCGATTCACCCGGGTGTGCCGCGGCGGTATTCATCACTGCGCCTACGCCGGTGAGGATCGCACAACCGAACAAAGCGGCAGTTTCGGGGGGAATATCACCGTCAATCTTAATTGCCGATCGCCGGTCAACTACTGCGTGGCTGGCAAAGGCGGACACCCCCAGATGATGATGGACCGCTTCGCCGTTGCAGCTCAGCCGACTGCCGCCCGCCATGAGCTGCCCAGCGCCATTGGCGGCAGCACCCTTGGCACAGAGATAGCCTCGGCCACCAAGGCACTCGGGGCATTGCCCGCACGATGGCAGGAAGACCAGCACCACCCGGTCCCCCGGTTTGTAGTCCGGATCGCCCAGAGTACCGGTTTCGATGACAGTGGCCGCCGCTTCGTGTCCGAGGACCATGGGCATCGGCCGGGGGCGATCGCCGTTGATCACCGAGAGATCAGAGTGGCACAGGCCAGCCGCATCGATCCGGACAAGCAATTCGCCAGGACGCGGTGCAGCAAGGGACAAGGACTTTAGGTCCAGCGGCGCATGATCGCCATAGGGGCGGGCTTGATCGCCACTGCGGTGCAGGACCGCGGCGATGATGCTGCGCGTCACGCCGGAACCTTGCCCCATTTCTTTTCAAATTCCCAAACGTCATCGAACCCGATCAACGAACAGAATTCCTTGAAGTTGAAGATATCGTCCGGCTCGCCAATGCCCTTTTCCTTCAGGTCAATCAGGGCCTTCTCCATCGCCGACGCGGCTACGAGCGAAGTGAGCGAGGGATAGATGGCATAGGCATAACCCATCTCCTCAAGCACTGAAGCGTGCGGAACGGGCGTGGAGCCGCCATTGGCCATATTGGCCATCAACGGCTGCGAAAACAGGCTGCAGGCCTTGGCCATTTCCTCCTCGCTTTCCAGCGCCTCGGGAAACAGGATGTCGGCGCCGGCCTTGGCATAGGCCTCGATCCGGCGCATCGCCGCGTCAAAACCCTCGCTTTGCCGGGCATCGGTTCGCGCGATGATCAGAAAGTTCTCCTTGTCGTCACGTGTATCCGCAGCAACCTTGATCTTTTCGACCATGTCCTCGACCGGGATCACCCGGCGATAGGGCGTGTGCCCGCATTTCTTGGGAAATTCCTGGTCTTCGAGCTGGATCGCCGTCACGCCTGCTGCTTCATAGCCCTTCACGGTATGATGGACGTTGAGCAGACCGCCATAACCGGTGTCACCATCGGCAATCACCGCTGCATTGCTGGTGCGGGCCAGTGTCTCCATGCGGTTCTTCATTTCGGTATAGGTAGCGATCCCCGCGTCGGGCAGTCCCCAGGCTGACGCCGTCAACCAATAGCCGGTGCCATAGACCAGATCGAAACCGACCTTGTTGGCGACGACTGCCGCAATCATATCCTGGATACCCGGGACAACGAAGAATTTGCCAGAAGCCAGCTTCTGGCGGAAAGTACTATCGGTCATGAAAGCTTCCTATTGGTCTGGCTATTGACGATTCAGGCCCACACGGGCGCCTTTGGCGCAGGCAACCCGGTTTCTTCCAGGCACCTGTCACGCAGGCTTTCGATATCGGGGCCATAGTTGAAGACTGGCAGCTCTGCCGAGCGGGCAGCGCGCATCTTTGCTCTCAGGGCATCTGTTGCCTGCTGGTCGATGCTGCCTTCAACCAGAACCACGCCGTAGCGCAAGGCACCCTGTTCAGTCACAAGCCCGCGCCGCAGCTCTTGCGCAAGAAGTTCGGGCGCACGTTCAAGCGGATCGCCCCAGCCACCGCCGCCCCAGGTGATGAAATGCAGCTGGTCGCCGGCTTCCACCGGATAGTTTTCGCACTTGTTGGGCAAAACGATCTCGCTGCCATCCTTGCGGACAAGCAACTTGCGCGCACGAGCGCCCGGTTCGCCCCCGTTCACACCCCACGGCGGGACAAACCACCGGTCATCGTGCAAGGCAATCACGCCCGGCTCCAGGAAGCGGTAGACCATGTTGATGCCGTTGCCGCCACGGTGCAAGCCCGGACCGCCGCTATCGGGAACGGTTTCGTAGCGCTCGATCAACAGCGGGAAATAGCGTTCGAGAAACTCGTTAGGCACGTTGGTGAAGCCCGGCCAAAGCGAGTGGCCATCGGGTCCGTCACCCATGGGCCGCCCCGGAATGCCGCCAAACCCGATCTGGAACAGCTGGAACCATTTGCCGTTCTTGTCGGTACCAGCATAGAACAGGTGCGGACTGGATGAGAAACCGGCCGCGTTGAGGAATTCCGGCGTCTTCTGGCCCAGTAGTCCCCCCAGAATGTCGAACAGCCGCCCAAGCGCATGCGTGCGACCGGACAGGGCCGCCGGAAACTTGGGCTTGAGCAGCGATCCTTCGGGAATGCGGACATCGATCAGGTCGTAGAATCCATCGTTGAAGAGGATCTGCGGATCGAAGACCATGATCATGTAGATGCCGAAGAACATCTTCATCATGTTTTCGTTGAGGTAGAAGTTGATCGACCCGGCACTCTGCGGGTCAGTACCCGAGAAATCGAGGATGACCCGGCCATCCTCGCGCCACATCGTGCACTTGATTTTGTAGGGACCGAAGCCGAGGCCATCGTCGCAGACATAGTCTTCGAAGCTGACCGGCTCTTCGCTGACCGATGTCGCGATCAGTTGCTGCATCGCCCGGTAATTGCG
>CAZVMC010000193.1:0-3334 GCA_964628635.1 uncultured Novosphingobium sp. | reverse complement strand
AATCTCGACTTGTGCCATTCAGGGTCGCGCCCTAGCGTGCGGAAATGACGACAGGCGCAGACTGGCAAGAGGCCGTGGGCCGCAATTGGGCCCGCAGCTACGAGCAAACCGATCGCAGTTTTTCGGGACTGACTGACCACCTCCTCGGCCGGATCGGCGCTTACGATGGCGACGATGTGCTTGATGTCGGCTGCGGCGCGGGGGAGCTTTCTCTGGCCATCGCTCGGGCGCGGCCACGGGCGCGGGTGATCGGAGTCGATGTTTCCGCTGATCTGGTCGCCGCCGCGCGTGATCGGGCGGGGGATCGCGCTGACCTGCGGTTTGAGCTGGGCGATGCGGCCATGTGGCAGGAACCCGGCTTCACACCAGACCTGATCGTGTCACGCCACGGAGTGATGTTCTTTGACGATCCGGTCAATGCCTTCGCCCATCTCCACGGCATGGCCAGTAGCGATGCCAGCTTGGTATTCTCTTGTTTTCGCAATCCGCGTGAGAACCATTGGGTTACCGGTATCGGCGAATTGATCGGTTCGCCGCCCAGCGATCCCGATGGGCCAGGGCCTTTCGCCTTTGCTGATCCGCAAAGGGTGGAAGCAATCCTCGCCGCCGCCGGCTGGGGCAAGATCGATTTCGAACCGGTCGATTTCGCCTATATCGCGGGCAAAGGCGAGGACCCGGTCAGCGACGCGCTGGCTTTCGTCTCGCGGATCGGCCCTGCCGCCCCGGTGCTGCGTGCGCTTGAAGGCACGGCACGCGTCGAGGCCGAAGCCAAGCTGCGCGGCCTGTTCGAAGCGCACCGCAGTGACGATCTAGTTGCCTTCGGCGCAGCAGCCTGGATCGTCACCGCCAAGGCTGATCGCCGCCACCGCATCCGCTGATCGGCCTATCGGACTTGCCGCAGCAAACGCCCTGCCGTATCGGCGGCACGCTATGACGTCCACGAACGAAATCCGCCGCTCATTCCTCGAATATTTCGGCTCGAACGGGCACGAAGTGGTGCCCTCCGCGCCGCTGGTGCCATACAACGATCCGACGCTGATGTTCGTCAACGCCGGGATGGTACCGTTCAAGAACGTGTTCACCGGGCTTGAGAGCCGCGACACTCCGCGCGCCACCTCCAGCCAGAAATGCGTTCGCGCTGGGGGTAAGCACAACGATCTGGACAATGTCGGCTATACCGCGCGGCATCATACGTTCTTTGAAATGCTGGGGAACTTCAGCTTCGGCGACTATTTTAAGGAACAGGCGATCCTGCATGCCTGGACGCTGCTGACCAAGGAATGGGGCCTGAACCCCGACCGGCTGACTGCGACGGTTTATCACACCGATGATCAGGCCTTTGCACTTTGGCAGAAGATCGCAGGGCTGCCGGAAAGCCGGATCATTCGCATTGCGACCAAGGACAACTTCTGGGCTATGGGAGCCGATGGTCCGTGCGGACCGTGCAGCGAGATCTTCTACGATCACGGAGACCACATCTTCGGCGGCCCCCCTGGATCGCCTGACGAAGACGGCGACCGCTTTGTTGAGATCTGGAACCTGGTCTTCATGCAGTTCCTGCAGGAAAACGATGTCCAGATCGGCGAACTGCCCAAGCCGAGCATCGACACCGGGATGGGGCTGGAGCGGATCGCGGCGGTGCTCCAAGGTGTGACCGATAACTATGATACGGACACTTTCAAGGCCCTGATCGCGGCGAGCGAGCACCTCACTGGTGTTAAGGCCAAAGGCTCCAGCCAAGCCAGCCACCGCGTGATCGCCGACCACTTGCGCTCCACCAGCTTCCTGCTTGCCGATGGCGTGCTGCCAAGCAACGAAGGGCGCGGCTATGTGCTGCGGCGGATCATGCGCCGAGCGATGCGCCATGCGCACCTGCTCGGCGCGAAAGAGCCATTGATGCACCGGCTGATCCCTGCGCTGGTGACTGAAATGGGCGCGGCCTATCCCGAGCTTGGCCGCGCGCAGCCGTTGATCGAAGAGACCTTGCAGCGCGAAGAAGTGCAGTTCCGCCGCACGCTTGCCAACGGACTCAAGCTGCTCGACGAAGCGACTGGCGGCATGGGCGAAGGCGGTGAACTGCCGGGTGAAACCGCCTTCAAGCTCTATGACACCTACGGCTTCCCCTACGATCTGACCGAAGACGCGCTGCGACCGCGCGGGATCGGGGTCGATCGCGCGGGCTATGATGCGGCAATGGCGCAGCAGAAGGCGGCGGCGCGCGCGGCATGGAAGGGCTCGGGTCAGGCCGCCGACAGCGAAGTCTGGTTCGACATTGCCGAGCGCGAAGGCGCGACCGAATTCACCGGCTATACGGCGGTAACCGCAGAGGCGCAGGTTGTCGCGCTGGTCAAGGATGGTGCCGAAGTGCAGTCGGCTGGCGCAGGTGATGCTGTCACCGTGATCGTCAACCAGACCCCGTTCTACGGCGAAAGCGGTGGGCAAAGCGGCGATGCGGGGACCATCACCGGCAATGGCGTGTCATTGGCTGTTTCTGATACAGCCAAGCCGCTTGGCCGGCTCCACGCGCATATCGCAACCATGACCAGCGGCACGATCAAGGTCGGCGATACGGTCAAGCTCGATATCGATGTCGCGCGGCGCGATGCGATCCGCGCGAACCACTCGGCAACCCACCTGGTCCACGCCGCGTTGCGCAACCGGCTGGGCGATCATGTGACGCAAAAGGGCTCGCTGGTCGCCGCCGATCGCTTCCGCTTCGACTTTTCGCATCCGACCGCTTTGAGCGCGGAAGACATCGCTGCGATCGAAGCGGAAGTGAACGCCGAAGTCCGCGCCAACGAAGCAGTGGTCACCCGGCTGATGTCGCCCGACGATGCGATCGCTGCCGGGGCCATGGCGCTGTTCGGTGAGAAGTACGGCGATGAAGTGCGCGTGCTCAGCATGGGACGGGTCCACGACGCGCACCCCTATTCGGTCGAACTATGTGGCGGCACTCACGTGCGCGCGACCGGTGACATCGGGGTGTTCCGGATCGTCAGCGAGGGCGCAGTCAGCAGCGGCGTGCGGCGGATCGAAGCAATGACCGGCGAAGGCGCGCGTCAGTGGCTGGTGGGGCGCGAGGAAGCGCTCAAAGGTGCGGCGAGCCTCCTCAAGACCACCCCGGATGAGGTGGAGACCCGCGTGGCGGCGCTTCTCGACGAGCGGCGCAAGCTTGAGCGCGAACTGGCCGAGGCGAAGAAGGCGCTTGCCCTTGGGGGTGGTTCGGCGAATGCTGACCGCGCCGACGAGGAAGTGGGCGGGGTGAAGTTCTCCGGACAAGTGCTCGACGGGCTCGATCCCAAGGAACTGCGCGGCTTGCTCGATCAGGCCAAGG
>CAZVMC010000192.1:0-3373 GCA_964628635.1 uncultured Novosphingobium sp. | reverse complement strand
TCTATGTCCACAAGGACAAGGGCCTCAACCGCAGCATGATCGAACGCTGCCAGGCCGCCAAGTTCGATTGCATCGCGCTGACTGTCGATACGATCGTATCGGGCAAGCGCGAGCGCTGCCTGCGCTCCGGCTTCACATCCCCGCCCAAGTTCACCGCTGCCAACCTGCTCGGCTATGCGATGAAGCCGCGCTGGGGGCTGGACTATCTGCTGCGTGAGAAGTTCGCGCTGCCCAACCTCGATACCCATGTGGCCGAAGGGACCGGCAAGGCCGTCTCGATCCAGGAATACTTCAGCACCATGCTCGACCAGTCGATGGACTGGAAAGTGGCCGAGCAGATTCGGAATGACTGGGGCGGCACATTCTGCCTCAAGGGCGTGATGAGTGCCGCCGACGCGCGCCGCGCGGTCGAAGTCGGGGCCGACGCGATCATGATCAGCAATCACGGCGGCCGCCAGCTCGATGGCAGCCGCGCGCCGTTCGATCAGCTGCGCGAGATCGTCGATGCGGTCGGTGGACGGATCGAGATCATCTGCGACGGCGGTGTGCGACGCGGGACGCATGTGCTGAAGGCGCTGTGCTCCGGCGCGACAGCGGCATCGGGCGGGCGGCTGTACCTTTATGCATTGGCCGCCGCAGGTCAGGCGGGGGTGGAGCGAGCGCTAGCGATTCTCGAAGACGAAATCCGCCGCAGCATGCAACTGATGGGCGCAACTTCGGTCGGGCAGCTAACCGAAGACCGGCTGCGACGGCGTTAACTTCCTTCCTTTTAGGGAAGGGGGACCATGTGAAGCATGGTGGAAGGGCTCGCGCGAGTAAGCCAGTCGACTTAGTTGGACTCTGCGTCCGGTCGGCGTTGCATCTCTCAGCACGGTCAGGTTTACTTGCGCGAGCCCCTCCCCTACTTCGTGGGTCCCCTCCCCTGAAGGGGTAGGAAATCTAGCCCTCAACCTCCCGCTTCCCCACTGCGCTCCAATCCACGTTCCGCGTCGCGTACATCACCCCGGCCAGCGCCACGAACAGCAGCACCGAACCGATCAGCAGCGACCAGGCTTCCAGATTGAGCAGCACGAACAGCAGCGCATAGAGCCCGACCAGCAAGGCCGCCATGAACCGCGCGCGCTTCCAGCTTTTGAGCACCGCCGCGCTGTAGGCGGTCAGCAGGCCGATGATTGCCGCCGAGGCCAGCAGATAGGCCGGGGTGAAGCCGATCACCTCGGCAAAGGCCAGCAGCAGCACGAAGAACAGCACCAGCCCCGCCCCGGTCAGCAGATACTCCGCCGCCGCCACTCGCGCTCCGCCCACCACGTCGAACAGGAAGAAGCTGAGGAAGGTGAAGCCGATGAACAGAAAGCCATACTTCACCGCGCGATCGACCTTGGAATAGAGATTGACCGGCTCGACCAGATTGATCGTCAAGGCGCGGCTCTGGCCCGAGACAACATCAGTCGCTCCGCCTGAGGCGGGATCTGCAGCGCTGGCGGCGGCATCGGCGGCGACTTCGCTGGCCCGGTAGTTCGCCGCATCGTAAGTGACCGGCGGCGGACCATAGTCGCTGAGCGAGACCGGGGGCTGGCCCAGCGCCAGCTTGTCCACCTTGTAGCTGGCGGTGAAACCGGCATCGGTAACCGAGCGAGTCTCGGGCAGGAACGAGCCTTCGAAGCTGGGATTGGCCCAGACCGATTTGACCGCCCAGGTGCTCGATCCGCCGCGCGGCACCAGACTGAGCGAGCGCGATCCGCGCACGGTCATGGCGTAGTCGATAACGAGTTCACCCTCGCCGTTCCAAGGCAAGAAAGCGAAATAGCCCTCGCCCCCAGTTGCGCCGGGGCCCTTGCCCGGCTGCAGGCCCAGCGCCACCCCAGCGGCCTTGAGCGAGCCGCCCGCGGTCAGTCCGCGCGCGTCCGATACGCCCACGCGCACTTCGGCGCGGTCCCACAGCAAGCGTTCGCGGGTCACTCCGAAGCGCGGCAGATCGGCCGGCAGCGCGAACTTGGCCGCGCCCGAAATTGCGGCATCATACAGCACCGAGCGGTAGATCGATTTCGCCCGTTCCTGCGGGTTAATCGTGGTCTGCACCCGGTTTTCGGTCGGCGAGATGTAAAGAAACTTCTCCACCTCGACATTGCGGGTGACGGTGCGACCGCCGACTTCCTCATTGATGGTCTGGGTAGTGCGGAACGGCACGACCACCACTGGCCCGGCGATCACCTGCGCCCCGCCCCAGCCCTGATTGATCGAAGCCTGCGCCGTTTGCGACTGGCTCTCGCGGTTATAGACCAGCGCATAGACCATCATCAGCGGCACGATCAAAACCAGGGCCACCAGCCCCACGAACAGCAGCTTCATTGCGGGCGAACGTTCGCGGCGGGTAGGAGTATCGGTCATGCCATGGTCCTTCGACTCGAGTCAGTCCGAAAGCCTAACCTACTGAAACAGCTTCGGCGAGGACGGATCGCTCCGCCCTCGCCGCGCTTCGAAGTAAGGCTTCAGGGGCTAGCTCAGCCTTCCTTCGAAAGCCGGGCAATTTCGGCGTCGAGTTGCTTGAGGACTTCCTCGCGCAATTCAGGGGAATACCGGCTCTCGGTGGCCATTCGTTCGCGCGCCTTCTTAAGGGCCACGATGGTCTGCGCCGGGGTAGCCTCGCCGCCGCACCAGCGCATGGTCACGGCTTGGCGCTCACGCTCCTCGCCGCCGACTGCGGACACTTGCGCGGCCACCTTTCCATCGCAACCTGCGACGGGAGGCGTCCCAGGCTCGCCGCGACGCAGCATCATCACGCGCGGAGCCACGCCCGATGTGGTGACCGTCTGGCTCTCGCCGTGACGGATCATCACCGTGGTACGCGGCGGTACCGGCGGTGTGGGCGGCGTCGGCGGGGTTGCTGCGCGAGGCTCGACTGGCAACGCAGGTTCGGCTGGCATGGGTGGCATGGGTGGCATGGGAGGCATCGGCGGCATCTCGGGCACCGAAGCCAGCGCCTCGTCAACCCGGCGCGCAGCCTCGGCTTCATCCAGCGGCTCGCTCGATTTGATGATGATCGTCTTGCCATCGCGGACGACCGTACGGGTGTGGAGCGACGTGTCATCGATCGTCGCGCCTTCGGGGGCATCGATGATCATCACATGACGCTCGGCGCGAGGCGCAGCCGGTGTTGCTGCGGGAGCTGCAGGAGCGGCAGGCTCATCGCTTGCGGCGTAAGTGATCGTCGCGGTCAGCGGCAGCGCCAGCGCGGTGCAGGCGAACAGCGTGCGGCCCAGCAGACGGCGGGCTTTACTCGGTTCGGTCATGGTCAGGCTCCTCAAACGATGAATGATGGGCTTTTCGGTCAGGATCGGACAGGCCAGTGGCGCAGCAAAGTGTTGGCGCGGGG
>CAZVMC010000191.1:0-3397 GCA_964628635.1 uncultured Novosphingobium sp. | reverse complement strand
AGGCGCATGTGTCGGTCCTCGCGCACCTTGACGGGGTCAACCATACCTACGTTCACGCCGCAGCCGATCCGGCCAAGGCCCGCGCCATCGTCCACAATGCCAAGCTGCGCCGCACTGGGATTTGCGGGGCAATGGAAACGCTGCTGCTCGACGCGCAATTCCCCGAATCGGCCAGCATCGTGAAAGACTTGCTCGATGCTGGCTGCGAACTGCGCGGCGATGCCCGGGCCTGCGCGCTCGACCGGCGCCTAATGCCCGCCACCACGGAGGACTGGGACACCGAATATCTCGACGCCGTGCTGTCGGTAGCGGTGGTCGATGGACTGGATCAGGCGCTGGCTCACATTGCGCGACATGGCTCGCAGCACACCGAAGCGGTGATTACCGAAGATGCCACCGTGGCCGAGCGCTTCCTGACCGAGGCCGACGCAGCGATCGTGATGCACAATGCCTCCAGCCAATTCGCCGACGGCGGCGAGTTTGGTCTGGGCGCGGAAATCGGGATCGCTACCGGGCGGCTCCATGCCCGCGGTCCGGTCGCGCTGGAGGGGCTCACCACTTACAAGTGGCTGGTGCGCGGCAACGGCCAGATTCGTCCGTGAGGCCTAGGCCCTGAGTACGATTGGTCTCCTCGGCGGCTCATTCAATCCGGCGCATGGCGGGCACCGGCGGGTCACGCTGTTCGCGCTGGAGGCGCTGGGGCTGGATGAAGTCTGGTGGCTGGTTTCTCCGGGCAATCCCTTGAAGCCCAAGGCGGGGATGGCGCCCTTGGCGGCGCGGCTGGCCGCGGCCCGGAAACAAGCGCGCGGCACCCGGATTCGCGCCACCGCGATCGAGCGCGAGCTGGGGACAGTCTATACCCTCGATACCCTGCGCGCGCTGGAGCGGCGCTATCCCAAACTTCGCTTTGTCTGGCTGATGGGGGGCGACAATCTGGCCCAGTTCCACCGCTGGCGCGCCTGGCGCAGGATCGCCCGCACCATGCCGATTGCGGTTATCGCGCGTCCGGGCTATGATGGCTCTGCTGCAACGAGCCCCGCTGCAGCCTGGCTTGGCCGATACCGGCGGTCCGCAGCCAGTTTCAAACACCGGGCAAGATGGAGCGCACCCGCGCTGATACACCTGCGTTTCGATCCCGATCCGCGCTCGGCGACCGCGATTCGCCGCAAGGATCCCGATTGGGCCCGCCGCTATGCTGGCTTGGCTGTCAGAGACGCTGTCACCCATCATATCGTCGGACCAGACGCGGCATGATCGGCCGCATCTGCCGCCGCTTGCCCATGATCAGGAGCCGATCCAACCTTTTATGACCGCTACCCACCCTCTGCCGACCACCGAAGGCGGCACCATGGCCCCGCTCCCCAGCTCGGAGCCCGGCTCGCTCCACGCGCTGATTCTCCAGTCGCTCGACGATGACCAGGCGCAGGAAATTGTCTCGATCCCGCTCGAAGGCAAAAGCTCGATCGCCGATCACATGGTGATTGCGAGCGGCCGTTCGACGCGCCAGGTCGCCGCGATGGCGCAAAAGCTGGCCGAGCGGATCAAGCACGGCGGGTTCGGCCATGTCCGGATCGAAGGTCTGCCAGCGGCGGACTGGGTGCTGGTCGATGCCGGCGATGTGGTGGTACACCTCTTCCGGCCCGAAGTGCGGACTTTCTATAACCTTGAAAGAATGTGGGCTTTTGGGGATAGCGGCTCGGCTTGAACCACAATCCACCCAGCCCCGTTCGTGTCGAGCGAAGTCGAGACACCGAAGTGCGGCGGATAGTGTCTCGACTTCGCTCGACACGAACGGCGGTAGTGTAAAGTCTTGATGCAGCTCCACATTATAGCGCGCGGGAAGCTGGGGCGATCGCCCGAGGCGGAACTGCTCGCGCGCTATGCCAAGCGGATCGCCTGGCCGTTCAGGCACACCGAGCTGCCTGAGACGGGAGGAACGATCCCGCCGCCGCTCGCCCCGGCGCGCGATGTGCTGCTCGATGAGCGGGGTAAGCAATTGACTTCGCTGGAATTTGCTGACCTCCTCGGCAAGTGGCGCGACCAGGGGGTGCGCGAAGTGCGGTTCCTGATCGGGGCGGCGGATGGGCATGGCGAGACTGCCCGAAGCGAGGCCGATCTGCTGCTCGGTTTCGGCAAAATGACCTGGCCGCACCTGCTCGCCCGGGCCATGCTGGCCGAACAATTGTGGCGCGCGACCAGCATTTTGGCTGGCCATCCCTATCACCGTTCGGGCTAAAGGGGTGTCAATGAAGACCTTGATCCGTCCCCTGATCCCACTGATTGGCATGCTCACGATCACCGGCGCGGCAGCGCAGCCGCAGCAGGCCGGGGTCGATACGATCGACGATGCCCGCCGCGCGCTGGCCGAGGCGCAAACCCAGGGCGAAGCCGCCCGCACCCGCGCCGAAGCGCTCGAAGCCGGAGTGACGACGGCGCGCGAAGCGGCTGACCGCACCGCGCAGGAAGCCGCCGCGCTCGCCGCGCGGATTCAGCAGGGCGAAGCCAAGATCGCCGCCAACGTGGCGCGGATCGCGCTGATCGAGGGCCAGCGGAGGACGATGCGGGCCGAACTCGCGCTGCGCCAGCGCCCGCTGGTTGAGCTGACGGCGGCCTTGCAAAAACTCTCCCGCCGCCCGCCGCTGCTCTCGTTGCTGCGGCGCGGCACCTTGCAGGAAGCGGTGTTCCTGCGCGCCTCGCTGGAAGCCATGTTGCCCGAAGTGCGGCGGCGGACCAGCGATCTGCGCGCCGCGATCGCCAAATCCCGCGCGCTGCAAAATCAGGCCGAGACCGAGACCGCCAATCTGCGGCTCGCCGAACAGGAATTGGCGCAGCGCCGCCAGACCCTCGGCGCGCTCGAAACCCGCCAGCGGCTCGAACTGCGCGCGCTGGGCAGCAATGCTGATCGTGAGGCGGAGCGCGCGCTGGCGCTGGCCGAACAGGCGCGCGATCTGTCGGGGCTGATGGATACGTTGGGGCAAAGCGCCAAGCTGCGCGAAGCGCTCGCCGCACTGCCCGGCCCGGTGCTGCGGCCCGATCGGCCCGATTTGGCGCAAGTCGCGCCGGAAGCGGCGGTTTCACCCACCGCGACTGCGCTCGGCACCTACCTGCTTCCGGTCGCCGGGCGGCTGGTCGCCGGGTTCGGCGATGCGGCAGGCGATGGCGGCCGTTCGCGCGGGCTGACGCTCGCCGCCCGCCCCACCGCGCAAATCATCGCCCCGGCGCGCGGCCGGGTGATCTTCGCCGGGCTCTACCGCGGCTTCGGCAATATCGTGATCATCGACCACGGCGGCGGCTGGACCAGCCTGGTCACCGGCATCGCCCAGCTCGACGCCGAAGTGGGCGACCGACTGGTCGGCGGCTCGCCCTTGGGACTGACCGGCCCGGGACGACCGGTGGT
>CAZVMC010000190.1:0-3438 GCA_964628635.1 uncultured Novosphingobium sp. | reverse complement strand
GATCGGCAAGCCGGTGTGGACAGGTGGCCGAGTGGTTAAAGGCAGCAGACTGTAAATCTGCCCGTGCAAGCGTACGCTGGTTCGAATCCAGCCCTGTCCACCACCGACTTCCTTTTGTAGGATCAACCCATGAGCCGCTCTACTGACCGCCCTTCTCGCGCACTGCGTGGCCGCGCCGGGCGAATGCAAGGCGGGCGCGGGTCAGGCCGGGCCTCCAAGGGCCAGGTCCGGCTGTGGGGCCGTCACGCGGTTGAGGCCGCGCTCAAGAACCCGGAACGCAACCATCGCAAGCTGTGGGCAACGCGCGAAGGGATCGCTTCACTCGATGGCGAATTGCCCGCTGATTTCCCGGTCGAATATGCGCAGGCCGCCGACCTCGCCCGCCTGGTCGCGCGCGATGCGCCGCATCAGGGCCTGGTGCTGGAATGCGCCGAGCTGGAAGATGTTTTCCTTGATGATGTAATCGATGGCGCGCCGGACCGCCCGGTGCTGGTGCTGGATCAGGTGACCGACCCGCACAACGTCGGCGCGATCCTGCGCTCAGCCGCAGCGTTCAATGCGGCGGCGATTGTCACGCAGGACCGGCATGCTCCTCCCGAATCGGGGACATTGGCCAAAAGCGCCTCGGGCGCGCTGGAAGTGGTGCCGTGGGTCCGGGTGGTAAATCTGGCCCGCGCGCTCGAAGAACTGGCCGAGGCCGGATACTGGCGGATCGGACTGGATGGCAGCGGCAAGGCAACGCTGGCCGAAGCGCTGCCGGCCGGGCCAGTGGCCCTGGTGCTGGGGGCAGAGGGTGACGGGATGCGCCGCAATATCATCGAGCATTGCGATGCCCTCGCCCGCCTGCCGATCAGCAGCGCGATCGAAAGCCTCAATGTTTCCAACGCGGCAGCCATTGCGCTTTATGCGATTGCTGCCAGAACGGGCGCGTAACAACAGGGGCAGTTGAAAGTATGATCGTTGCAATTCCCGCGCGCCGCTGGGTCGCCGTAGCTTTGGTGGCCGCCGCATCGCTGGTGCTAGGCGCCTGTGTGCTGACTGCCGGCAAGTTCACTTCCGCGCTCGATCTGCGCAAGGACGGCTCGTTCACCTACAGCTACAACGGTGAGATCTTCCTGATCGGGCTGAGCAAGTTGGCCGAGATGAACCCCAACGCCGCCGGTGAGACGGAGTTCGAGGCCTCGCTCTGCTACACCGAGGACGAGGAGCCCAAGGAGCGTGAGTGTTCCAAGGATGAGCTGGCCGAGCAAAAGGCCGCCTGGGAAGAGCAGACCAAGGCCGCTGCCGAGCGTCAGGCGAAGGAGCAAGAGGCGATGCGCGCCATGCTCGGCGGGTTCGATCCGGCCGATCCAAAGGCGGCCGAGGACCTTGCCGCGCGGCTGCGCAAGCAGGCCGGGTGGCGCTCGGTCACCTACAAGGGCGATGGACTGTTCGTGGTCGACTTCAGCCTGACTGGCAAGTTGAGTCACGATTTCACTTTCCCGACCATCGAACGTCTACCGCAGACCAACGCCTTCGTCACAATCATCCGCCGCGCCGATGGCTCGGTGCGGATCGACGCGCCGGGCTTTACGGCAGGCCCCGGCGGCGATCCATTCCGTTCGATGATGCGGATGGCAGCGATGGAGAACGGCGACAAGGAAATGCCCAAGCTGCCCGAGCTCAGCGGCACCTTCACCCTGACCACCGACGGTGAGATCCTGACCAACAACACCGAGGATGGGCCAGTGCAAGGGACCACCGGCAAGCTGCTGACCTGGCAGGTCAACAGCCGGACCGAACAGGCGCCAAGCGCGCTGGTCAAGCCTTAGGGGGTAGTCGGCACCGGTTGTACGGTGATTGTCTCCACCTCGGTCACGCGTTTGGTTTTGCGAGCTTCGATCGGGCCGTCCCAGCGGCTGTATCGCGGATAGCGGCAGGTGGTGGGGCCGACGCGGTACTGGCTTGCGGCGCTGCCGGTAACTTTGGTGATCCGGCAATTCGATACCGCTCCATCGGGCGAGACATCGAACTTGCGCGTGACGGTGCCGGGCAGCGGGGCTTCTCGGATCCGGTCGAGCCGCCAGTTGACTGTCCCGCTGTAGAGACCAGCGGTGGGTTTGCCTTCGGCGTCGACAGCCGGATCGAAGCGGGCGCGCTGTCTGGCGAGCAGACAGGTGGCCGAATCGAGGCGCGGCGAACCACTACTGCGCATAATGACGCAATCAGTCGGTAGGCCCGCGCGATTGATCGTCAGCACGAACCCGGTCATCCCCTCTTCGCGACGATTCCGGGCGGCTTCGGGGTAATCCTTCATCGTGATCAGCTGGCCGAAGTCGGTCAATGGCACCGGCTGCCCCGGGCGCGCGCGCACCGGTGGAGCTGGCACGGGAGAGGTGACGGTGGAGATGGTGACTGGCGGCGGCGTGGTCTGCGCGGCAGCGGCAGTGCAAGTCGCTGCGGCGAGCAGGGTCATGATCGGCTTAGTCCGCATCGGCCATGCTCGTCACGGTGGTGATGATAACCTGCCGCTTGGCCGGCTTCCCGGCGGCATCGCGGTAGGGAACGAAGAACTCGGCGCTGTTGCAAGTGCTTTTCATTCCGGGAGCCGGCAAAGGCGCGGTCCACTCGCGGCAGTCAGACTGTCCACCATCGGCTTCCACAATGAACGACCGGCCGGACGAACCTTCGGTTACCGGTTCTGGCTCATCATTGGGGATCACCCAGCGCACACCGGTGGAATAGCTGGACTCGATCGGCGCGCCGCTGGCATCGCGACCAGGTGTGAACCGGGCACGGCGGGTGATGAGTTGGCAGGCTGCCGTATCCAGCGCTGGCCAGCCGCTGCTCTCGCGAATCTCGCAGTGGGTCACTCGGCCGATATCGTTCACGATCACCCGGAAGCCG
Source organism: uncultured Novosphingobium sp. (assembly GCA_964628635.1). Classification (GTDB taxonomy): domain Bacteria; phylum Pseudomonadota; class Alphaproteobacteria; order Sphingomonadales; family Sphingomonadaceae; genus Novosphingobium. Next base: position 552 of record CAZVMC010000190.1, on the reverse strand, counting down.
ACCCGCCCTTCTTGCTCTTCTCGTAAGGCGCGCGATGGATAATCATCCGAGGTCACCCAGTTGCCGGGATAGCCGCGCGGCTTGGCTGGGGTTCCCGCAGCGGGCGCGGGCGGAGGCGGCGGCGGCGGCGGGATGGTTCTGATCGTTACCGGCGGTCGCGGCGCTGCGATTGGCGGCGCGGGCGGTGGCGGCAGGGTTGTTACCCCAGGCGCGGCGGCTTGCGTTAACACCAGCGGCAATATCACGATTGGCGGCATTACGACCCCGGCTTCCCCTCTGTTCGCGGCGTGACCCTATCGCAACCACGCGCCGAATCAACACTTTGCCGCGCGAGCTTGCCCGCCGAGCCGGCAAGCCATAAGGCACCGCCACGATGAGCCACGCAGTTTCCCCCCTCGCCCGCCCCTTCCCAGACATGCCGGACATTGTCGGGGTGACACTGCGCGTGGCGCGGGCGGGATATAAGGACTGGGGTCGGTGTGACCTGACTTATGTCGAGCTGAGCGAAGGCACTTCGGTAGCGGGCGTGTTCACCCGCAACGTCTGCTGCTC
>CAZVMC010000189.1:2339-3446 GCA_964628635.1 uncultured Novosphingobium sp. | reverse complement strand
TCGAGCTTCTTCTTGCGCCCGTCGACCACCAGCAGCACCGCGTCGGCCTCGTTCGCGCCGTCCCAGGCGGCGCTGACCATCGCCCGGTCGAGCCGGCGTTTGGGAGCGAACAGCCCGGGAGTATCGGCGAGGATGATCTGCGTATCGCCCTCCAGCGCGATCCCCATCAACCGCGCCCGCGTGGTCTGCGCCTTGGCGGAAACGATCGCGACCTTCTGGCCGACCAGCGCGTTCACCAGCGTGGACTTGCCCGCATTGGGCGCGCCAAGCACGGCGACGAGGCCGCAACGAGTGGTCACGCTGGGTGCTTTCGGAATGGGTGGGAGCGGTGTTGCGTCATTCTGCGGCCTATAGAGAGTTCGCGCGAAGACGCGAAGAGAATGAAGATGCCGGGTTCGCGGCGAAGCTGCTCGAAAGTGTCAGTCGCCGCGATCTGGGCAAAAATGCCTGCGGCGCTATTCAACATCCTTGCGCCTCCTTCGCGCCTTCGCGCGAACTTTCCCGCCCCTCAGATCACCCAAACCGCGCCATGAAGGCCTCGGCCGCCAGCGTCTCCGCCTCGCGCAGGCTGGTGCCGGTGGCTTCAACCTCGCCCACGCCCTTGATGCTCACCGCCACCTGAAACCGCGCGGCGTGATCGGGGCCGGAGCGTTCGATCAGGCGGTATTCGGGCATTTTCTTGCGGTTCCCCGCGGCCCACTCCTGCAAGGCGGACTTGGGATGCTTCGATTGACCGGCCTTGCTGCCCACTTCGCCGTCCCACATGCGCCGGATCATGTCGCGGGTTGGTTCGAACCCGTAACTGACGAAGCTGGCGCCGATCAGCGCTTCAACCACGTCACCCAGGATATTGTCGCTTTCATGCCCGCCATCGTCGCGGGCTTGCTTGCCGAGGCGGATGTGCTCGCCAAGACCGATATTGCGCGCCACTTTGGCGCAGGTGCTGCGGCTGACCAGCGCGTTGAGCCGCTGGCTGAGCTTGCCTTCATCGCCGGTGCCAAGCTGGTAGAGCCATTCGCCGATCGCCATGCCCAGCACCCGGTCGCCTAGAAACTCCAGCCGCTGGTAATCGCGCGCCGCGCCGGTGCTGCCGTGGGTCAGCGCCTC
>CAZVMC010000189.1:0-2239 GCA_964628635.1 uncultured Novosphingobium sp. | reverse complement strand
TGGCGCTGCCATCGGTGGACCACATCATCACCGTGGCGCGGCCGACCAGATTGTCTTGCGGGACCAACCCGATCCCGCGGCCCGGCTGGGCGGGAAAGCGGCTGTCTTCGGAATTGTCGCGGTTGTCACCCATCAGGAACAGGTGGCCGGTGGGGACCACCACCGGCGGCGTATCGTCCTGCGGCTGCGGCCCCAGATCGAGCACTTCGTAGCTGCGCCCGCCGGGCAGCGTTTCCTTGTAGCGCGGATAGCGGCAGACATCGCTGCCATCATCCAGCCGGACCGCGAACTGGGTCGAGCGGCACTCGGTATTGGGGCTGACCGCGATTTCGAAATCGGCGAGCTTCTGCTTCGGCACCGGCTGACCATTCAGGTGCAGCACCCCGCCGATCATCTGCACGGTATCGCCGGGCAAGCCGATCACGCGCTTGATGTAATCGACATCGTTGAGCGGCGGCTGCTTGAAGATCACCACATCGCCGCGCTCGGGCTGGCTGGCGAAAATCCGGCTGGGGAGCAGCGGTGCACTGAACGGTAGCGAATAGCTGGAATAGCCATAGGGCCACTTGGCGGCGAGCAGATAGTCCCCGTTCTGTAGCCGCGGCAGCATCGATTCGCTCGGAATGTTGAACGGCGAAAAGAAGAAGCTGCGAAACACCACGACGAAGACCACCAGCTTCAGCAGGAAGACCAGAAAGCTGTCTTCCTTCTTGGCCGGCTTGATCGGATCGGCGGTCGCGCTGCCGGGGGCGGGAGTTGCGGTGTCAGTCATCGAAAACGTCCATGTTGGCCGAGGCTGCGAAGGTCAAGTCTCGTCAGTGTATTATGGTGACAATACGCCTTGGGAACAAGTCCCTGCGAATACGTCTGTTCGGCCCTTGGCGCGGTTCATTTGCACGGGCATAGCGCGGGGCCAAGGAGTATGCGGCGATGGACAAGACCAAGGCGATCTGGGGCGAACTCGAAGCGCTACCGCAGCGGCGGCTGGAGGATCTGTTCGCCGATCCGGACCGGGTCGCGCGGTTCTCACAGCGGTTTGACCTGCCTGAGGGGGCGGGGATCCAGTTCGACTGGTCGAAGACGCACCTCGATGCCGAACTGATCCGCCTGTTCGAGCGGTTGACCGAGGCTGCGGGCTTCGTTGAAGCGCGGGCCAAGCTGTTCGCGGGCGAAGTGGTCAACGTCACCGAGGGCCGCGCGGCGACGCACACGATGATGCGCGGCGTCGGCGATCCGGCCAAGGTTGAGGAAGCCGAGGCCTTGCTGCGGCGGATGGGCGGACTGGTTCAGGCGATTCATCAGGGCGCGCTGGGCGAAGTCAAAAGCCTGATCCACATTGGTATCGGCGGATCGGCACTCGGCCCCAAGCTGGCGATCGATGCCTTGGCGCGTGATGAAGCAAAGGTTGCGGTCCACGTGGTCTCGAACATTGATGGCTGCGCGCTGGAAGAGGCTTTCCGCGCCTGCGATCCGGCGACTACGCTGGTTGCGGTTGCCAGCAAGACCTTCACCACGATCGAAACGCTGACCAATGCCGTCTCGGCGCTCGACTGGCTGAAGGACGGCGGTGTAGCCGATCCCTACGGCCGGGTGGTGGCGCTCACCGCCATGCCGGAAAAGGCAGTGGAGTGGGGCGTCGATGAGACGCGCGTGTTGCCGTTCCCGGAGAGCGTTGGCGGGCGCTATTCGCTGTGGTCCTCGATCGGTTTTCCGATCGCGCTGGCGCTGGGGATGGAGGACTTCGCGGCGTTCCTTAGCGGGGCGGCGGCGATGGACGCGCACTTCTGGGCGCACGAGGGCGAGACCAACCTGCCGCTGCGCGCGGCTTTTGCGGACCTGTATTATGCTCGCCTCCGCCACTGCCAGACCCGCGCCTGCTTCGCCTACGACGAGCGCCTGCGGTTGCTGCCGGATTATCTCCAGCAACTGGAGATGGAATCGAACGGCAAATCGGTGACGGCGGCAGGCGCACCAGTCAGCGGCTCGACCGCGCCGATCACCTGGGGCGGGGTGGGCACCGATGCGCAGCACGCGGTGTTCCAGCTTCTCCACCAAGGTACCAATCTGGTCCCGGTCGATTTCATCGCCAGCATCGCGCCAGGCGACGCGCTCGACGAAGTCCACCACCGCATCCTGCTGATGAACTGCTTCGCCCAGGGCGCGGCGCTGATGGCTGGCAAGGACAGCAAGGACGGCGCGCGCGCCTATCCCGGCGACCGCCCCTCGGCGACGATCCTGT
>CAZVMC010000188.1:0-3547 GCA_964628635.1 uncultured Novosphingobium sp. | reverse complement strand
AGGTCAGTTCCTGCCACTGGCGGACCATGCCCATCCATTCGTTGTTGAGCACGAAAACCTTCACCGGCAGGCGGTACTGCGTGGCGGTGCCCATCTCCTGGATGTTCATCTGGATTGAGGCATCGCCGGCGATGTCAATCACCAGCGCGTCGGGATTGCCGCACTGCGCGCCGATCGCCGCGGGCAGGCCATAGCCCATCGTGCCAAGCCCGCCGCTGGTCAGCCATTTGTTGGGCGACTGGAAGGGGAAGTGCTGCGCCGCCCACATCTGGTGCTGGCCGACTTCGGTGCTGACGATCGGATCGCGGTGCTTGGTCAGCTCATGCAGCTTCCGGATCGCCAGCTGCGGCATGATCGCGGCCTTGTCGTGCGGGAAGGCCAGACTATCGCGCGCGCGCCAGCCGTTGATGCGGGCCTTCCACTCGGTCAGGTCTTGCGCCTTGCGGGTGCCCCAGGCGGCGATCAATTGCTCGAGTACCGCGGCGCAATCCCCGATGATCGGCAGATCGACCCGCACCGTCTTGTTGATCGAGCTGCGATCGATATCGATGTGGATCTTGGTTGAGTGTGGGCTGAAAGCATCGAGCCGCCCGGTCACCCGGTCATCGAAGCGCGCGCCGATGCAGACGATCAAGTCCGCCTTGTTCATCGCCATGTTGGCTTCGTAAGTGCCGTGCATCCCCAGCATGCCAAGCCAATCGGCGTGTTCGGCCGGGAAGGCGCCAAGCCCCATCAGGGTTGAGGTGACGGGCGCTCCGGTCAGTTCCTGCAGCTTGCCCAGCAGCGCGCTGGCCTGCGGGCCGGAATTGATAACACCGCCGCCGGTATAGAAGATCGGTGCGCGGGCATTGGCGAGCAGTTCGATCGCGCGGGCGATGTCCTTGTCGCTGCCGGTCAGCTGGGGCGAATAGCGGTTGGCGCGTTGGGGAGCGGCATCAGTCCATGTGGCCGAAGCGATCTGCACGTCCTTCGGGATATCGATCACCACCGGGCCGGGCCGGCCGGTGGTGGCGATCTGGAAGGCCTCGTCGACAATCGCGGCGAGCTGCGCCGGGTCCTTCACCAGATAGTTGTGCTTGGTGCAGTGGCGGGTGATGCCGATGGTATCGGCCTCCTGAAACGCATCCGAGCCGATCAGCGCTGTCGGCACCTGACCGGTCAGGACCACCAGCGGAATCGAATCGAGGAATGCATCGGCAATTCCGGTGACGGCATTGGTAGCGCCCGGGCCGGAAGTGACCAGCACCACGCCGGGCTTGCCGGTGGAGCGGGCATAGCCTTCCGCCGCGTGTGCCGCGCCAGCCTCATGCCGGACCAGGATGTGGCGAATCCGCCCGTCGCCAAACAGCGCATCATAAATCGGCAGCACCGCACCGCCGGGATAGCCGAACACGAATTCGACCCCCTGCCGCACCAAGCTTTCGACCAGGATATTTGCGCCGCTGCGCTCTTCGGACACTGTCATCACCTTTTCGCTTTGCGTCACTTCCGGAAAGATTGACCCGGCGTGGGGTTGCCACGCCGGGTCACCTCTCCAACTCGCATATCAAACTCGCACAGGGCCCGCGTTGCGGGAAGTGTGAGCGCGCCTAAGAGTTGGAATATATCGTGTCAAGCCTTAATGATGTAATAATCTTGCAAAATAGTCGCCAACGGAGAAATCAATCTCTTCAGCACGGGGCCAGGACGGCGGGGACTGGTTGCGAAACCAGGTGAATTGTCGCTTCGCATAGTTCCGCGTGGCCTGCTGACCCGAAGCCAGCATCGTCCCCCGATCAATCTCGCCGCGCAGCCAAGCTGCGATTTCGGGTACGCCGATCGCGCGCATCACGGGCTGGGCCGGATTGAGCGCGCGAGCGAGCAGGGCGGTAACTTCGGCAATTGCGCCGCCATCCAACATGGCGGCAAAGCGTTGGTCGCAGCGCACGTAGAGCCAGTCGCGCGGAGGGAGCAGCACGAGCGGGTGCAGCGTGATCGCAGCGCCGATTCCGCCCACCTTGTCGGCCTGCCACGCTGCCAGCGTTTTCCCGGTCGAGCGCACCACCTCAAGCGCGCGGGCGATCCTGGTGCTGTCGTTGGGGTCGAGGAGTGCGGCCCGCGCCGGATCGGCGGTGCGCAGCGCAGCGTAGGCCTCGGCAACCGGCATTGCCCGCACCATCTCGCGAATTGCCGGGTCGATCGTCGGCACCGGCGCGATCCCGTCGAGCAACGTACGAAGGTAGAGCCCGGTCCCGCCGACCAGCACCGGCACGCCGCCCTCGTCATGAACCTCGGCAATCACCGTCTTGGCCCGCGCCGCCCAATCCGCTGCCGAGCAAGTCTTCGCACCTTCCCATTCGCCAAATAGCCGGTGCGGCACGCCGCCCATCTCTGCTGGCCCAGGCCGCGCGCTGAGCACCTGCAGATCGGCATAGACCTGCGCGCTATCCGCATTGATCACGGTGGCTTGCCTGCCGCCGGCAATCAGCTCTTGCGCCAACCGTACAGCCAGATCGCTCTTGCCGCTGGCAGTTGGCCCTGCAATGAGCGCGACCGGCGGGAGCACCGCCGAATCTTCTGAGGAAACTGCCTTGCCCATCGTCCGGCTGATAGCAGAACCGGCCCGCCTGTCCGCAGATTATGCGCAGGCGGTTCATGCCTTCGAACGACAGGGGATCGTGGTGCGCGCTGCCGATCCGCTGGGGCCGGATGAGGCGGTGTTCCAATTTGTCCTCGAAAGCGGGGAGGGCGCGGCGATCCGCGCCGTGCTGGAAGCCTATTTCGCACCGAGCGACCTGCTGATTTCGCCCGATTTGCCGCAGCCGCCAAAAGTCTTCGTGTCAGACATGGATTCCACCATGATCGCGGCAGAATGCATCGACGAGCTTGCCGACTTCGCCGGCCTCAAGCCTGAGATTGCAGCGATTACCGAACGCGCCATGCAGGGTGAGCTCGATTTTGCCGAAGCCCTGACCGAACGGGTGCGGCTGCTAGGCGGGCTGGGCGAAGATGCCATCCAGCAGTGCCTGAGCGAACGGATTGCGCCAATGCCGGGCGCGCGGGCGCTGGTCGAGACGCTGAAGGCCAATGGTTGCCATACGGTTCTGGTCACCGGCGGGTTCCACCAGTTCGCCGATCCCGTCGCCGAAGAGCTTGGGTTTGAGCATGTCGTTGGCAATCGGTTGGCGGTGACTGACGGCAAGCTGACCGGCGGCTTGGTTGGCGCGATCGTCGATAGCACGGTCAAAGAACAGGTGCTGCGCGCCGAGGTGGAAGCGCGCGGCGGCCCGAGTTTGGCCACCGGCGATGGGGCCAATGATATCCCCATGCTGCATGCCGCCGACTATGGCATTGCCTACTACGCCAAACCTAAGGCTCGCGCTACCGCCGATGGCGTGATCGATCGCGGCGATCTGACCTCGGTGCTGATGCTGCTGGGAATTCCGCGCAGTGACTGGGTTTGGGATTGAATGGGGACTGTCCCTATTTAATCAGGTGACAGGAGCGCGCTTTCGCCACGCCGCGATCCGCAGGCCCAGCGCGGCCAATCCGATCGTCGTTGCAATCA
>CAZVMC010000187.1:1567-3562 GCA_964628635.1 uncultured Novosphingobium sp. | reverse complement strand
ACTTCGCGGATGTTGATTTCCGGGTTGAAGTTGGTGGCGAAGGCCTGGCCATGATCGCCGCCGTTGCAATCGAGGATGTCGAGCTGGCGGATGGTCTTGAGCTTGTGCTTCTTGAGCCACATCGCGAAGACGCTGGTCACCCCCGGATCGAAGCCCGAACCGAGCAGCGCCATCAGGCCGGCTTGCTTGAACTTGTCCTGATAGGCCCACTGCCAGGAATATTCGAACTTGGCCTGATCCTTCGGCTCATAGTTAGCGGTATCGAGATAATTCACCCCTGCGGCGAGGCAGGCATCCATGATCGGCAGGTCCTGATAAGGCAGCGCCAGATTGACCACCAGCTTGGGGCCGACCTGCTGGATCAGCTTGGTCAGCGCGGGGACTTCCTCGGCATCGATTTCGTAAGTCTGCACGGTCTGGCCGGTGCGTTCCTTCACCGAAGCGGCGATTGCATCGCACTTGGCCTTGGTCCGGCTGGCGAGGTGGATCTCACTGAATATGCCGGCGTTCATCGCCATCTTGTGGACGCAGACCGAGCTCACCCCGCCCGCACCAATCACCAGAACCTTGCTCACGTTACGAATCTCCAATTCGGGAATGCGTGGGCCCTTAGCCCGCCACGCGCGGCTGCCAAAGCTCTACCTTGCGGCCATCGGGATCGATCAGGTGCGCGAAGGGTCCGTTGTATTCATCGGGGAAGGTCTTGACCGGTTCCACCCCATGTTCCGCCGCGCGTGCCAGCACGCCTTCCAGATCATCGACCATCAGGTTGAACATGAATTCCTTGTCGGACGGCGCGAAATAATCGGTATCGGCCTTGAACGGCGAAAAGACTGTCCCCGCCCCCGGTTGCGCTGCGGCCACGTCGGGCAGGAACACCAGCCCGCCCCAGTCATCGAATTGCAGCCCCAGCACATCCGCATACCATTTGCGCGTGGCATCCGGATTTGCCGCCTTGAAGAACAGTCCGCCAAGCCCGATCACTTTTGCCATGGGTAGTCTCCCGCCGAAAGCGCACCTATAGGCTTGCGCCATGACCGCGCCAACCCGCCAACCCACCGCCGAGGGCGTCGCCCGTGCCGCCGCCAAGATCACCGCGCTGCTGCCGCAGACCCCGCTGCTCGAAGCCGAGATCAACGGCCACACGGTGTGGTGCAAGGCGGAAAGCCTGCAGCCGATCGGCGCGTTCAAGATCCGCGGGGCCTGGCACCGGCTGAGCGACCTTTCGGACGAAGAACGCGCGCGCGGCGTTGTCGGCGTATCTAGCGGCAATCACGCGCAGGGCGTGGCCTGGGCGGCGCAGCGGCTGGGGATCGCCGCGACCATCGTCATGCCCATCGACGCACCCAAGGTGAAAGTCGAAGCAACCCGCGGCTACGGCGCGGAAGTGGTGTTCTATGATCGGCCCGGCGGCCAGGACCGCGATGCCCTGGCCCAAGCGCTCTGCGCCGAACGCGGCGCAACGCTGGTCCATGCCTATGCCGATCCTTGGGTGATCGAGGGGCAAGGCTCGGCCGGGCTGGAGATCGCGGCGCAGATGGCGGCCCGCGGATTTGATAGCCCGACCCGGATCATCGCCTGCTGCGGCGGTGGCGGGCTGACCGCGGGCCTGGCGCTCGCCTGCCCGGATGCGGAAATCGTTCCGGTCGAACCCGAAGGCTGGGACGATGTCTGCCGCAGCCTCTCCAGCGGTGAAATCCAGCGGGTAGCGCCCGATGCTCCGCCCACCGCCTGCGACGCGCTGCAAACCCCGGCGACCTGGCCGATCAACTTCGCGATCCTGCAGGAGCGCTGTGCCTATGGCGTCGCTGTTTCTCCTGAGGAAGTGCGAGCGGCGCAGCGGTTCGCCTTTTCGCAGCTGCACCTTGTGCTCGAACCCGGCGGCGCGGCTGCGCTGGCGGCGGCGCTGGCGGGCAAGGTCCCGGTAGATGGGCGCACCGCCATCCTGCTCACCGGCAGCAACACCGATCCGGAAAGCTTTGCGAAGGTGCTGGC
>CAZVMC010000187.1:0-1467 GCA_964628635.1 uncultured Novosphingobium sp. | reverse complement strand
CGCTTCGCCGCAGTCTCCCGGCCCTCGGGTTCGCAACGATCGAGGGGGAGAACACTAAGATGCAAGCGCAGATCCTTGCGCCCGCCGTCGCGCTGGTGCTGTGGACCATCGTGGTCCTGTTCTGGATGGCCGCCACACGGTTGCCGCCGATTTTCAAGCAGCCCGGCGGGATGGCCAATGCCAAGCGCGGCGGGCGTGGGCAGGATCTGGAAGGCGTGCTGCCGGATTCGGTCCAGTGGAAGAGCCACAACTACACCCACCTGCTCGAACAGCCGGTGCTGTTCTATGCGATCATCGGCGTCCTCGCGATCCTCGGCGCGAATGAGAACGATGTGCTGTTTGCCTGGGGCTATGTCGCGCTGCGAATCGTCCATTCGCTGTGGCAATCGCTGGTCAATACGGTGACGGTGCGCTTCACGCTGTTCATCCTGTCGACCGTGTGCCTGATCGCGCTGGCGCTGCACGCCGCCCAGCTGACCATGTTTGCTGCTTAAGGTGGAGTTTGACCAATGATCGGAGCTGAAATTCTCAAACCGCTCGCCGTCCTGGCGGGCTGGACCATGATCGTCTGGTGGTGGATGTATTTCACCCGCATCCCGGCGATGAACAAAGCCAAGATCGACGTGAAAGGCTGGACAGGCGGAACGGGCAAGAACCTTGATGACGTGCTGCCAGCCCAGACCCAATGGATCGCGCACAATTACAACCACCTGCACGAAGCCCCGACGGTGTTCTATGCCGTAGCATTGGCCCTGGCGATTATCGGCCAGGGCCACGGGATGAATGCGACGATTGCCTGGGCCTATGTTGGCCTGCGCATCGTCCATTCGCTGGTCCAGATCATCGGCAACCGGGTGATGATCCGCTTCACCCTGTTCGCGCTATCCAGCCTCGCGCTGATGGCGCTGGTACTGCACTTGTTGATGGCGCTGTTTCATTGAGGCCAACGCAGCTCTCCATACGACTGGGTCGAATGGGGAGCTGCGGCCTAGCCGCAAAGCGCCCGCAACAGGCCGCGATAGTGCGGCAGTGCATGATCGGGCATCATTGCCGCGGCTGATGGGTCCAACCACCGCATTTCGGTATGCTCAGTTCCGCAAAGCGCTGGTTTTCCTTGCCAATCGGTCACCTTGAACATGTAAAAGCGATTGGTGTGCTCCGATCCTGGTGGACGATCCTCGATTGTGGACATGAAGGACCACGCGGTCGGCGCGATTGCAAGTTCCTCGCCTAGCTCGCGAACCAGGGCTTCTTCCGCGCTTTCGCCCACCTCGACGTGCCCGCCGGGAAAACTCCACCTGTCGGGATAGGATGTGCGATGCGGACTGCGGCGCACAAGCAGCACCTCGCCATTGCGCAACAGCAGCCCATTGACGATATCCGCCATGTCTTGCGCTACCGCACGAACAGGCTGGCCAGCTCGACGTGGGTTGACCAGCGGAACTGGCCAACCGGGCGCAGCTCGGC
>CAZVMC010000186.1:0-3614 GCA_964628635.1 uncultured Novosphingobium sp. | reverse complement strand
ATCGGATCGCGCCGCACCGGCTGATAGGCCTGGGGCGTCGTGCCCGCGCCGTCGATCACGGTCTGGCGCTGGTTGGCCAGGTTGTCGACCACCAGGGTCACGCGGGTGCCGCGCGGGATGCCGGCCTTGGGGAACACCTCGCCCAGATCGGCAAAGGCGCGCAGATCGAAGGTCGTGATGGGTTCGAACCGCAGCAGGTCCGGCGCGGCCAGCGTGCCGGTGGTCAGGCGGCTTTCCCCGCGGCGGTCGTAATCGATCCGCAGCCCGGTGCCGCCGCGGTTCAGCGCCACGCCGGCCCGGGTCGAATGGCGCAGCTGCCCGCCGGCAATCCCGTTGGCCCCGCCGGCCAGCAGATCGATCTCCGGCAGGCCGGTGCGGATCACCGCGGTGCTTTCGATCACATAGGTGTGGGTCAGGTTGAAGGACAGCCGCAGCGGCGGCGTGCGCTGGCGCTGGCCCTTGGCGTTCTTGACCGGCGGGCCGGCCTCGGTCAGCGGAATCACGAACCGCACGCCCACGCGCAGAACCTCGCTGCGCTGTTCGGCAAAGTTGATCGAGCGGCTGTCGACCACGGTCAGATAGCCCAGGCTGTCGCGCACGAACCGGTCCGGAAAGGCGGCGACCACGGCCGAGCTGGGCTGGGGCAGGGCGCCCACCTGGTTGCGCACTTCGTTCACCGCGTATTCGGCGTTGAACTGCAGGCTGTACTTCTTGAGCGGGCTGATCGTGACGGCGACCGAGCGGACCCGGTACTCCTCGTCCCGCAGGTTCGCGGAACCGCCGCTGATCAGCGTGACATCGCTGGTCTGCCCGGTCACCGGATCGAAATAGGGCACGTTCGGCGTGATCACTTGCGGCGCGGCCAGCAGTTCGGGCGCAACCGGGCGTTCCTCGCGGTTGTCGCTGGCCACCAGGTTGATCCAGGACACCGGCTGCCAGTTCAGGGTCAGCGAGCGGCGGGTCAGCGTGCCATAGCTGCCCAGATCGACCGTGCCGTAATCGAATTCGAACTCGCTTTCCCCCAGCGCGGGCAGAAAGCCGAACTGGCGGCTGGTCAGCGGCACGGTGATCCCCGCGCGCGAGGACAGCTCGGTCCGCTTGAGCGCGCGCGGGCCGGAAATGTCGCTGGCCTGATAGTCGACCCGGGTGATCCCGATGGTCGCGCGCGAGCTGAGCGGGCCGGCCCACAGCGCGAAGATCGGCCCCTGAACCTCAAGCACCAGCTGGCTGTTGGTGTTCCGGCTGGTGCTTTCGCGTTCGGTGACCGGGATGGTGGCGGCCAGGGTTCCGGCAAAGGGGTTGATCGACGGCGCGACAGTGCCCAGCGCGCCAAGCGGCCCGGTGGCCTGGCTCAGGTAGGTGTTCTCGCGCCGGTCCCACCGGGCGGTCAGCGAGCCGTGCCAGGGGCCGCGCTGGGCGTTGATCGTGGCGCTGAGCGACTGGCTGTTGCCGTCAGCCCGGTTGACCAGCGGACGGGACGGATCGTTCAGGGCCAGGCTGACCGCGGTGGAGAACGGCGTGAACGGGTTGGTCGCGGGGATCAGGAAGCGGCCCGTGGGCAGGCCGCTGAACCCTTCGGTCTCGGTCCAGCCCAGCCGGGCGTTCAGCGAGAGCGACAGCCACTCGTTGAGCGCCTTGTTGCCGGACAGGTTGATGTCGATCGGCTGCGAAGGGCCGCGCAGGGTGCGGTAGGCCGCTTCGCCGGATGGGTTGGTGCGGTTGGCGCCGGGGAGCAGGCTGGCCAGGGTCGGCGTGGCCGATCCGCCGGGCAGGGCCAGGACGGTGACCGGCTGGCCGTAGAGCGCGCTCAGCGCCGGGTCGATCTGGCTGCCGCTGGCGGGAATGATGTTGCCAAGCGGCGACCACGGCGTGGTCAGGGTGCGGGGCACGAAATCGCGTTCGGATTCGAACAGCGCGGTCGAGCGGCCGCCGCGGAGCGAGAGGTTGAGCCGGTCCTGCCCGTCGATCCAGGTGAACAGCACCTCGCCGCGGGTGTTGCTCCAGCCGCCTTCGGTCGCATCGGTGCGGGCCGCAGTCAGCGTCGTGCTGGTCAGGGACGGGCGCAGGACCACGTTGTAGGCGCGCTGGCCGGGTGTGCCGCCGATCTTGGTGGCGCTGCCCCGGGGCAGCACTTCGATCCGGGAAATCGCCTCGGCCGGCAGCGCGGCGATGTCTTCCGGGCTGGTGACCGGACGGCCGTTGACCAGGAACGAGGGCTGCTCGTCGCCGTTCTCGTTGCGGATCTCGTCCAGCACTTCGCCGACCGAACCGACGCCATAGGCCGAGACGGCATCGGCATCGTAAGTCGCCTCGACCGTCACGTCCTTGAGCGCGGCAATGATCGTGCGCCCGCCAATCACCACGATGACGTTGCGATCGCTGGGGCGGTCCTGGCCCGTGCCGTCAGCGGCGGCGGGCCCGTCGGCGGCGGGCGGGGGTGTCTGCTCGGGCGGGGGAGGCGCAGAGGTTTGCGCCGCGGCGGCCTGTGGCTCCGCCAGCAACAGGCCGACGACCGATCCCGTCAGCAGCAACCGCGTCCGGGTTGCCGTCAGATCCGAAGTGCCCACCTTTGCCCCATCCTTCCCTGTTCAACGCCCCATATGCAAAACCCCGCCGGATTGCTCCAGCGGGGAATTGCGAAACCGGGTGCAGCGGATCAGCTGGCCGGGACCGAGATGTAGGTGCCATTGCTGTCCTGCGAACCGCCACCCCAGGGGGCGACGTTGAACCAGGCGGTGGTGCACTTGTCACCGGTGTAGCCGTTCTGCTTGGTCCAGATGCCCGGCAGGCGCTTGGGCGAGATGCAGATCACGACCTTGCCGACGTACCAGTAATCGCCGGGGCCGGCATTCTGGACATAGGGGGTGAGGTCGGTGCCGGTCAGGCCGTATTCGTTGGTCACGTCGGTCTGGCTGGTCGGACCCTGCGGAACCACGGTCACCACGTCGGGACCAGCCGTCCAGCCGCCTTCGACGGCGGGGGCGGTTTCAACCCAGGTGCAGTTGCCGATGTCCGAGCCCCAGTTCGGGTTGTTGGGGTTGAGACCCTGGCAGCTGCCGCCACCACCCGAGGGGTTGGTGCCGTTGTTGATGTAATAGCCCTGCGCCGGCTGCGGCGCGGTGTAGGTTTCGGTCTTCTGCGTCACCGTGCAGTCCCAGGTGTAGCTGGTGGTGACCGAGGTTTCGCGATCGAACAGGAAAGTGCTGCCCGCGGCAAAGGTGCGGGTGGTGGCGATCTGATCGCCGAACATGTTGACGCTGCCGCCGGTGCGGAACGGGCCGGCACCGATGCTGAGGTTCGAATAGGTCGGCGCGCCAACGCCGGCGCGGGTGCCGGGCTGTTCGGTTTCGGTCACGACCGGGGCCGCTTCGGTGGCGACGACGTTGCCAACTTCGGCCGAACCGGCCGGAGTGCCATCGTGCAGAAGGTTGGTGGGGGCCAGCGCGGTGCAGGCGGTTTCCATGGCCGAGTCGGTCGTCGCGTTGGCTTCAACCGCAAAGGCGGGCGCGGCGAAGATCGGGGCAAAGCTGGTGGCGACCATCGCGGTCGAGACGAGCAGCTTGATTGCGTTGTTCATGCTTGGGGTACTCCGGTGACCAAGGCCCGTTGCAAGG
>CAZVMC010000185.1:0-3637 GCA_964628635.1 uncultured Novosphingobium sp. | reverse complement strand
TGAAGCCAAGGGCGCGGCTGCGCGTCGTGTCGGCAATCAGGCTGGCGGGGTCCCCCGGGCGTCCCGCGCCGGAAAAGGCGATTTCGCAAGGTGCCTGCATCGCTGCGCACAGCGTTTCCGCTACTTCACGGACGCTGGTCCCCATGCCAGTCCCGCCGTTAATGATGTAGCCGCCGTGTCTGGCCGCTCCTTCGGCACGCATAAGCAGGTCGACCGTATCGTCGATGTGCAGGAAATCGCGCAACTCCTTACCCGTCCCGCCAAGGTCGAGCCGGTCGGGCCGGTGTGCAAGCTTGCCGCACGCATCCCACAGCAATTGCTTGCGCAGGCCGGGCCCATAGACCGAAAACAGCCTGACGATGGCAACAGCCAATCCCGAGCCGTTCAGCAGCTGCTCCATTTGCAGCTTATGCGCTCCATAGGGCGAATAGGGGTTGAGCGGGGCGTCCTCTGCGATCGGTCCTTCATGTCCCTCTCCATAGACCGCAGCGGACGAGGCCGCGATCACCTTGGCCGCAGGCGCATGGCGTGTCAGCCAGGCGATTACCGCGTCCGTAGACCCCAGCGTGAGCGCGGCGTCCCGATCCGGGTCGGCAAAGGATGCGCCAACCGACGAGCCTCCGGCAAGCTGGTAGACAATGTCGGGCAAACCGGTGCGGGCGTGCAATGCATCGAAGCTGGCCGCGTCAATCTCGCCTTCGACGCAATCATGTGAGATGCCCGCGCAGCCATAGCCGCAGCCCGCAACACGCGCTCCCTCCGCCTGCCATCCGCGGGCTACCGCGCGACCGATGAAACCGCCCGCGCCCAGGATCCAGACCGTCGGGGTCATTGGGCCTTGGTGGCAATGAACGAGTAATGGCGTCCCGGACGCCGGTCGAACCGGCCCAGCAGAGCCAGCAAATCCGGTCCGACTGCTGCATTGCCCAGCATGGCCCGGCCAATCGGGCGCAGCGGGCCGGGCAGCCGCGCGGCGATATCGCTTGCCAGCTCGCGTTGCGATTTCGGGCCGTAATTGACAGGCGTCTCCAGCGGATTGCAAATCCGGTTAAGGCGCAGTCCCGACGCACGGATGGCATCGGCATAGACGGCGGCGGGAAAGGCATTTTCGCCGCCGTACAGATGGTGCAGCGCGTGCACCTTGAAAAAGGCGTCGAGATCGTCGGGCCCGTCGATCACATGGTCGCGCACCGCAATGAAGCGGCCGCCGGGTTTCAGGATACGCGCAAACTGCACCATCGCCGCGCGCATATCGGGCACATGGTGCAAAACCGCGCGGGCAAAGATGAAATCGAAACTTTCGTCCGCGAACGGCAGGGGATCGCCAACCTGTGTTTCCAGCGTGAATGGCAGTCCGGCCTCGGCCATCAATGCCTTGATCGCACCTGCTCCGACCAGATTGCTGGGATCGGGTTCCAGTGCGGTCACCTGAAAACCGTTTTTGGCAAGCGCATAGGTTGCAATGCCGCGTCCCGCGCCGACGTCCAGTGCCGTACCACGCCGGTCTCCGGCCCATTGCAACACGGTCTGCCACTCCTCCGATGCGGCATAGCGCTCGGCAGCGCCAAGCAGCGGGTCGTCGAAATAGCCGTCGCGCGCTACCCAGTCCCAGTCGGGCTTGGCGCGGAGCCACTCCACCGCCTCTTCCCAGCTGTGGCCGTAATTTGGGGTCTTATCGCTCATGGGGTTCCAATTCCTTGATCACGCGCGCTGGACTTCCAGCGACCAATGTCCACGGTGCCACATCCTTCACAACCACAGAACGCGCCGCGACGACAGCGCCCTCGCCGATCGTGACTCCTTTGAGAATCGCGGCACCAAAGCCGATCCACGCCTTGTTGCCGATGGTAACCGGGCTGATCGCGACATGCGACCAGTCCTTTTTCCCGTCCAACCAATTCTCGACGTCATTGCTTCGATTGGCGAAATCCAGCGCATGGCTGTCATGATCCACGATGGTGACGTCCCATGAAATGAGCACATCGTCGCCAACCATGATTCGCTCCGCGCTAACCAGCGTGGAGCGTCCGATGAAAGTTCGGCTTCCGATTGCAATTTCGGCCTGCGGGCGATCGAAGCTTAGTCGCGCGTCCACCATAGAACGGGTGCCAACTGACAACTTTCCATGCCGCGCACCGCGCGCGCGCAGAAAATCCACCCGCGATCCCTCGCCTATGGCAACCGCCGGAAACATCCGTTTCGCAATTGTCCAAGGCCAGCAGATCATGGCAAGAATCGCCTGATCAGCTTGGCGAGCTGTTCAAAGCGCAACGCCGAGGCAATTTTGCGAAGCGCGGTTGTCGACAGTTCGGCCCGTGGGAAGGTCGCACGCGGCATGGGTTCATCCGCAGCCCGGCCGTCGAACAGCTTTTGCGAAGCCCCGCGGCTGCCATGCGTGCCCCGACCGTCCATGCCTGCATTGCGGACCCGGCTGACCGGGGGATACAGGACGAGCCCGCTACGGTGGAACACAGACCAGTTCCACACGATCCCCCAACTATCGACCTTGCCGGCGAGTTGGTCGCGCATCATCTTTGAATAAGGGTAGGCCCCATTCACATCGAATCTCCGGCGCAAGGACCGGTCGCGGTCAAGCGCATCGGCTCCTGGAAGCTCCGGGTCGAAATGCGTCCATGCGCGCCGCCAGCTTGCCCACCCCCATGTCGATATGAATGGTAAAAACACAGGATCGGGGCCGACATCGACGCCAAACATATGACCGGAGATCTGCATGACCTGATCGTCATCGGCATACTGGGCTAACGCCGAATCCATCCAGGTTAGAAAGTCCTTTGCGACAATCAGATCATCCTCGAGTACGATGACTCGTTCCGATTGGTCCAAAATCAGGTTTACGCCAGCGATAATCGAACGGGCCAGCCCCTGATTTTGCGCCTGTTCAATGATATGCGCTTCGGGAACCTCTTCCCGGACCACATGCCGCACTGCTTCCACATCGGCTGCCTGATTCTGATGCTTGGGTCCGTCCGAAAACACCCAAAGCCGCGCAGGGTCAAAGCCGTCACAGGCCTTCAGCGCATGGATCGCATTGCGAGCAAGGTCTGCCCGCCGGAAGACGAACAACGCAATCGGTGCCGCATCGGCGAAAGCATCCGGGTGAGCCATGGTTACGCCCTGGCCGTAAAGGCAATGGCGGGTTGATTGGACCGTTTGCGCGTGCCGTTGGCAGCAACGCGTCCAGAACTGACCATTGCGCTCATAACGGCGAACCCGACCCAGAAATCAAACGCACCCCAAATTGCGCCGGACAGCCAAGCATTCCCAAAGGCGCACAATGCAATGAAAGGAACCAGCCGGTATCCGGAGGCCATCAATGTGCGGGCACTGGTCACCATCCGGAACTGTATCATTGCCATCATGGCAAATCCGAAAACGCCCATCGCCAGCGCGCTTTCCAGCAGCAATATATGGGGATAAGTGAAAAAGTCGGTTTCCACATAGGCATGCCCGATCAGCGGACTTGCCAGCGCCTGATCCCAAGCGCTCTGCTGGGCATAGAATCGCTCAAGCGACGAATTATCGACGCCCGTTGTTGCGAGACGGTCGAGCAGCGGAATGTCCGCGCTGAACGGAATGACTGCCAAAGCGACAACACCAAGGATCAGCCAGAAAATAA
>CAZVMC010000184.1:0-3641 GCA_964628635.1 uncultured Novosphingobium sp. | reverse complement strand
CCATGCAGCCGCTCGTCGCGTTTCAGGCTCTGGCGGTTGAGCTCAACCCACTGCTCGGCCTCGTCGAGCAGATAAAGCAGCTCCCACGGAGCCAGTCCCGCCAGCCCCGTAAGGTCGCGGTGCGGAAAGGCGGCGGAGCCTGCTGGATAGCGGCCCGATGCGGCGGGGTTCGGCGATGTCATCGAAGCCAGCCGCTTAGTCGTGAAAGATGGGAGTGGCAAGCTTTGTGGTCGACTGGCAGAGCGCAATGTGCAGCCGGTCGATCCCGCTCTGGCCATTCTCGCGCCCGCTCCCTATCTGCTGGCCGATAGGCACAGGGAAACTCCGATATGATCTTCGCCCGAAAAGTCTGGAAACTGTTGGTCGGGATCAAGGACGGGTTGGTCCTGCTGTTCATGCTGATGTTCTTCTTCGCGCTGTTTGGCGCACTGACGGCCCGGCCCAATCCGGGGGCTGTGCGCGAAGGAGCGTTGGTGATCAAACTTGCGGGTTCGTTGGTGGAAGAACCCGCCGTGGTCGATCCTCTGGCTGCGCTGCTTTCAAACCAGGCACCAACCAAGGAATACCGCACGCGCGACATCGTCCATGCGTTGGAAAGCGCGGCGGATGACGCGCGGATCAAGGTGGTGGTGCTCGATCTCTCGCGTTTTCTGGGCGGCGGGCAAGTTTCCCTGCGGGAAGTTGGCGCGGCGATCGACAAGGTGAAAGCTGCAAAGAAGCCGGTACTCGCCTGGGCGGTCGGATATGCCGACGATGGGATGCTGCTGGCGGCGCACGCCAGCGAGGTTTGGGTCGATCCGCTGGGCGGGGCCTTCGTGCTCGGGCCGGGCGGCAACCGGCTTTACTATGGCGACCTGCTCGACCGGTTCAAGGTGACCGCGCATGTCTTCAAGGTCGGCACCTTCAAGGACGCGGTCGAGCCCTATCAGGGCAGCGGAATGTCCGATCCCAGTCGCGAAGCGCGCCGCGCAATTTATGGCGCACTGTTCGATCAGTGGCAGACGGCGGTCAAAGCCGTGCGGCCCAAGGCCGACATCACCCGGGTCGCCAGCGATCCGCTGGGCTGGATTAAGGCTTCGGGCGGGAACGCCGCCGAAGCTGCCTTGGCTGCCGGTCTGGTCGACAAGCTGGGTGATAAGGCTGCGTTCGGAAAACGCGTGGCCGAAATTGCCGGTCCCGATCCGCTCGACGAAGCACCCGGCAAATATGCTCACACCGCGCTTTCAGCTTGGCTCGCCGCCAACCCGGTCGACAAGCCCGGCACCGCGATCCCAGTGGTGACCGTCGCGGGTGAGATCGTCGACGGCAAGGCCGGGCCGGGCAGCGCCGGGGGAGATCGGATCGCCAAGCTGATCGATCAAGCCACCGCGTCTGACGCACCAGCCCTGGTGCTGCGGGTCGATTCGCCCGGCGGCTCGGTCTACGCGTCGGAAGCGATCCGCACGGCGCTGGAACGGTTCAAAGCCGGAAAAGACGGAAAGGCCCGGCCGATCGCCGTGTCGATGGCCAACCTCGCGGCCAGCGGCGGCTACTGGGTTTCGACTCCAGCGAACCGCATTTTTGCCGAGCCGGATACGATCACCGGCTCGATCGGAATCTTTGCCGTATTCCCAAGCTTCGAGCGCGCTTTGGCCGATTACGGCGTGAAGGGCGATGGCGTGCGGACCACGCCGTTATCGGGCCAGCCCGATCTGCTCACCGGCCTGACCCCCGAAGTGGAAGGCATGCTCCAGAGCAATATCGAGTCCAACTATGGCCGCTTCCTCACCTTGGTCGGCAAATCGCGCGGCAAGGCTCCTGCGGAGATCGACCGCGTCGCGCAGGGCCGGGTCTGGGACGGCGGGACTGCGCGGCAGCTCGGGCTGGTCGATGAATTCGGCGGGCTCGATGCCGCGCTGGCCTGGGTGGCTGCGCAAGCCAAGCTGGAAAAGGGCTCTTGGCATCCGGCCTTCCTGGGGGAGGATGTCGATCCCTATGCCTCGCTGCTTGAACAATTGATGGGCGGCGATCCCGAGGACGCAGGGCAACCGGCGGCTGGGGATTTTGTCCAGCTCACCGCCGCGCGCCAGCAGGCGCAGCTTGACACGGCGTTGGCCGGGTTCGAGCGGTTGTTCGCGGGCCAGGGAGCTCAAGCCTATTGTCTCGATTGTCCGGCACCGATGTTTACCGCACCCAAAGTCGAGCGAACCGGGCTGATGCCCACCCTGATTAAGCTGCTCCAATAGCTTGACCACCCCTTCGTTCGACATCGCGGTCGCAGGGGCCGGGATCGGCGGGCTTGCGGCGGCACTGTTGCTGCATCGCGATGGCCACCGGGTTCGGCTGTTCGAACGCTTTGAGGAACCACGCCCACTCGGTTCTGGTCTGATGATTCAGCCGAGCGGGATGGCGGTTTTGGCGGCGCTGGGCCTGGCTGAACCCGCGCTGCGGTGCGGCGCGCTGATATCCAGGTTGTTTGGTCGCAATGCACTTGGCCGCACCGTGCTTGAGGCACATTATGCCGATCTGTCGGGTCCAGCCAGCCGTGGGCTGGGGATCCACCGGGCCAGCCTGTTCGACCTGCTGTTCGATGCAGTTCGCGAGGCGGATATCCCGATCGAAGGCGGGCGCGAGATCGTCGGCTCGACCTGCAGCGGCAGTAAGCGGCGCCTGCAGTTCGCCGACGGGCAAAGCTCGGGGCCGTTCGATCTGGTGGTCGACATGCTGGGGATTCACACGCCGCTTGCCCCGCCTGCGGGCCGGATGCTTGAATTCGGAGCGCTGTGGGCCAGCCTGCCCTGGCCCGAAAAGGGACCCTTCGATGCAGGAATGCTGGAGCAGCGCTATCGCGGCGCGCGCGAGATGGTCGGGGTTCTGCCGACAGGTTGCCGGGAAGCCGGACGCAACGAACTGGCGTTCTTCTGGTCGCTGCACAGCGCAGACTATGCCGCATGGCAGTCCGCCGGGCTCGATACCTGGCGCGAGCAGGTGGCAGCGCTGTGGCCAGAGGCTGCATTGTTGGCCGATCAGATCATGGATGCGAACCAATTGGTGTTCGCGCGCTATGCCCACCGCACACTGCCCCAGCCAGCAGGAGAGCGGATCGTTCATCTGGGCGACGCGTGGCATTCGGCCAGCCCGCAGCTGGGCCAGGGCGCGAACATGGCGCTGCTCGATGCTTGGGGGCTGGCCGAAGCCTTGCGGTTGACCCGCGATGCCGCTGCCGCGCCCGGGGTCGCGGTCCAGCTCAGGCAGTGGCATGTGCAGCTCTACCAGTGGGCCACCGCGTTCTTCACGCCGATGTACCAATCGCAGGCTGCGTTCCCCGCCGCTCTGCGCGATCACTTGCTTGCGCCGGCATCGCGTTTCTGGCCGGGAAAGCAGGTTCAGGCGCTGCTGATGAGCGGGCTGTTCGGCGGGCCGCTGCGGCCGCTGCGGCTGCCGCGGGTCGACTATCTGGCCATACCGACGCACGAGTAAACTACCCCCGCTTGCCCTTTGCCGCCGGGGCCACTAAGGGCCACGCCTTGATTCCTTAGGCTTCGCTTTGGCGGGGCCGCCGGGTCAGGCGCTCGCGGGCGTGGCGGAATTGGTAGACGCGCTGGTTTTAGGTACCAGTATCGCAAGATGTGGGGGTTCGAGTCCCTTCGCCCGCACCAGTT
>CAZVMC010000183.1:0-3663 GCA_964628635.1 uncultured Novosphingobium sp. | reverse complement strand
CGGCATGGGCTCTCTCCTCTTTGCCAGAACGGCCCCGAGCGGGATCGAAGCCGC
Organism: uncultured Novosphingobium sp.; assembly: GCA_964628635.1. Taxonomy (GTDB): domain Bacteria; phylum Pseudomonadota; class Alphaproteobacteria; order Sphingomonadales; family Sphingomonadaceae; genus Novosphingobium. Next base: position 3,609 of record CAZVMC010000183.1, on the reverse strand, counting down.
ACCAACCACAGGAGAATACCGCAAAAAGAAGAGGTTGCCTAACGCGTACCGGTATCGGGAGTGCAACGGGTCACGAACACGAAAAAGGGCGCCGCGAACCCTCGCGGCGCCCTTTTTGTTCACTCCCAAGAGGCACCCTAAGGCGCCACCGGGAACCGGTTATTGCTTCGCGAAGTCGCGATACTTGTCGTTGCCGACGAAGCCGAACTTGGTGACGCCCGACGACTTGATCGTGTGCAGCACCTTGGCCGAAAGGTCGTAGCTCGCCAGCGGCTCGGGCTCGAACTGCAGTTCGGGCTCGGGGGTCATCGTCATCGACTGTTGCAGCGCAGCGACGAGCTGGCCCTGGTCGATCGGCGTGCCGTTCCACAAGATCTGGTCCGTCGGAGTGAGGACCAGCTTGTTCTTGGTCGGCTCGACCAGCGGCGGGGGGTTATTGGTCGGCTGCGGAAGGTCGATGTCGACCGAATTGACCGCAACCGGGATGGTGATGATGAACATGATCAGCAGAACGAGCAGAACGTCGATCAGCGGAGTCATGTTCATGTCCATCATCGGCTCGCCGTCAAGCTTGCCTCCAGACATACCCATGGTGTGTTCTCCTTAGGTTGGTTGGTACGATCAGCCGTTCGGGTCGACCGGGTTCGAGATGAACCCGACGATCGGATAGCCTGCCACCTGGACACGGTAGATGGCCCCGGCCACGCAGCGCCAAGGGGCGTTGACGTCGCCGCGGATGTGGACCTGGGGGATAGCCTCGGGGTCTTCCATCAGCTTTTCAACCCCGCCCGCGCGCTGCACGATGGCATCAAGGCGCTTGAACGCCTGCTCCTGCAGTTCGGCCGAATCGACCAGCGTGATGTTGTTGAAGTAGATCCGGCACTGCCCGTTGCGCGATGCACCCGCATAGCCCGGCTCGCCCGCGCTACGACCGGCATCATCGGTCGCGCTGACGGTGAGAAGCAGGTTTTCGACCTTGGTCTTCGCTTCGATCGATTCGAAGACCGGGATCTTGAGCTTCTCGATTGTCTGGATCGCAACCGGAACCGCGATGAGGAAGATGATCAGGAGCACCAGCATCACGTCCACCAGCGGCGTGGTGTTGATGTCGGACATCGGGGTATCGACCCCACCTCCCGTTGAAATCGCCATTGTGAATTCCTAGCCTGTCAATACTTTGGCTTACACTGCTTGCCCTGATGCGTGGGTCCGGGACCTGCGCGCCGGGCACCGGCAGGAGCAAGCCCGAAGGCCGCTCCCGTCGGCTGGCAGATCTGACGATCAGGACTTGTTGAGCGTCGGGTTGGCGGGCGCAGCGGGCTTGGCAGCCGGCTTCGCCGTCGGAGCCGCCTGAACCGCCGGCTTCACCGCGCCGTTCGAGTTCATGTAGGCGAGCAGGTCGGTCGAGAAGGTGCTCAGCAGCGCCGCGATCTTGCGGTTGCGGCCCTGCAGGTAGTTGAACGCGAACACCGCGGGCACGGCGACGAGCAGACCGATCGCGGTCATGATCAGCGCTTCACCGACGGGGCCGGCGACCTTGTCGATCGAGGCGTTACCGGCGATGCCGATGTTGATCAGCGCGCGGTAGATCCCGATCACGGTGCCGAGCAGACCGACGAACGGCGCGGTCGCACCGACGGTCGCGAGGAACGCGAGGCCGCCGTTGAGCACGGCGTTGATCGAATCTTCCGAACGCTGGAGCGAACCGTGCATGTAGTCGTGCGATTCGAGCGCGTCGGTCATCTTGCCGTGGTCTTCCTGGGCCTTGACCGCGTCATCGGCGAGCTGGCGCCACGGGCCGTCCTTCTCGAGCTTGGTCGCGCCTTCCTTGAGGCTCGCCGCGCGCCAGAACTGGCTCTGCACGGTCTTGTGCTGCTTGAAGATCTTGTTCTGTTCGAACAGCTTGGTGAACAGGATGTAGAACGAACCGACCGACATGATGACCATGATGGCGAGAATCGTCCAGGCGACGGGGCCGCCCTGCTGCATGGCCTGCACGAAGCCGAATTCGCTTTCGGGAGCAGCGCCGGCAGCGGGAGCAAGAAGGTAAAGGTTCATTGCGAAAGTCCTCTTGAAAAGTTTGGTCTTTGGGGAGCGGCGCCGTTGAAGGTTGTGGGGCGCCGACCCGATTGATCAGTTCAGCTTGTAGGTAATCCGGGTCGACCAGCTGGCGCTGATCGGCGTGCCTTCGTCATTCAGTGCGGGCTCGAACCGCGCATAGCGCTCGACCGCCTTGGTCGCTGCGCCATCGAGAATGTCCGATCCGCTCGACGAGGTGACCGAGCAACCCGTGGCACGGCCATCGGGCGTCACGGTGCAGCGCACGCCGACGGTGCCTTCGATCTCTTCCTGCGCCGCACGACGCGGATAGTCTTCCTGAATACGGGCCGACCACGAGCGCTGGTTCTTCGGCTGCACGCCGCGAGCCTTGGATGGGCCCTTGGGTGCAGGCGGCGGCCCAATCGGCGCGGCCGTCTGCGTCGGACGCGGGTCCGTGCGCTGCGGCGGCGGCGGGTCCTGAATCGTCTTCACTTCAGGAGGGTTGGGCGCAATGTTGAACGGCGGCGGCGGTGCAACCGGCGGCGGCGGCGATGTATCGGGCTGATCCGGCGGCGGCGGCGGCTCATCCGGCGGCGGCGGTGGCGGCGGTTCTTCGACATCGACGGTCGTCACCCGTTCGATCACCTCTTTCACGGCGTCGACGGCAAGATAGACGACCATCCCTGCGCCCACGAGGCCGACGATCGACAATGCGATGATCATCGACACGAGCTTCGGGCCGGTCAACCCTTGTTGTTGGCTAGCGTAGGACATCCAGCGCTTTCTCTCCAATTACTCGCCGATCCGCAGATCGGCACACTCCCCACCCCCCGGCCGCAAAGGTCGGCGAGCGGATCCCGGTCATTTCGGTCCTCCCACGCCGGAACAAGAATTGCGGGCCCGTGCAGCGCACGCGGTTCAATCTTTCTCCGGCTGGCACATGCGGGGCAACAAACGATTCCCGCACGCAACCTCACACCATGTGTGCGGCAATGTCCCCAGTCCCACACACACGATCTTCCGGGCTTTAACGGGCAACCCCTAGCCGATCAAACGCTTTTGCGGTTCAGCACGGATTCACTGCGAGCCGTGTGCAACAGAGCCTGCTAATAGGCATAGACACTTAGGCATCCGAGGGCCCGCCACGGGGCCAAAAGTAAAGGGAAGATTAATGTCTTTTTTCAAGACTCTGGCGATCGGCGCGGCAGCGGTTGGCGGGCTTGGCGCGGCGCCTTGTGTAGCGCTTGCGCAAACGGTTGCGGGCGGCGATGTCGCCCGCCCCGCAGGAGCCGCTTTCGGCCCGACCTATGCCGATCTCGCGACACTTTCAGATGCTGCGGAACTGGTTGTGCGGGTGCAGATTCGCAAGGCGACGGCCCTGAAACCCGATCGCGCGCCGGGTCTCGCGCCCGGATTCGCGCGGCTCTATGTTCAGGCGAATACCGTCGCGCTGATCGCCGGGCGCAGCGGGGTGGGGGCGGCGGTGACCTATCTGGTCGACGTGCCGCTCGATGCGCGGGGCAAGGTGCCCAAGCTCAAGAAGCGGGAATTCCTGCTGTTTGCGCGGCC
>CAZVMC010000182.1:0-3664 GCA_964628635.1 uncultured Novosphingobium sp. | reverse complement strand
AGCGAAAAGGCCGGCTGACGCGGACCGACCCTACATCACGATTTCCGGCACCACATCGACGCGCCAGCCGAGGCCCAGCCGCGTGGCAAGGAGCTTCATGTCCTTCTCGGTCGGTTGGCCAAACAACGCCTCGTGGCTTTTCGCGAGTTGCAGCACCAGCGCGCTGCCATCGACCATAAGCCGGCTCGCCTCGAGCGAGCGGGCGGATTGCGCGCCCAACCGCCGGGCGAGGCGCAGAGCGAGGCCCCAGCGCACCGCTTCCTCCAGCGCCTCCTCGCTTGCCAGCGCGCGCACCTCGGACTGCAAGGAGAGCTGGTTGCCATTGGCCGATATCGCTGCGGCGAGCATCGCCCGGCCCTTGCCGTCGATCCCGACCCAGCGCTTGTGCAGCGCCCAATTAATGGCCTGCGGCAGGCGGATGTTGGGTTCGATCTGCATTGCCGCCAGCGCGAGCATCGTCGCCGCCAATCGCAGCCGCTCCGACCCGTGGGTGCGCGCGGGCGCAGCGTCCAAGGTCCAGGCGGCCATGCGGGTCGCGAGGGTCGCCTGTGTACCGCGCCCGCTGGCGAACACGGTCACCCCAGCCAGCAGCGGGTCTTGCGAACGCGTGTGTTCGGGCAGGCGATCGTAGAGCAGCCCTTCGCGCAGCCCCCAGGACGAAAACACCACCCGCTCGGGTGACAGCCGCGCAAGCAGGGCTTGCAGCAGGACTGACGAGTCCGGCAGCTTTTCGGCCCGCATCGACGAAATCCGCTCTCGGGTTCGCAGCGTGTCGCTCTCGCTTGACGCAAGGGTCGCGGCGAGTTCCTGCGCGGCGGCGGCATCCAGCGCGAAGCCGTGCGGATCGCTGAGCGGATAGCCCTGCGCGGCCATCGCATAGACCGCCATCGCCCGCCACGTGCCGCCAACGAGATAGAGCGAACCGTTCGCCTCCGGTGTGGCGGCCGAAAGGTCCCACCCGGCCTTACGGATCGCCTTGTCGAGCGACTTGCGCATCTCTGCCCGGCTCTTGCCGCGATGATCGGGCAGACGCAGAGTGCCCAGCGGCAGCGTGCTGGCACTGTCGGTACGGCCATCGGCGACCCGCACCAGTTCAAGGCTGCCGCCACCGAGGTCCGCCACGATCCCGCGCGCATCAGGGAAAGCCCCGATCACGCCGTGGGCGCTCAGCAGCGCTTCCTCCTCGCCTGAAATCACCCGCGGGCTAAGCCCGATCGCGCGCAATTGCGCGGCGAATTCGGGGCCGTTGGCAGCATCACGCACCGCTGCGGTGGCGACTGTCTCGATATCCTTGATCCCGAGATCGGCGAGCAGCAGCGCAAACCGCTTGAGCCCCCGCAGCGCGAGCACCATCGCTTCGTCCGAAAGCCGTCCTGTCGCGGCGATATCGCGGCCCAGCTTGGCGGTGACTTTCTCGTTGAGCAGCACTGTGGGCGCGCGCATCGTACCGCCGTAGACGACAAGTCGTACCGTGTTCGAACCGATGTCGATGATCGCCCGTTCGGCAGTGCTGCCGCCCAAAACCGCCTCGCGCCCTTCGCGCCGCCATTTCCAGATCATGCCGCCGCTCCCCGGCGCAAGCTGAGCTTGGGCACGGCACCTGCCTCCAGCGCCCCGCCGCGGCCCGAGAGCGATGGGTTGGTCATGAAATAACGGTGGCAGTTGAAGGGCTTGGAACCCGGCTCCACCTCGACCCGGGCATAGCTCCCATCCGGATTCAGCCACCAGCTCTGCTCGGTATCGAGCATGTTGGCGAGCAGCACCTGCTGCAACACCTGATCGTGCACCGTGCGGTTCAGGATGGGGATCAGCGTCTCCACCCGGCGATCGAGATTGCGGCTCATCATGTCGGCCGAGGCGATGAACACCGCTGTCTGCGGGCTGGGCATGGGGTGGCCATTGGCGAAGGCATAGATGCGGCTGTGTTCAAGGAAGCGGCCGATGACCGATTTTACGCGGATGTTCTCGGAAAGCCCGGCAATCCCCGGCCGCAGGCAGCAGATGCCGCGCACCACCAGTTCGACCTGCACCCCCGCCTCGCTTGCGGCATAGAGCCGGTCGATCACGCCTTCATCGGTAAGCTGGTTGCACTTCATCCAGATCGCGGCAGGCTGGCCCGCCCGCGCATATCCGATCTCGCCGTCGATGCGGGCGTAGATCTCCTCGCGCAGATCGATCGGCGCGATGTGGATGCGCTCCAGCGCGTGCGGCTCGACATAGCCGGTGACGAAGTTGAACATCTTGGCGGCATCGCGCCCCAGCTTGGGGTCGGCGGTGAAGAAGCTGAGATCGGTATAGATCTTGGCGGTGACCGGGTGGTAATTGCCGGTGCCAAAGTGGCAATAGGTCTTGAACCCGTCCCCCTCGCGCCGCACCACCATCGCCACCTTGGCATGGGTCTTCCAGTCAGTGAAGCCGTAGATCACCTGCACCCCGGCGCGTTCGAGCTTGCTGGCCCATTTGAGGTTCTGCTCCTCGTCGAAACGGGCCTTCAATTCGACCACGGCGGTGACCGATTTGCCCGCCTCGGCCGCCTCGATCAGCGCGCCCACCACCGCCGATTGCGATCCGGCGCGATAGAGCGTCTGCTTGATCGCCACCACCTCCGGATCAGCGGCGGCCTGACGGATGAAATCGACCACCACCTCGAAACTTTCATAGGGGTGGTGGACGATGATGTCCTTCTCGCGGATCGCCGAAAAGGCATCGCCGTCATGCTCGCGGATGCGTTCGGGAAAGCGCGGGGAATAGGCCTCGAACTTGAGGTCGGGGCGATCCTCGCGGACGATTTCGGCAAGGCCGTTGATGCCGATCACCCCATCGGTCTTGATCACCGCCGCTTCGTTCACCCCGAGCTGATTGAGCAGCAGCGCTTCGCCCGCAGGATCAAAATCCTCTTCGATTTCAAGCTGGATCACCTGCCCCCGCCTGCGCCGTTGCAGCGCGCTGCGAAAGGTTCGTACGAGGTCTTCGGCCTCTTCCTCGATCTCGATATCGCTGTCGCGCAGCACCCGGAACATGCCGTCGCCTTGAATCGTGAAGCCGGGGAACAGCGCTTCGGCATAGCGCTGGATCAGCCGCCCGATCGAAATGTAGACCGCCCCGCTCTCCCCCGTCACCTCGTCCGGCACGCGCACGAAGCGCGGCAGGGCACCGGGGATCAGCACCATCTCAATCAGCTGTTCGCGGGTGGCATCGCGGGTCAGGGTGAAGAGAATGCCGATCCCGCCGTTTTGCACGAACGGAAAAGGATGCGCCGGGTCCAGCGCCTGCGGGGTGATGACCGGCAGAATCTCGTTGAGGAAGTAGGCCTTGAGCCACTTGTGCGCCGCCGGGCTGACCCGCTCTTCATCGGCCACATGGATGTCCGCGCCTGCCAGCCCTTCGCGCAAGGACCGCCAGATCGCCTGTTGCTGGTGCGCAAGATCAGCGAGCTTTTCGCGGATCGCGGCGAGCTGCTGGGTGGGGCTGCGCCCGTCGATCGAGGGCGTATCGAACCCGCGCTGCACCTGCCCGACCAACCCGGCGACGCGGATCATCATGAACTCGTCGAGATTGCTGCCCGAAATCGACAGGAACTTCAGCCGTTCGAGCAGCGGATAGGCCGCATTGCAGGCCTCGGCCAGCACGCGCTGGTTGAACTGGAGCCACGAAAGCTCGCGGT
>CAZVMC010000181.1:2042-3689 GCA_964628635.1 uncultured Novosphingobium sp. | reverse complement strand
TGCCAGGGCAAGCGGGACGCGCAGGCCGATGCCCGCGCGGCGCGGGCCGAAACCAAGGTGCAGCGCGATGGCTGGGTGAAAGAGATCAAACTCCGCCGCGCCGACCACGCCGCGTTCGCCGTCGCCGTGAAGGAATCCGAACGGCTCCACCGCGAACAGATCAAAGAAACTGAAGCCAAGTTCAGGGAGATTGCCCGTGCCGCCCAAAGCCAACACCGCCTCGATCTGGCCGATGCGCTGCGGCGCGCTCGCGCTTATGCTGATGCTTACCGGGTGCGGGGGGCAGGCGCTCAAGTCTCCGCCGCCGCTTTCGGTGGCCCCGGCCAAGCCCCTGCCCCCGGCCAAGATCGCGCTCCCCCCGGTGATCACCGCGCCGGTGGAGAGGCCGAGCTGGTTGCAATCACCCGCCGAGACATCGACATCTGCACCGTCAACACCGTTCGCCTCGAAACCATCGTGAACGGCCTCGCGCCCGATTGGGTGCGCGCGGGTCTGGCGCTGCCGGATCCGGCATTCGGGGCGGAACGGTGAGCGAGGTTCCCGCGGTGGTGCAGCTGCTGCTCGCTGGCGTGGTGCTTGTGCTGCTGGGTGTCTTGGCGGTGCTGGCTTCGGCGAGTACCCGGCGCTAGATCAGCCAGCCCGCCAGCGCGATCACGCTGAGCGCGAGCAGCGCGGCGAATTCCAACTTGAGCTTCATCCCTGCTTGCCCAGCGTCAGCCGGGGCAGCTCGATGAATTCCGCCTCACGCGCGGCGGCGTGGTTCAGCGCGGCGATCAGATCGGGGGTGAGGTTGCGCAGCTCGATCAGCGCGACCATCGCCCCGGCATCACGCTCGGGCGCAATCTTGCACTTGTCATAAAGCGCCTGCGCGCGGGCGGCGAGCTCGATCAATTGGTCGGCAGTCATCGGGCACGGGATAGCCCGTTCAGCGGCACCAGCGCAAGCGCACGTAGCGCTCCACCGCAAAGCCGCGTGCAACCATCGCGCAGGAAAGATCGAGCGCCCCGGCGCTGCACCGCGCCAGCAGGCGCCCGTAATTGTCGCGCTGGTTCGCCTCGCACCGCACCACGCGCCCCGCGATCAGATTGGCCAGCCCCCGCTTGCTCTCCGCGCCATCCCCGGCCGTGCAGACCCGCCCCGCGCGGCAATGCCCCGGCAGCTCGGGCGCATCGATCCCCAGCAAGCGCACCAACCCCTGCCCGCCGCAGCGCAGCGTGTCGCCGTCGACGGCAACGGGCGTGGTGCAAACAAACGCGATCGCGGCAATCATGGACATTGGCAGGCTCCCGATCCGGCGGCCAGCATTTTACAGCGCCAACCTAACCGATTGAAATGAAAGAGCCGGTTTCGAACCCGTTTTACAAAAGAAGCCGCAGATTTGCGCCACTCAAGGCAGCTTGGAAGGCTAGTGCATTACCACTATGCTATACCCGCGCTGTGGAGCGCCTATGTCGCCTTGCGCCCATCCGGTCAATCGTTCCGAATAAAGACAGGGTAAATTAGCCCTTTACCTTGCGCGCGCGCAGGCGCAGCTTTCGCGGCGTCGCGCAGAGCGACGCAAGAACGGAGGGGTCCAATGACAAGCAGAAACAGCCTTCTGGCGGAGGCGTTCGGAACATTCTGGCTGGTATTCGGCGGCTGCGGGGC
>CAZVMC010000181.1:0-1942 GCA_964628635.1 uncultured Novosphingobium sp. | reverse complement strand
TACTGGATTGCGAGCGGCAAGGCCGGGTTCGCGGGTGGTGTTGCTAGCAACGGCTATGGCATCCGCTCGCCGCAGGGATATTCGCTCGGCGCGGGCTTTGTCACAGAAGTACTGCTGACCGGGTTTTTCGTACTGATCATTCTGGGCGTTACGTCAGCCAAGGCTACCCAGGGCGTGGGCGCGCTGGCGATCGGTTTGGCGCTGACGCTGATCCACCTGATTTCGATTCCCGTCACCAACACTTCGGTCAACCCGGCACGCAGCACGGGGCCGGCGCTGGTCGAAGGGGGTGCGGCGCTCAGCCAGCTGCCCATCTTCTGGGTCGCACCAATGATCGGCGCAGTGATCGCCGGACTGATCTGGAAATACCTGTTCGCTGACGATTGAGCGGTCCGTACCGCATTAGAAAAGGGAAAGCCCCGCTGCATCGGTTTCGATGCGGCGGGACTTTCCTTATTTCACGTGCTCGGGGCTTAGTGACCCGGCTGATCGCGCCAGACGTTGCGATAGGCCATATAGCCCAGCACCGTGGCGAAGATCAGGAAGATCAGCACGATCCAGCCGGTTTGCAGCCGCTTTTCCAACTTCGGCTCGGCCGTCCAGGTCAGGAAGGCGGCAACGTCCTTGGCCATCTGGTCAACCGTTGACTTGGTTCCGTCACCATAGGTCACTTGCCCGTCGCTGGTCAGCGGTGGAGCCATCGCGAGGTTGAGGTTGGGGAAATAGGGGTTGTAGTGAAGCCCGGCCCCAGTCTTCGCCTCGGGGAACCGCTTGAGCAGTTCGGCCGGCTGCGCGGTGTAACCGGTCAGCAGCGAATAGACGTAGGACTTGCCGTCGTGGCGCGCCTTGGTGATCAGCGAAAGATCCGGCGGCACGCCCAGACCCGAATAGGTCACCGGCGGGAAGCGGTCAGCGGGCAGGCCCGGACGGTCCTTGATCTCACCGGTCAGCGGGTCCTTGCCGGCCACGGTGTATTCGGCGGCAATCGCCTTAACCTCAGCCTCGGTATAGCCGAGCGCGGCCAGATCGCGGAAAGCCACGTGCTTCAGGCCGTGGCACGAAGCGCAGACTTCCTTGTAAACCTGAAAGCCGCGCTGCACCTGTTGGCGATCGAAGTGCCCAAACACACCATCGCTGGCAAGGTGGAGCTCACGCGGGTGCTTGTAAAACACCTTCTCGGCGGTTGGCTTCGGCGGTTCGGTGATCGCGTTATAGGCGCCATTCCCGAACGACCACAGCAAGGCCACCGAGAAGAACAAGCCGGTGAGGATGGAAAAGATGCGGATCATGATTTTCGTCTCTCTTTCCGTCTCGCTCAGGCCTTGGGGGCCAGCATGGCGGCATCATCCTTGCCCAGCACCGCTTCGGTGATCGAGAAGGGCAGCGGATCGGGGCGCTCGATCGAGGATACGATCGGCACGATGATCAGGAAATGCGCGAAGTAATAAAGCGCAGCGATCTGGCTCATCATCACATAGGGTTCTTCGGCGTGGGCGCCGCCGCAATAGAACAGCACCGCCATGGCCGGGATCAGGCCGAACCAGAAGAACTTTTTGTACAGCGGGCGATAGGTCGCCGAGCGCACCGGCGAGCGATCGAGCCAGGGCAGGAAGAACCAGACCAGAATGGCCGCGAACATCGCCAGCACGCCCATCAGCTTGGCCGGGATGAACAGCAGGTCGAAGGTGAAGGCGCGCAGGATCGCGTAGAACGGCCAGAAATACCATTCGGGAACGATGTTCGCCGGGGTCTGCATCGGGTTTGCCGGAATGTAATTGTCCGGGTGGCCCAGCGCGTTGGGCATGAAAAACACGAACAGGCTGTAGATCGCCAGGAACAGGCCGATCGTCCACCCATCCTTGGCGACGAAGTAGGGGTAGAACGGCAGCGTATCGCTTTCGCTCTTCACTTCGACCCCGGTCGGGTTCGACGAACCCGGGAT
>CAZVMC010000180.1:1317-3724 GCA_964628635.1 uncultured Novosphingobium sp. | reverse complement strand
GCATCTACCTGGTCGACAGCGGCGGGGCCAACCTGCCCCACCAGAGCGAGGTCTTTCCTGACCGCGACCACTTCGGCCGGATCTTCTTCAACCAGGCGAACATGAGCGCCAAGGGCATCCCGCAGATCGCCTGCGTGATGGGCAGCTGCACCGCCGGGGGCGCTTACGTGCCGGCGATGAGCGACGAGACGGTGATCGTGCGCGAGCAGGGCACGATCTTCCTCGCCGGGCCGCCCTTGGTGAAGGCCGCGACTGGGGAGGAGATCAGCGCCGAGGATCTGGGCGGGGGGGATCTTCACGCGAAGAAGAGCGGCGTGGTCGATCATCTCGCCGAGAACGACGAACACGCGTTGACCATCGTCCGCGATATCGTCAGCCACCTCGGCCCGGTCCACAATCATGGACTGCCGCTCAAGGAACCGCGCGCGCCGAAGTACGATGCGGAAGAGCTTTACAGCATCATCCCCGAGGATGTCCGTGCGCCTTATGATGTCCATGAGGTGATCGCGCGGCTGGTCGATGGCAGCGAGTTCCACGAGTTCAAGGCGCATTACGGCAGCACTCTGGTCTGCGGCTTCGCGCATATCTGGGGCATGCCGGTGGCAATTCTCGCCAACAACGGAGTGCTGTTCAGCGAGTCTGCGGTCAAGGGCGCGCACTTCATCGAGCTTGCCTGCCAGCGCAAGATCCCGCTGCTGTTCCTCCAGAATATCAGCGGCTTCATGGTCGGCGGGAAGTATGAGGCCGAGGGGATCGCCAAGCATGGCGCCAAGCTGGTCACCGCCGTCGCCACCGCCACCGTGCCCAAGCTGACCGTGCTGATCGGCGGCAGCTTCGGCGCGGGCAACTACGGCATGTGCGGTCGCGCCTATTCGCCAAGGTTCCTGTTTTCTTGGCCCAACAGCCGGATCTCGGTGATGGGCGGCGAACAGGCGGCGAGCGTGCTCGCCACCGTTCACCGCGATGCCGAGACTTGGACGCCGGAGGAGGCCGAGGCCTTCAAGGTCCCGATCCGCCAGACCTATGAGGATGAGGGCAACCCCTACCACGCCACCGCACGGCTGTGGGACGACGGGGTGATTGATCCGTTTCAGACGCGGGATGTGCTGGGGCTGGCCCTGGCGGCGGCGCTGGAAGCGCCGGTGCCGGATAGGCCGGCGTTTGGGGTGTTCCGGATGTAATGGTGGAGTCTACCGCAGAGGATTGTGGCCATGTCTGAATTGCAAATGTGCAAGTTCTGTCGGACCGGTGGTACAGGTAGGTGTCCAAACTGTGCCAAGGGAAGCTGCACTGTTTGTAAAGGAACAGGACTGACCTGCAAGGCTTGTAACGGGTCAGGCCGCTGTCCCACCTGCAACGGGACGGGTATCTGTCCAGTTTGTAAGGGAACGACTTGGATTAGGCCATTATCCGTCGCTACACCATCCCGAACCATCCCCAAAATCGGGAAGTGGCAACCCCTCCGTCAGTCGCTGGCGCGACTGCCACCTCCCCCAGGCAAGCTGGGGGAGGATTTGGGCGGTGAGGGTGCAACCCAGAGTAATCCTCCCCGAGCTTGTCTCGGGGAGGGGGACCGCCCGCGCAGCGGGTGGTGGAGGGGGTGATTGTGCTTAAAGACATTGCGCCAAAGCCCGCCTCGGGAACCGTTGTTAGGGCGCGGAAAAACCGCAAGAACATGAGCCTGCCGGAAGTGCTGCTGTGGCGTTATTTGCGCGGGCAGCCGCAGGGCGTGAAGTTCCGACGCCAGCATCCGAGCAGCGAACTCGAGTTCGATTTCTACTGCGCGGATGCGCGGTTGGTGATCGAGATCGATGGCAAATCGCACGATGTCGGGGACCGGCCCGCGCGCGATGAGGCGAGGGATGCGTTTCTGGGGTCGAAGGGTCTGGAGACCGTTCGTATTCCGGCGGCTGAGGTGTTGAAGGATGCTGCGGCTGTCGCCGAGAGCATCGTGCAATACGCGATCTCGCGGCTTCCCCACCACCACCCGGCTGTCGCCGGGCGGTCCCCCTCCCCGAGACAAGCTCGGGGAGGATTTGAGTGAGGCCGCGCCGTCGCGATTGATGGCGGCGTTTCGAATTGAACCTTGCTGGCATCGGCCGGTCAGTGCAGTGCAAACCAATCGTTTACCCCGGAGTCCTCCAACATGCCCCATTACGATGTCCTTATCGTCGGCGCTGGCCACGGCGGTGCGCAGGCGGCGATTGCGCTGCGTTCGGCGGGGTTCACCGGCAGCATCGGCCTGCTCGGGCGTGAGCCGGAATTGCCCTACGAACGCCCGCCGCTGTCGAAGGAATATTTCGCGGGTGAGAAGCCATTCGAGCGGATTTTGCTGCGGCCGGCGGAATACTGGGCGACCAAGGAGATCGCGCTGTTGCTCGGCAAGACTGTCACCGCGCTCGATCCC
>CAZVMC010000180.1:0-1217 GCA_964628635.1 uncultured Novosphingobium sp. | reverse complement strand
GTGCTGGCGCGGGTCGCGGGGGAGGAGCTTTCGGCGTTCTATGAGGCAGAGCACCGCGCGCATGGAGTTGACCTGCGCACCGGGGTGGCGGTCGAGGCGCTGGAAGGCGAGGGCCGGGTTACCGGTGTCAGGCTCGCCGATGGCGAGGTGATTCCGGCCGACATGGTGATAGTCGGGATCGGGATTGTCCCGGCGGTCGGCGTGCTGATCGCGGCGGGCGCGGCGGGGGGCAACGGGGTCGATGTCGACGAACAATGCCGCACTTCGCTGCCGCATGTTTACGCGATCGGTGACTGCGCGGCACATGCCAATGGCTTTGCCGATGGCGCGGTAATCCGGCTCGAATCGGTGCAGAACGCCAACGATCAGGCAGCCATTGTGGCCAAGACGATCTGCGGCGAGGAGGCGGCCTATCAGGCCACACCGTGGTTCTGGTCGAACCAGTATGACCTCAAGCTCCAGACGGTCGGGCTCTCGACTGGCCACGATGCCACCGTGCTGCGCGGCGATCCGGCTACGCGCTCGTTTTCGGTGATCTACCTCAAGCACGGCAAAGTGATCGCGCTCGACTGTGTCAATGCAGTCAAGGACTATGCGCAGGGCCGCAAGCTGGTCGAGGCGCGCGCGGTGGTCGCGCCGGAGGACCTGGCGGATATGGAGCGGCCGCTGAAGGAACTGCTTCCAATCTAGAGGTTTGGCCTCGGATCCCGATCCGGTCGTGGTGAGGAGGGACTGAGCGAATGCGAAGGCCCGTCTCGAACCACCGCCGCGCCGAGGTCCTTCGAGACGCGTCTTCGCATTCGCTCTGCCGCTCCTCAGGACGAACGGGTTGGAGTAGGGTAAGGTTGATTTGCAGGCCTACCCCGCCTAGTCCTTAACCGAACGATTAAACGCGAGGCGGGTGTGGGAATTCTTGAAGGCAAAGTCGTCGCAGTCACCGGCGCAGGGCGCGGGGTGGGGCGCGAGATCGCGCTGCTCTGCGCGGCGCATGGGGCGGCGGTGGTGGTCAACGATCCGGGCGTGGGTGGCGGCGGTGAGGGCGGCGATGCCGGGCCTGCGCAGGAAACCATGAACGACATTATCGCGGCGGGTGGCAAGGCCCACGCCAATCTTGCCTCGGTGGCCGATCCAGCGGGCGCGGCGAGCATAATCGAGGATGCGGTCCAGCGGTTCGGGCGGATCGACGCGGTCGTCAACAACGCCGGCATTTTGCGCGA
>CAZVMC010000179.1:1702-3737 GCA_964628635.1 uncultured Novosphingobium sp. | reverse complement strand
CGCCCTTCGCTCAGGGGCGCGAAGCGGTGCGGGCAGATATTCGACATTGCCACGGCCTGGCCGGCCTCGGTGCGGTACATCAGCACATGCTCGCCCACCAGCTTGCGGCCCAGCAGCTTGCCATCGTCGAGCTCGTGCGAAAAGCCTGCGCAATACCAGACGTTCTTCAGAAACGGCATGTGTCTTGTCCTTTCCTCTCCGCGCAACCGATCCCGATTCGCACTGAGGCGGCGGGCTGTTTTTCGGTTGCCAACCAGCCCAAAATTAATTTAACATCGTTAGATTGTAAAGGCGGATGTGATGGCGAGGCGCAAGGATATCGTTCTTACCCAGGGGCTGATCTGTCAGGCCTCGATGGAATTGATCGAAGAGGAAGGGCTCGACGCGCTGACGATGCGCTCGGTTGCGAGCAGGCTGAAGGTGCAGGCACCATCGCTCTATGCGCACTACCGCGACAAGTCCGAGCTGATGACCGATCTGGCCGCCAGCTACTTCATCGAGGCACGCGATGCCGTCTATGACTGGCAGTCGCCGAAGGACTGGCTGTGCCAGTTCGGCTTTGCCTTCTACAATGTTCTGAAGACCAGGCGGGATGCAGCGCGCCTGTTCGCCCAGTCGCAGCCGCCTGTTCAGTCGGGCGAATTGTCAGCGGAAGCGGCGGTGCGTCCTCTGACCGATGCCGGGATTGGCATGAGTCAGGCGGTGGAGCTCCAAGGTGCGGTCATCGCTCTCGCGGTCGGCATGGCACTCGATCACGGCAATCCCGTCACCAGGGATTATCTGGCCCGATACTTCAACCTCGAGCAGGCGCTCAAATCGGCAATTGCGGCGCTGGTCACGGGACTCCTGTCACACCTTGGCACCCGGACGCCGAGCGCGCCCTTCCAGTCCGCCGGTCGATAGCGGGCCGAAGCAGGCGCGCATGGCTCTGCCCAAACAAGAAGCTATATTGTCGCAGATCGTTCTTTTTTCGAAAATATGTTGATAATTCGATTAACATTGGTTAATTCGACTCGGCCGGTCTCGCATGGCAAAGCCAGGATGCCGGCAAGCTGCTGCCACGAGAGACAATGACTGGTGCTTTCAGCCAGACCCCTCGCGGCGGCAAGACAGCGGGGAGAATGCCAATGAAGACCACACTGTTGTGCGGCGCTGCCGCCTTCGCCTTGTCCATAGTGTCCGCGCAAGCTTCTGCTCAGGATAGCGAGGCGGCTGAAGATGCCGAAGATTCGGTCATCATCGTCACCGCCAACAAGCGCGCGCAGAATGTTCAAGATGTGCCTTCGGCCATCACGGCCGTGACGGCGGAAACCCTTCAGGATCGCGGCTTCGCCGATCCGTCTGACCTCGTCGGGATCGTCCCGAGCCTGAGCGGCGGTTCGCTGCGTGGCGATACGGCTCTGGCGATCCGCGGGGTCGGCCTGACCGTCCTCGGCAGCGCGCCCGGCGTGGCCATTCACGTCGACGGCGTCTACCAGCCCCGCCCGCAAATGGCCGACATCGCTCAGGTCGACATTGCCCAGGTCGAAGTCCTGCGCGGCCCGCAGGGCACGCTCTATGGCCGCAACGCCAATGGCGGTGTGATCAACTTCATGACGAGCAAGGCGGGTGACGAGCTGGGCGGTTATGTGCGGGCCAGTTATGCCACCTTCGACGAACACCGCATCGAAGGGGCAATCAACCTCCCGATCAGCGACAGCATCCGGCTACGCTTGACCGGCAAGCATTCGGAGCGGCGTGACGGGTTCGTCGAAAATCTCAATCCGAACGGCAGCGGCGATCTTGACAAAGGGCGCAGCTGGCTGGCGCGTGCGCGGCTCGATATTGATGTCACGCCGGACCTGAGCCTGACCCTGACCGGTACCTATGCCAACCGGAACGGCGCATTCATCTACTTCACTCTGCTGGACCGCCCGATTCCTCAGGCGGTTATCCAGAACCCGATCCTGTCGACCGTCAACGTCTCGCTGGAGCCGCGGACCACCCGGCAGAACGACCCGGCCAGTCAGGATCGCACCTATCGTAGTGTAGCGGG
>CAZVMC010000179.1:0-1602 GCA_964628635.1 uncultured Novosphingobium sp. | reverse complement strand
TCGCGGCTGCCTCCGGGCACAACCCTGACCTTCTCCAGCAACCCCTATGTTTCCGAGACAAAGGCCATCTTTGCCGACGTCACTCTGAAGGTCACCGACAAGCTGAGACTGCTGGCGGGGATCCGCTATTCGGACGACAAGCAGCGCATAACAGAAGCCAACGGCATCTTTGTCCAGACGCCGGGCGGCCCGCGGCAGATCCCGCCCGCAGCCTGCCCCAATCCGAACAATCCCGACGGTGCCGCCGAGACCGATTTCCAGTCCACCACGCCGCGGTTCGGCCTGCAATATGACGTATCCTCGCGCAGCAATCTCTACGCCACCTACTCCGAGGGCTTCAAGGTCGGCGGGTTCAACTTCCGCGGCGGGTGCGGTGCGCAATATGGCTCGGAAAAGCTTACCGCCTACGAGGTCGGGTCGAAGAATCAGTTCGGTGACTTCACGGTCAACCTGTCGGGCTTCTACTATGACTATGCCGACCTACAGGTTGAGCAGCTGGTCGGGCTTGCCTTCGTTCTGGAGAATGCGCCGAACGCCCGCATTTACGGTGCCGAAGCCGAGCTTGCCTTTGTCTCCGGGCCAGTCAGCGTCAACGGCAGCGCTACGCTGATGAATGCGCGCTACGGCGAAGGCTTCCGCAATCTCGACATCCTCAATGCCGCTGCCGGGTTGCAGGATACCCGCGGCAATCCCCTTTCCAACGCGCCGGATTTCTCGTTCAACCTGGGCGGCGCGATCCGGACCGAGCCCGTGATCGCTGGCGGCACGCTGACTTTCCGGGCCGATCTGTCCTACAAGTCCCGGATTTTCTTCCGCGAATTCGGCAACATTGCTGACTCGCAGGAGGGCTATATTCTCGCTGATGCCTCCATCGTCTGGCGCGATGCCAGCGAGAGGTTCTCGATCCGCGCATTCGGCCGCAACCTTTCGGGTCAGGATTACGTCCAGGCGCTGGCTTCGACCTCCGCCCCGGGCGCGCGGTTCGGAACGTGGGGAGCGCCCCGGCAGATGGGTGTGGAGCTGGGCCTCAATTTCTAGCCCGGCCGCCCTGGGGTGTGCCGGCAACTCTCTCTGCCGACGCACCCCCTTTGCGGGATCGCGAAGGTGAATGACAGGCCTCCTCGATGGATCGAGTTATTTTCGAAAAAATCCGTTTAAACGAAAAAATGGTTTCAATTCCCGCTCTGCTGTGTATCCTTTCTCGGAGCGGAAGAGAGTCTGGCGAAGGCCACCGCGAGGGCCGTTCGGCATGGACATAATGGGGGCCTTGCCCGTGTCTGCAAGGATGCGATGCCCCTCTTCTGATACGGGAGAAGAACATGCAGTCGGTTGACGTTGCGATCGTGGGCGGGGGTATCGGTGGTCTGGCGACAGCGGTCGCGCTGAACCGGGCCGGGATCGATGCGCATGTCTTCGAGCAGGCGGATGCCTATGGCGATATCGGCGGTCACCTGACAATCGATGACGCAGCGATTGCCGTGCTCGCCCGGTGGGACCTCGCGGAAGGCTTCCATGCGATTTCGTGCCGCCTGCCGCAGATGCAGGTCAAGAAGCTCGATACCGGCGAGGAAATCGTGACCATGCCCTTTCCCGACCTCGGGT
>CAZVMC010000178.1:1261-3743 GCA_964628635.1 uncultured Novosphingobium sp. | reverse complement strand
CGCGCGGTTAGACCCGCGCGCCATGAGCGACATCCGCCCCGTGATCTCGGCCACCGGCCTGTTCACTCCGCCCGAATCGATCAGCAACGCCGAACTGGTCGAAAGCTTCAACACCTATGTGGCGCGCTCCAATGCCGCCAATGCGGCTGCGATTGCGTCTGGCGCAGTGGCGGCATTGCAGCCCAGCTCGGTCGAATTCATCGAGAAGGCCAGCGGAATTGGCTCGCGCTATGTTATGAGCAAGGCCTCGCTGCTCGATCCGGAGATCATGACGCCGCGCTGGCCGGAACGGTCCAACGATGAACTCTCGGTGCTGGCTGAGATGGGCGTGAAAGCGGCGCAGGATGCCCTGCAGCGGGCCGGGCGCGATCCGGCCGATGTCGATGCGGTGCTGTGTGCCGCTTCGAATCTTGAACGACCCTATCCGGCGATCGCGATCGAGATCCAGAACGCGCTGGGAATCGATGGCTTCGGTTTTGACATGAACGTCGCCTGCTCTTCTGCGACTTTCGGCATCCAGACCGCCGCCGATTTCATCCGCGCTGGCAATGCCCGCTCGGTGCTGGTGGTCAGCCCCGAAGTGTGCACCGGCCACAACAACATGCGCAACCGCGATAGCCACTTCATTTTCGGTGATGTGGCCACTGCCGTGCTGGTCGAAGCCGCCGACATGGCCCCGGCGGATCATTGGGAAATCGTCGGGACCAAGCTCAAAACCGAGTTCTCCAACAACATCCGCAACAATTTCGGCTTCCTCAATTGCGCCAGCCCCGAAGGGATCGGCGCGCCGGACAAGCTGTTTGTTCAAGAGGGTCGGAAAGTGTTCAAGGAAGTCGTGCCGATGGTCGGGACGATGATCTGCGAAGAGGCGGAGCGGCTGGGGCTGGATCCCGCTGGGCTACGCCGCTTGTGGCTGCACCAGGCCAATGCCGGGATGAACCGGCTGATCGCGCAGCGGGTGCTGGGGCACGAGGCAAGCGAGGATGAGAGCCCGACGGTACTCGACACCTACGGCAATACCAGCAGCGCCGGGTCGATCATCGCCTTCCATCGCAACAGCGACGATCTGTCGGCGGGCGATGTCGGAGTGATCTGCTCGTTTGGGGCGGGCTATTCGGCCGGAACGGTATTCGTGCGCAAGGCGGCATAGCCCGACAGACGCGCATCCCACCAGTCGATCAGAATTCCGCTTCCCTTCCAGATCAGCGCAACCGCAACAACCGACATTACGCCGTCGAGCGCGTAGTGATAGGCCAGATGGACCGAGCTGACCCAGATCGTCAGACCAAACACCAGCGCAGCGCGACCCAGACGGGGGTTGATTCCGCGCATGCCCAGATAGAACAGCGTGCACATGGCGATGTGCATCGAAGGCATCGCACTGATCCCGCTGCCCAAACCGTTGTCAGCCGAGTGGAAGCGGGCAACCAGCATGTCTTGCACGTTCAAGGTTAATACGGGGACCTGGCTGTTGGCGGCGCGCAGATAGGCCATCTGCGCATCAAAGTCGGGGATCCCTGCGAGCGGCCCGACAAAGCACGGGCCATAGGACGCAAACAGCATGGCCAGCACGCCGCCAATCAAGGACCAGGCCAGCACGAAGCCCAGCAGGAAGCGTCGCCGCAGCCGGTTGTCGATCGGCGCGAACAGGAACAGTACCGTGCCAGGATAGCAGATCAATATCCACAGATGATAAAGCACCGCCAGGGTCGCCGTGATCCATGGATGACCCAGCAGCGGCTGGAGCACTTCCCAGGCATCATGGCCCAGCAGCAAGCTGCGCTCCCAATCGATGAAGGTACGGTCCCAATCATAGCTTGCGAATAGCGGAATGGCGGATTTGAGCGCCGAGAAGAACGGCATGAAGCAGCACAGGATCGCCAGCCCCGGGAGCGCACCGATCAGAATTTCGCGGCGTGCTGGGTCTGTCAGGTAACGCTCGCCAAGATAGCGCGTCGGGCGTGCTGGCCGGTCGCGCCACAAGCGGCGAATTGCGCCTGCAGCCAGCACTATCCCGGCGGAGAGCAGGTAGAGCCGCGAATTCAGCCAGACGCCATCGATCCCGAAATAGATGCCTTTTGACGCAAATGCACCCAGACACAGGGCCAGCAGGACGCTGGAAATCAACAGGATTGGGAGGTCTTCCAACAGTCGGCGCGCCAGGGAAGCGGGCATGCCGGATCGCGGTTCAATGGTGCGCGCTGCTGTCATGTTCCAGAGGATAGCGGGCCGCGCTTCAACAAATCGTTAAGCATGACCGCAATGATGCCCGACGATGCGTGCTTGTGGGGAAGGGGCCAAGCCCCTAGATGGCGCCCATGCCCGGAGAAATCTTAGACAACCGCGGACGCGGTGAAGCCCATTGGAGCTGGCCCAGCGTCCATCCCGAAGGCCGCAAGTTCGCACTGATCGCTGCGGCGGCCAGCGGGGTCGCGGCTTGGTTTGCGCTCGAAACGATCGCTTGGCCGCTGGGCGCGCTGGT
>CAZVMC010000178.1:0-1161 GCA_964628635.1 uncultured Novosphingobium sp. | reverse complement strand
ATCCCCGGCAAGTTCATGAACGCCGATCTCGACAAGGCAAGCGAAGAGAATGAGCGGCAGCACATTCTGATCGAGCGTGCCGACGGGCTGGCGATCGGTTTCACTCAAATCGCCGGACTGGTCGCGCGGCGGATCATTCCCTTCGTCAAGCCGGGCGATATTCTGGCCAGCGGACAGCGGGTCGGGCTGATCCGGTTCGGCAGCCGGGTTGACGTCTATCTGCCCGCCGGGACCGAACCAAAAGTGCTGATGGGGCAAAAGATGATCGCGGGTGAAACCGTGCTGGCCGAAGTCGGGTCGGCCCCGCTGATCGAGGGCGTAAGCCAGTGAACCCGGCAGAGGAGCCCGACAAGGTCGAGCTCCCGCGCGGACTTACGCTGCGTGCGTTGGTTCCCAATGCGATCACGGCGGCCGCACTGTGTGCCGGCCTCACCGGGATTCGCTTTGCGATTGCTGGCGATTGGGAAAAGGCGGTGCTGGCGATCGTGGTGGCCGGTGTGCTCGACGGGATCGACGGACGGATCGCGCGGCTGCTGAAGGCGCAGTCGCGTTTCGGGGCTGAATTGGACAGCTTGGCCGACAACGTTTCGTTCGGGGTTGCCCCGGCGCTGGTGCTTTATCTCTGGTCCTTGCAGGACCTGCCGCGCGTTGGCTGGTTTGCGGCGCTGGCCTTTGCGATTGCCTGTGCTTTGCGGCTCGCGCGCTTTAACGCGCGGATCGATCTTATCGACGAGCCGCGCAAGGCGGCCGGTTTCTACACCGGGGTTCCGGCACCGGTCGGGGCAGGGCTGGTGTTCTTGCCGATGTACCTGTGGATCGCCACCGGGGACGAGCAGTTCCGCAATCCCGTGTTCGGCGGGCTGTGGCTGTTTGCGATGGCGGTGCTGATGATCTCCAGCGTGGCGACCTTCAGCTGGGGACGGCTGCTGCGCCCCCGCAAGAGCTTCCGGCTGGAAGTGATCGCGCTGTTCGGCCTTGTCGCGGCGGCGGCACTGACCGAGCCCTGGCTTACCCTAATTGGAATCTGCGCGGTCTATCTGGCGTTGATGCCGGTAAGCATGGCGCTCTATGCGCGGGTCAAGCGGCGGCGCGCAGTTCAGGCTGAGTAACCCGCGCGCCGATCCGCCGCGCCGGAAAAGCCAGCACCTTGGCCGGGCCGCG
>CAZVMC010000177.1:1326-3863 GCA_964628635.1 uncultured Novosphingobium sp. | reverse complement strand
GGCCGGCGAAGCGCTGGCGCGGCATGACTTGCTGGGCGTTGCTGCCGGAACCCTGCGCGCCCGCGAAGCGGCAGGAGCAGGGGCCAGCATCGCCTCGCAAATGCACGGCGCGATCGGCTTTACTCGTGAGCACCGCCTGCATCTTTACACCACCGCGCTCTGGGCCTGGCGCGATGAATTCGGCGGGCAAGTGATGTGGGCCAAGCTGTTAGGCCAGGCAACG
This sequence comes from uncultured Novosphingobium sp., assembly GCA_964628635.1. Classification (GTDB taxonomy): domain Bacteria; phylum Pseudomonadota; class Alphaproteobacteria; order Sphingomonadales; family Sphingomonadaceae; genus Novosphingobium. The sequence goes on along the minus strand of CAZVMC010000177.1, from coordinate 3,640 downwards.
CTCGACACGGGCGGCCCAGGCTTCTGGCCAATGGTGACAACTCTATGAGCCGCATCCCCTTCCCCGCTCCGCCGCTCGACAGCGCCGAAGTCATCGCGCTGCGCGCCGAGTTTCGCGCCTTTCTGGACCGCGAACTGGCCAGCCGCACTCCCCGCCAGCGCAGTGATAACTGGTATGGCTATGACCGCGGCTTCAGCCGCGCGATGGGGCAGGCTGGCTATCTGGGCATGACCTGGCCCAAACAGTACGGCGGTCATGAGCGCAGCGCCTTCGAGCGCGCGGTCATCGTCGAGGAATGCCTCGCCGCCGGGGCACCAGTGGGCGCGCATTGGATTGCGGATCGGCAGTCTGGTCCGTCGATCCTCAAGTTCGGAACCGAGGCACAAAAGGCATTCTTCCTGCCCCGGATCGCCGCCGGCGAATTCAGCTTCGGGATCGGCATGAGCGAGCCGGACTCCGGCTCAGACCTCGCCGCCACCCGCACCAAAGCCGTGCGAGACGGCGATCATTACCGCGTCACGGGCACCAAAGTCTGGACCAGCTTCGCGCATGAGGCGGACTATGTAATCCTGTTCTGCCGCACCAGTGGTACCCCGGCCGACCGCCACAAGGGTACCAGCCAGTTGCTGGTCGATCTCAAGAACACCCCCGGCCTGACGATCAAGCCGATCATCGATCTGGCTGGGCAGCACCACTTCAACGAAATGCACTTCGAGGACGCACTCGTCCCCGCCGACATGCTGCTGGGCGAAGAAGGTCAGGGCTGGGATCAGGTGATGAGCGAGCTGGCCTTCGAACGCTCCGGCCCGGAACGCTTCCTCTCGTCGATCGAATTGCTGGTCCAGTTGATCGAAGTGCTGAAAGGCCGGAACAGCGAAGCCGCACAAATCACCCTTGGCCGCGTTACTGCGCGGCTCGCTGTGTTGCGCCGCCTGTCGCGCTCGGTCGCCGGGATGCTGCAGAACCACCAGGACGCCAACCTGCAGGCGGCGATCGTGAAGGATGTCGGCGCGCTGTTCGAACAGGCGCTGCCCGATATTGCCCGCGAATTGGTCGATTGCGAACCGGATCCACGCAGCGCCGGGGCCTATGCTTCGGTGCTGGCCAATATCGTCCACAATGCGCCGAGCTGGTCGCTGCGCGGCGGCACCCGCGAGATTCTGCGCGGGATCATCGCCCGCGGTCTTGGGACAAGGTAATCCGGTTGCATCTGTAACTGCTTCGGGCGATGCTCCGCGCATGACCGATGCCCCGATGACCTACGCGCGCTACCTTGCGCTCGACCATTTGCTCGATTGCCAGCACCAGCTGTCGGACACGGATGACGAACACCTGTTCATTGTCATTCACCAAACCAAGGAGCTGTGGCTCAAACAGATGATCCGCGAACTGCGGCTCGCCAAGCGGCAGATTCAAGCCGGAGGTCTCGATCCGGCCTATAAGGCGCTGGCCAGAGTCAGCCGCATTCAAGCGGTTATGACGCTATCCTGGGATGTTCTGGCAACGATGACCCCCAGCGACTACACCCGCTTCCGCGACGTGCTCGGTCCGTCGAGCGGGTTTCAGTCCGATCAATTCCGCACCGTGGAGTTCATGCTTGGGCTCAAGGACGCACGCTTTCTCGACTACCAGAACGACCGGCTAGAGGCGCGGGCAGCGCTGGAAGCGGCGCTCAATTCGCCCAGCTTGTGGGACGATGCCATCGCTGCGGCTGCGCGTGCCGGGCTTGATATCCCGGCCGAAGTGCTGGACCGCGATGTGACCCAGCCCTATCTACCGCATCCGGCCGTCGAAGCGGCGTTTCTGAAGGTTTACCGCGATACCACGCGCTATTGGGAGCTTTACGCCCTCGCCGAGAAGCTGGTCGATCTCGACGATGCGCTCGCGAGCTGGCGGCACAAACACGTGGTCACGGTCGAGCGCGTGATCGGCGGCAAGCGCGGCACCGGGGGCACCGCCGGGGCAGCCTATCTGCACTCGACTCTGAGCAAGCGAGCGTTCCCTGAACTGTGGTCACTGCGGACCAGCCTGTGAGCTTCAAGCACCTGTTTTCCCGCTCGCTCGAAGCCGCACCGGGGCGGCTGCATTTTGCTGCGCACAGTCATCACCTGTGGCCCAATGCGAGCTGGCAGGGGCATGCCCAGGGCTGGGAAGACGCGGCCAGACTCGCCGATCGCAAGTGGGACAAGGTCTTCGGCGAAGTTATCCCCGAGGCGCAGCGCCACATAGCCCGCGAGCTCAATCTGCCCAATCCAGCAACCATCGCCTTCTCGCCCAATACCCATGACTTCCTGATCCGGATCGTCTCGGCGCT
>CAZVMC010000177.1:0-1226 GCA_964628635.1 uncultured Novosphingobium sp. | reverse complement strand
GATCTGCGCGGCGACGTGTTGCGGATCGGGTTCGGGCTCTATCAGGATGCCGAGGACGTCGACCGGCTTAACGCAATGATTGCGAGCATCCGCTGAGCGGGCCGGGGCCACAATCGACCCCGGCCCAGCACCAATCAGAACTTCAGGCCGACTTCGACGCCGAACACGCGCGGTTCGTTGACCATCGCGGTCAGGTTGTTGAAGTCGATCCCACTCACCGCCGAGACATCGTTGGTGATGTTGCGCGCGAAGGCCGCGATATCGAACCGGCCAGTGCGATAGCCGATCCGCAGGCCGCCTTCGAGCATGTTGTCGTCGCTAAACTCGACCGATTCATACAGGAAGAACTGCACCTTCGAACGATAGGCCCAGTCGGTGAAGACATAGACCTCGCCATCGCCAACCGGCGCGGCATAACCAGCGGTCCAGTTGGCGATCCAGCGTGGGCTTTGCGGAAGCTGGTTGCCGTTGATCGAGAAGATCCCCGGGCTGCCAGTGCGGACCGGATCGAGCACGGTGCAAGCTGCGCCGCAGCCAGCGACAAAGGCCAGGGGATCCTTGATCTCGTTATGGTTGTACGAAATGCCAGCGGTCAGCGTTAGGCCCTCAGTCGGCTTGGCTTCGAACTCGGCCTCGAAGCCGTAACCATCGACTTGCTTGGCATTAAGCAGCGTAGTGAAGTTCGACGCTCCGCCCACAGCCGTCAGCTGCAGATTGTCGGTGCTGAAAGCAAACCCGGTCAGGTTGAAGCGCACCTTGCCGTCCGCCAGCGTGGACTTGAGCCCAGCCTCATAGCTCATCGTGGTTTCGCTCTGCGCCACCGACGGGGTGCGGCCGAACAGCAGGCGGGCCTGGATCGAGGGCGCACGATAGCCCTTGGCGACGCGGGCAAACAGGTTGACGTCTTCGCTCACCGGATAGGCTACGGCGAGATCCCAGGTCAGCACATCATCGCCAACGCGGGTGGTGACGGTCGGCACCGGGCCGCCGAAGCCGAGGAATCCCGGGCGCGTGTCGGTCGGCCGCGCGGCAACCATGGTGCGCTTGTCATCGTTGTAGCGCAGGCCGCCTTGCAGCTTGAAACCGTTCTCAAACTCATAAGTCAGCGACCCGAACACACCCCATGCTTCACTATCCTGGCGCTGCGTGGCGATCGCGGCGGGCGTGAGATCCGTCGGGTTGCCGAAATCGAAGCTGGTGATGTCCAGCTTCTCGCTGAGGTAGAA
>CAZVMC010000176.1:2621-3960 GCA_964628635.1 uncultured Novosphingobium sp. | reverse complement strand
CTGCGCGGGCTGGTGACCGTGGGGGTGATCGCGGCGGCGGCGATCAATTCGGGGCTGATTTCGATGTCGGCAGTGTTGGTCAACGACTTCTACCGCCCGTTTGCCGGACCCAGGAGCGAGGCGCATTTCGTGCGGATGGGCCGGATTGCCTCGGTGCTGCTCGGCCTCGCGCTGCTCGGGATGGCACTGCTTTCCTGGCACTGGCAGCGCTACGCGGATTCGGCGCTGCTCGATTTCGTGCTGGGGGTAATGGCCTTCGCCTATTCCGGATTGCTGGGGGTTTACGGCGTGGCGCTGTTCACCCGGCGCGGCAACTCCGCCAGCGTGATCGCAGCTTTCGTGGCCGGGTTCCTGACCGTGCTGGCTTTCCAGCCCTATGTGATAGACGCGCTGGGCCTGCCATTGGCGTTGAAGGGTGTGGCCTTTCCCTGGCAGCTCGTGCTGGGAACAACGGTAGCGGCTGCGATTTGCGCGGCGGGCCGCCCGCGCGCTTTGCCTTAGCGCCCGCCCGGATCGACTCCACCTGCGCGCATTTCAGCTTGGGTAACCGTGCCATCGTGGTCGGTATCAAGCTTGTCAAAGTTCGCGAGGGTCGCCGCGCGGTATTCGATCAGCGTCACGGCTTGATCGCGGTTGGTATCGAACCGCGTCATCATCGGGCCGACATCGGGCATGCCGACTTGCGGGATCAGCGCGGTAAATTCGCCCTGGCTGATTTGCCCATCGCGGTTGACGTCAAGCTGGCGGAACAATTGCAGATTCTGCGCGGAAGCCGCCGCTTGCGAAGCATTGCGCTCATAAACCTCGAGCTCCGCGCGCGTCGCCCGGCCATCGCCATCGGTATCGCGCTTGCGGAATTCGAGGTCCATTGTCGCGATGAAGGCCGAGCGGGTCAGGGTTGAAGGATCGGCAGCGGGAGCCTGTGCCTGCGCGGTTCCGCTCAGGGCGAAGATCGTGGCGGCGGTGCCATAGGCTAGCGATCGTGTGACAAACATCTTATTCCCCGGGTCGCAAGGGTTGACCGCTCGCGCAGGAACGGAAACACCAAAATGCGCATCTCGCGGATTCGGGCAAGCGGAATTCGCTTCACCGCAGACAGCTTGCATTTACACGAAATTTACCTTTAAACGACTGCGGTTGAAATCGAAGTATCGATTCAGCCCAAGCCGGGCAAACCGGCAGTCCCTTCTGGTTGCACACTCAAAGCGGTCGCACGCGCGGAGGTGCTTTCGTCATCTCCGATGAGATTCGAACGAAGTCCAAAAGGGGAATATTCATGCAACTCTATACCACCAAGACCAAGCTTTCGCTGTCGGTTGCCGCAGCGGCAGCATCGCTC
>CAZVMC010000176.1:0-2521 GCA_964628635.1 uncultured Novosphingobium sp. | reverse complement strand
CAGGACAATGCCGTAGCGATCGGCAACAGCGCGCAGGCGCGCTTTGGCGGCGTATCCAGCCAGCCCGCAGTCGGCATCAACGCCGCTGTCGCGATTGGCGGCAATGCGGTCGCCGTCGGCGCCAACACCGTTGCAATCGGCTCCACCTCTCGGGCGGGTACCGGATTCAATTTCAACTCGGCGGGCGACCCGGTCAGCGCCGGCTTCAACCAGACCGCAGTTGGCGGCCGGGCTGAAACCAATGCCACCGGCGGCACTGCCATCGGTGCCAACAGCAACGTTTCGGGCGTGAACGGAACCGCGCTGGGCCAAGACACGCTCGTGGCCGCCAGCAATGCCATTGCCGTGGGTAATGGCGCGACAGTGACTGCTGCGGGCGGCAGCTCACTTGCGGTCGGCTCGGGATCGAGCGCCTCGGCGGTGTTTGCCACGGTGGTCGGCACCAATGCCAGCAGCAGCGGGGTAGGCGGCACCGCGATCGGCAGCAACGCCGCCGCCACTGGTGCCAACGCCAGTGCATTCGGCACGGGCGCCGTAGCTGCGGCTGCGGGCTCGGTTGCCATCGGCGGCGGCTCGGTCGCGACGCAGGCCAATACTGTATCGGTTGGCACTGTCGGTGGTGAGCGGCGGATTGTGAACGTTGGCGCCGGGGTTGGTGATACCGATGCGGTCAACGTTGCGCAGCTCAACGCCGTGGCGATTGCGGCCTCGGGCGGCGCGGCGGCGGCAGCGGCGGCGCAAGGCACGGCCAACACCGCGCTGGCCAATGCGGCAGCGGCGCAAGGCACGGCCAACACCGCGCTGACCAATGCCAACGCCGCGCTCGCCGCAAACGTGATCCAGGACACCCGGCTGTCGGCGGTGGAAACCGTCAACGCCACGCAGGCGACCCAGATCACTGCGATCCAGACGCTGAATGCGACTCAGGATACCCGGCTCAGCGCGGTTGAAAACGTCAACGCCGCGCAGAACACCCGGCTGAACTCGCTCGAATCGCTGGTCGGCACGCTGGGCAGCACGGTTGAGATCAACCGGGTCCAGGCCAATGGCGGGATCGCGGCGGCAATGGCGATGGGCGGAACCACCATCGTTCCCGGCGCCTCGGTCTCGGTCAACTTCAACCTTTCGACCTATCGCGGTGAGCAAGGCTTCGCCGGATCGATCGCTGGGCGGGTTGCGCCGAACGTCTATCTAACCGCCGGCGTCGCCGGTTCCACCGTGGAAGGCTCCACCGGCGGACGTGTCGGCATCGCATTCGGGTTCTAAACGCAATTCCCCGAGGGGCCCGGCAGGCTTGCCTGCCGGGCCTTTTCGCATCTGCGTCGCATCCGCTGCCCGCGCCCGGCTTGGCTTTTTCCGGCAAGCCCCGCTAAGGCAGAGCCGATGGCGCCAACCACACCCTTCTTGCAAAGCTCCCTGCTCGTCGCGCTAGGCGGCGGCATTGGAGCATGGCTGCGCTTTGCGGTTGGCCGGCTGGTGGAGGTCAGCGCGTTTCCTTTGGCCACGCTGCTGGTCAACGTCTCGGGTTCGTTCGCAATGGGATTGCTGGCGGGCTGGCTTGCACGGCACGGGACCGGCGGCGAGAGCTGGCGGCTGCTGCTGGGGGTTGGCCTGCTTGGCGGGTTCACAACCTTTTCCGCCTTCAGCCTTGAACTCGCGCTGATGATCGAGCGCGACCAAATGGCGTTGGCGGCGGGCTATGTGCTGGCGTCGGTTCTGGCCGGGGTGCTCGGGCTGTTCGCCGGCCTTATCTTGATGCGGGGCATGGCATGAGCTCACCTGACAGCCAGAACGTCCGCCAGTTCACGATTGCTGCCGATGACGACGGCGTGCGGCTTGATCGCTGGTTCAAGCGCCACCTGCCGCAGGTCGGCTTCGCGACAGTCAGCCGCTGGGCGCGCACCGGGCAGATCCGGGTCGATGGCAAGCGCGCCGATGTCGCCGATCGGCTGAGCAAGGGCCAGGTCCTGCGCGTACCCCCCGGCGGGGAGGCGAGCGAACGCGCCCCGCGCGCGCGCAAGCCGCTGACCGAAGAGCAGATCGCGCTGGCCGATTCGATGGTGATCGAGCAGGACCGGGCGGCGATTGTGCTCAACAAGCCCCCCGGCCTCGCCACGCAAGGCGGCAGCGGTACTTACGAGCATGTCGATGGCCTGCTTGATGCCTTCGCCCCGGACGGACCGAGGCCGCGCCTGGTTCACCGGCTCGACAAGGACACTTCCGGCGTGCTGCTGATCGCGCGCACGCCGGGCAGCGCCGCGTTCTTCTCCAAACGCTTCTCCGGCCGCTCAGCGCGCAAGATCTACTGGGCGCTGGTGGTTGGCGTACCAAGTATGGATCAGGGCCAGATCGACCTTCCGCTGGGCAAGCAGCCCGGCACGGGCGGCGAGAAGATGATGGTCGACCGCTCCGAGCAGGGGCAGACCGCGCGCACCCGCTACCGCGTGCTTGACCGCGCCGGCAACCGCGCCGCCTGGGTCGAGCTGCAACCGCTGACCGGGCGCACCCATCAGCTGCGCGT
>CAZVMC010000175.1:0-4009 GCA_964628635.1 uncultured Novosphingobium sp. | reverse complement strand
CCAGCCCTGCCTCCAGCGGCAAGAGTACGTTCTCAAGGGGCGCGCCCTTAGACAGTTCGTTCAGTTTGTCCAGCGAAATCGCCTGTTCGAGCGTGAAGGGTCCGGCGCGGGTGCGGCGCAGCATGGTGACATGGCCGACAGTGCCAAGCGCGCGGGCGATGTCGCGCGCGAGGCTGCGGATATAGGTGCCTTTAGAAACGTGGGCTTCCAACGAAATCTCTTCCAACCCCACGTTGGTGAGCAAGCCCCCGTTCGTGTCGAGCGAAGTCGAGACACTATGCGCGGCATCTCGACTTCGCTCGATGCGAACGGGTGTAAGCGAGTGAACTTTGACACTCCGGCTCGCCAGCTCCACCGTCTCACCCTTGCGCGCCAGATCGTAGGCCCGCTCCCCATCGACCTTGAGCGCCGAGTAAGCCGGCGGCACTTGCGTGATCGGCCCGGTGAAATGCGGCAGGACCGCCTCAACCTCGGCCAAAGTCGGCCGCACTGCGCTTTCCGCCACGACCCGTCCCTCAAGGTCAAGCGTATCCGTCTCACTCCCAAAGGCCACCGCGAACTCATAAACCTTGCTGGCATCCAGCATCCGCCCCGCCAGCTTGGTCGCCTCTCCTATGGCAATCGGCAGCACCCCGGTTGCCAGCGGATCGAGCGTACCGCCGTGGCCAACCTTGACCTTGGCATATCCTGCTGCGCGCAGGTTGCGCTTTACGGCCGCAACGGCCTGGGTGCTGCCCAGCCCGAGCGGCTTGTCGAGAATGATCCAGCCATTGGGCATAGGCGATTAACGGCCGGCAATGGCCAGAGCGAGCCCCATGTATTGCGAATTGAGCCACTGGACCGGCGGCCCGATCAGCCAGCTGATGATATTCAGGCTCGGCACCAGATAGGGCAGGACGACGATCAACAAAATCATGATCAGCAGCGCCTGCTTGTGAAAGCCCGCGAACTTCTCCGCAATTGGGCGCGGGAGCAGGCCTTCCATGATGTGCCCGCCATCGAACGGCGGCACCGGCAAGAGGTTGAACAGCGCAAGGAAGATGTTGAGCAGGATGAAGTTGCCAAGGTTCATGATCAGGAACTCGGTCCCCGCTCCAATCTCACCCGGACCGGCAATTGCCCTCCCGACGAGCCCCAGCAACACCGCGCCGATCAGCGCCATCACCAGATTGCTTCCCGGCCCGGCAGCGGCGACCAGCATCATATCACGGCGCGGGTTGCGCAGCCGCTGTTTGATCACCGGCACCGGCTTGGCCCAGCCGAACACCGGCAATCCGGCCAGCTTGAGCATCCCCGGCAAGATCAGTGTGCCGAACGGATCGACGTGTTTGAGCGGATTGAGCGTCAGCCGGCCGAGTTGCGCCGCCGTGGGATCGCCCAGCGCTCGCGCCGCAAGACCATGCGCGACTTCGTGAAACACGATCGCGAAGATCAGCGGCACCACCAGCGCGGCGGCCTGGATAACGGTATCGCTCATCGCCCGAGGGCCTCCGTGAAGTGCTTGCGGCACAGCGCCACATAGCGATCGTTCCCGCCGATCTCGGTTTGCGCGCCGTGCTGAACCGCCGCGCCGCTAGCATCGACCCGCAGGTTCATGCTCGATTTGCGTCCGCAGTGGCACACCGCTTTCAACTCGACCAAGGAATCCGCAATCCCCAAGAGCACTTTCGAACCCGGAAACAGCTCGCCCTGAAAATCGGTACGCAAGCCATAGCATAGCACTGGAATGCTCGCTTCATCCGCCAATCGCGCCAGTTGCCAGACCTGCCCTTCGGACAGGAACTGCGCCTCATCGACCAGCACGCAGGCTAGCGGCTCGACCCGATGGGCGGCTGTTACCCGGTCCCACAGATCAGTGTCGGAGGCGAAGCGGTGCGCGTCGGCGCCCAGCCCGATCCGGCTGGCGATCGCCTGATGCTCGGACCGGTCGTCGAGCGCTGCAGTCCACAGCATCGTCGCCATGCCGCGCTCGCGGTAGTTGAAATCGGCCTGCAACAGCGTGGTCGATTTGCCGGCATTCATGCTGGCGTAGTAGAAATAAAGCTTGGCCATCGCCGCTCCAGATAGTGGGTTTACTGGCAAAGACCAGCGCGATTGACAGCTGCTGCAGCGAAGCGCAGGTTTGTTCGAAATTGGCGGGGGCGAGGGAGATCGATGATGCGAAAGCAGTTCACGCTACCCGCGATACTCTTGTTGCTGGCCGCTAGCGGACCGGTGCACAACTACCGCATCGATGCCGCGCAGAGTTCAGTCAGCGCCAAGGTCGGTTTTCTGGGGCTCGCCAGCAAGACCGCCCAATTCCCCAAGATGAGCGGCAGGATTACCCTGCGACCGGACCGGTTGGACACCATCGATCTCGATGTCGAACTGGATGCGCGCGCTCTGACGGCCGGCGATAAGGTCACGCTGGCGCGGCTGAAGGGCAAGGACTTCTTCGACGTAGAAAACTACCCGACTGTCAGCTTCTCTGGGGACCGGATGACCATGACCGGGCCCAAGAGCGCCACCGTAGAAGGCTCGATAACGGCACGCGGAGTGACGAAGCCGGTGGTGCTGCAAGTCGCCTTCACCGAACCGCCCTCAACCGCGAACGGCCGCGATCCAGTACAGCTCGCCGCGCGGACGACAATCAACCGCTACGATTTCGGAATGAAGGCTTATGGCACGATTGTCGGCAAAAAGGTAACCATCGCAATCAAGGCGCGGATGGTGCCGAGCTAAGCGCAGATCATCCCCTCACCAGCTTCGGTGAAATTGGTCAGGCGAATGCCCGGGAGCCCGCCCGGCCAACTTTCCATCGCCATTACGCCCGGAATAAGAGTGCACACACTAGTGCGCTTGCCCCTCTCATCGGGTTTGTGCGCGATGAAGGCTTGATAATTGTAGGAACCCTCGGCGCGGCTGCGAACTTGCAGCATCGATCCGTCGCTTGAGAAACGCACGGTGATCTCACCCGGATTGCCCTGATCGCCATTGGTCAGTTGCCGCGGCTCCGCCGGCTGTCCATCGACCACTTTGAAAGCCCAACTCTCTCCCGGTTTGACGAACAGGCCTGGCTGCGGGGCGTTTCCTGCCAATGTTGGATTAGCAAACGCCATTGCAAGCATGGCCAGCAGGCCCAGCAACAATCTACGCATGGCGATTCCCCCAGAAGTCAGCACGTTGCCACTTGGCTGACACAGGACTCTCAGCTCCGCAACCGGCTAGTCAAGATCCCGCGCCACCTTGGGATCTGCGAGCAGGGCATCGATCCGGCTGGCTTCGTCAAAACTCTCATCGGAGAGAAACTTCAGCCGCGCGGCATATTTCAGCTTCACCCGGCTGGCGACTTCCTTTTGGAAGAAGGCGGTGTTGGTGCGCAGAGCTTTCAGCACCGCCTCCTCATCCGCGCCGAGCAGCGATTTGATGTAGACAGTGGCGTGGCGCAGGTCGGGGCTCATCCGCACTTCGGTGACGCTGACCGAGTGTGCGGAAAGCACCTCGTCATGCGCTTCCCCGCGCATCAGCAGCTCGGACAGGATATGGCGCACCTGCTCGCCAACCTTGAGCAAGCGGACCGAGCGTGTTTCTGGCGTGGCGGGCTTCATGGTTCCATCTTCTCAAGAATGCGTTTGAGCGAACGCATATTGCGCGCGGTGCCCTTGCAGCCAAGGCGCCGTTCGAGGAACGGCCCGGTCAGACTGGAGACGCCCGCGCCGTGAACGTAATCCAGATAGAGCACCCGCGGGCCGAGTGCCAGCCGTTCGGAGCCGCGGTCCTTGTGCGCGGCGAGCAGCGCGGCGAAGTCCTCTTCCCTGGGCTGGCCGCCGAGGAAGATCGAATGGACGAATTTGTCCTCGCCATCGCCATTGAATGGATTGTCATGGATGGCCGAGCGCACTTCATTCACCGTGCGCACCGCCACGAACGAACGGATATCGAACCGGTCCTTGATGATGAAGGAGAACAACTCCTCCAGCCCGTCGGTGGGTCGATCATCGAACTCGAACAGCACATTGCCGCTGGCGAC
>CAZVMC010000174.1:0-4021 GCA_964628635.1 uncultured Novosphingobium sp. | reverse complement strand
GTTGCGCCGCTGTTCTCAACCGAGGTCCGTGCGGCCAGCGCGCCGGTTTCAAATTGGAGCGCGCCCGGCACGATCGCGGTGCGGAAGCGGGCAACGCCGCTCAGCGTGTCGCTGTCGGTGGTGTTGCCGGACAAGCCGAAGCGGCGTTCATAGCGAACCGAAAGCGAACCCTGGTTGTTGCGCCCGTTGATCGAGGTATCGACCCCCGCGGCGACCACCGAATAGGTCAGCGTCTCGCTGCCCGGCGAAAGCTCGAACAGTCCGACCACCCCAGCTTCAATGTAAGGGCTCACCTCGACCCGGCGTCCTCCGCGGCGCGGCGCGGCATCGCCGTCGTCGCCTTCGTCAGAGCTGGCAGTCGCGTCGCCGCTGCCCCCCATATCGCCATAAGGCAAGGTCTGGGCATGCGCCGCAAGCGGCAGGGCCAGCGCAAAGCTGGCGGCGAGCAAGGCAAGTTTGGTCTTCTGGGGCGACATGGCGGTCATCCTCCGTATCCGTAGTAAGACCCGAAGCGACGACCGCTCGGGCTGAACTGGACGGCATTCAAAAGCAGTTGGATATTCGGGCAGGCGGAAAGCAGCGAAACGGCGTCTTCAAGCGCGCCCTGGCCGGTCTTGTCGGCACGCGCGACGACGACTGCCTGGCCAACATATTTGGCGAGTTCGGCAGCCGGTGAGGCGGCAAGAGCCGGGGGCGAATCGAAGATCACGAAGCGGTTGGGCGCGCCTTGGTTGAGCCGGTCGATCACGCTCTTGGCGCGCGATGAGGTCAGAAATTCGCTGTCCGAATTGGTCGCGTTGCCAGCCGGGAGTACCCACAGTCCGGGAACATCGGTGCCAAGCACGCATTCGGCGACATCGATCGACGGATCGGACAGCGCGTCCATCAGCCCGCGCCCGCCGGGCATGCCCAACATCGACAGAACGGAAGGCTTGGCGAAATCGGCGTCGACCAGCAGGACTTCGCTTTCCTTTTCGGAAGCGATCGACAGCGCCAGATTGACGGCGGTGTAGCTCTTGCCCTCGCCCGGATGCGGCGAGCAGATCAACACGCGCTGTGCCGCCAGACCCATGCCCTGTTGGGCGAGTTCATTGGCTTGGAACAGCAGCGTGCGCTTGATGATCCGGAATTCCTCCAGCAGCGCTGTAACGCTGCCTTCGGGCACGATCAGGCCCTGCTCGCGCAGGTGCTGGCGGTTGATCGGCAGACGCTCGCCGCTGAACTTTGCAGCCTTTATTGCCGGTGCCTTGCGCGCAGCCGGGACCGGCACGGGCAGCGGCGCGATTACCTCAGGCTCGACAACCTCCGGCTTTTCTTCGACCGGAGCCGAAGCAGCCGCTGCGGGTGCTTCAACAACCGGCGGGGCTTGTACGTCGCCCTGGCGACGATAGCGCGCGGTGCTCTTGCGGCGGGTGCCGAGCAGCTCATCCGGGATCGGTGGCGGACTGATCCGCACCAGATCGTAGTTGCGCACCACCCGCTCGATCAGCGTCGAACTGCTGCTGTCGGGCGCATCATCGTGCGGCGGGACGGGGATTTTGCTCTGTTCCATCATGCTTTCCCCGTCACGCGACCATGCCGCGCTGGATGAATTCGACCGTCAGCAGCAGGATGAAGATCCCGCCCAGCGCAGCCGATCCGGCGTAGAAATACTTGAGCCGCTTGGCGCGCAGCGCGCGGCCGGCATCGGTGATCGTCTGGGTCACCGAACCCAGCACCGGCAGCCCCAGCGCGCGCTCAAGCTTGGCGGTGGTGGTGAAGGTCGAGCGCAGCTGGCCCATGGCGAAAGCCACGCCAACGCCAGCCGCAAGGCCAACAATCAGCACCCCGAACAGAAGCAGCGGGCGGTTCGGCGCGACCGGCGAGCGCGGCGTGGTCGGCGGATCGATCACCTGAAACTTGACCGACGACCGTTCATTCTCAACCTGGCCGCGCAGGCGCAGTGCCTCGCGGTCGGCCAGCAGCTTGTCATAGCCTTCCTTGAGCACATCATAGTCGCGGTTGATCCGGGCCTGCTCAGCCGCGACTTCCGGGTTGGAAATCTGCTGCCCGGTGATCGCGTTGATATCGGCCTGCACCGCCGCGCGGCGGGCAGTCAGCGCTTGGACGCTGGCCTGACGATCGCCGCGGATCGATTGCAGCGAGGTATAGGTGGGGTTGGGAACCCCAGCGACACCGCCGCCGCCTTCGGCCTGGGCGCCGGCTCGGAGCGCATTGACCTGGTTGCGCGCGGCAATCACATCCGGATGGCTGTCGGTCAGCCCGCGGGCCTTCATCGCATTGAGATCGGCCTGGGCCTGGGCATAGGCCCCGCGCGCGCCGCCAACCGGAGCGGCCGCCCCGGCGATGGTTGCAGGCGTTCCTGCCAGCTGACCGTTGATCGAGGCCAGCGCCGATTGCGCCGCCGCCAGATCGGCGTCGATTCCGCGCAGTTCGGCGCGCGAAGCCTCGAGCCGCTGCAACACCGAAGTGCCGCCTTGCGCGAGCAGCGGGTTCTGGGCTTCGAAAGCCAGCCGCTTCTGCTCGGCCGCTTCGAGCTCTTTCTGGCGAGCGGCCAGCTGCTGGTTCATGAATTCCAGCGTTTCGCCCATCTCGCCGCGCCCACCGGAGAGGTTTTCCTCGCGGAAGATGTCGATCATCTTCTGGACGATTTCCTGCGCCAGCTTGGCATTCCCGGCATCGGACAGCGAACCGCGGCCCGAAGCGGCGGTGATCTCAAACAGGTTGTCCTGCTCGCTCTTGACCTCGATCTGCTTGGCCAGCCCCAGAACGGTGCTTTCCATTTCCTTGGGATTGGTCACCGATTCGCTGAGCCGGGTAGCGCGGACCACCTTTTCGAGGTTGATCGCGCTGGTCAGCGTCTGGCGGACCCGTTCGATATCGCGCTTGCGATCACCGACACCGATCCCGATCTGCTGGGCCAGGGCATCGTCCAGCTGGACGAAAATCCGCGCGCGCGATTCGTAGCTGTTGGGGACCATCGCCACCACCAGCCAGCCGAGCAGGCAAACCGCCCAGGCGACGGCCAGCGCCAGCCAGCGGCGGTGCCAGACCGAATGGAGCGCGGCGCGAAATTCTTCGAAAACGCTGTTCATTTACCGTGACCTGTCCGATCTTCCTCAGAATGTGCTTTCAGGGATGATGATCACGTCACCAGGCATCAGCATCACGTTTGCGCGGCTATCGCCCTTGCGCAGCAAGTCGTTGAGCCGCAGCGAGTATTCCTTCTGCTTGCCGCTTTCCTTGTCGAAGCGGATCAGCCGCGCACGGTTGCCGCTGGCGAATTCGCTCATTCCGCCGACCGCGATCATCGCATCGAGCACTGTCATATTGGCGCGGTACGGCAGCGAGGCCGGCTTCTCGGTCGCCCCGACGATCCGGACCTGCTGGCTGAAAGTGCCCGCGAACTTCTTCACGATCACCGAAACCAGCGGTTCCTGGATGTACTGGCTGAGCTGCAGCGTGATATCGTCGGCCAGCATCTTGGGGGTCTTGCCCACGGCCGGCATGTCGGTGATCAGCGGGGTGGTGATCCGGCCATCGGGGCGGACCTGCACGTCGGCGCCCAGTTCGGGGTTGCGCCAGACGAAGATCGTCAGCTCATCCAGCGGGCCGATGACATAGTCCTCACCCGGACTCTCCTGCCCGGCGACAAAGTTCGCGGCAGGGAGCTGCGGACCGTTTGCGCCACCTGCGCAGCCCGACAGCGTAAGCGCGGCAATCGCGCTGCCGGCCAGCAAGCGGGAAATCGGACGATTGATCATCGGGCATATCCTCAGTCGAGGCCGGATCGCCCTGCAGGAATGCCCATCCCGCACGGAAACCCGGCTGTTCACTGTCCGATATCGGGAAAAAGGGTGAATATTGCGTTAGCCTTCCCGGTCATTTCGGGGATTTGGCTTGCTATTTCAGGCTGGGTCCCAAAGCGGGACACGGTTTGCGGGGATGGTTAAACCAGCAACTCTGCCGCCGGCCCCTGCCCCAGAAACATCGCCGGGCTGGCGCTGGCACCATAGGCTCC
>CAZVMC010000173.1:0-4033 GCA_964628635.1 uncultured Novosphingobium sp. | reverse complement strand
CGCTGCTTGAGCTGATGCCCACGCGAGACTTCGACGATGCTGTGCTCGCCGAAATGCGCGGGCTGAGCAATGATCGCTTCGCCTTCCTTGGCGATCCGCCGATCGCGCCCAATGTGCGGACAATTCCCGGGCCGGAAGGGCCGCTCGAGGTCTATCTCTACGATCCAGCTCCTGGTTCCAGCGATCGGCCGGCCCTGCTCCATCTCCACGGCGGCGGGATGGTGATGGGTTCGGCCGTATCGATGCAGCACGGCCCGTCGGGCGTGGCGGCGGCGCTGGGCGTGCCGGTCGCCTCGGTCGAATACCGGCTCGCGCCCGAGCATCCCTTCCCTGCCCCACAAGAGGACTGTTACGCCGCGCTGCTATGGCTGGCGGGCGAAGCCGCAACGCTGGGAATCGATCCGGCGCGACTCGGCGTGATGGGTGAGAGCGCGGGCGGCGGGCTGGCAGCGGCGGTGGCGCAGATGGCACGCGATCGCGGCGGGCCCGGGCTGATTGCGCAGGTGCTGACCTACCCGATGCTCGATCACCGCACCGGTAGCGCCGATTGCCCATACAACAACCGTACCACCGGCGAGTTCATGTGGACCCGCACTTCGAACCGCTTCGGCTGGGGTGCCCTGCGCGGTGACTACGGCGTTGACGACCACCGCCAGGGCTGGTTCTCGCCGACACTCGCGGAGGACCTGACCGGCCTCGCTCCGGCATGGATCGGCACGGGCAGCCTCGACCTGTTTCTCGACGAGAACTTGGACTACGCGCGCCGCCTCATCGATGCCGGGGTGTCATGCGAGCTGCATGTCTACCCGGGCGGAGTCCATGCTTTCAACGCGCTGCCCGATGCGCGGATCGCAAAAGCTTTCCGCCGGGATTATCTGGGCGGGATGGCCCGAATGCTGGGCCTCAGTGCTTAGCGCTCGCGCTCATCACCTGTCGGCCATCGCCGGCGAACGCGCCCAGTTCGATTGCTGCACCCTCGCTGCGCAGCACAAGGTGCAGCCCTTCGCCGCAAATCGCGGGGCTGACCCCTCGGAAAGCGAAGGTTTTGAGCGCGTTGTCGCCAAACTCACGCTGCGCCAGATCGAGCAGCAGAGTTGCGGTCAAAGGTCCGTGGACCACCAGCCCGCGGTAATTCTCTTCTTCCCTGGCATAGGGAGCGTCGTAATGGATGCGGTGGCTGTTGAAGGTTAGCGCCGAGTAGCGGAACAACAATGCTTCGGTCGGCATGAGCGCGCGGTGGGCCTGCCATCCGGCCGGATCGAAGGCGCCCTCACCCAGCGGCGGCGGCGCGGGCGGCGTGCCGGGTTCGGGTGGCGCGCGATAGACCAGCGACTGGACCTCACGCACGGCCAAGCCGCGTTCGCTGCCAGTCTCGTGCTGCACCTCGACAAAGACCAGCCGCCCGGAGCTGCCGGTCTTCTCGGTGATCGATTTGACCCAAGACACGCGCGAAATCCGATCGTCGATCCGCAGCGGATCGATGAATTCCACCGCGCTCGATGCCCACATCCGGCGCGGCAAATCGGGCAGCGGTGGGAGAAGACTGTGCGGCGCATCGCTGCGCTTGGGGTGGCCGTCTTCGCCCAATTCAGCCGTGGTCGTATCGGGCAGGCACAGGCACCAATGATAGCCCTGCGGCATGGTGCCATCAACCGGAAAGCTGCGGTCGAGCGTGGCCAGCCACCGCTGTACCGCCGCTTCACCCAGCCGGTCGGTGCGCAGCTCGTCGCGGCCGATCCAGGCGTCGAACGTGCTCACGCTTTCTCGAACACCGCCGCGATCCCCTGCCCGCCGCCGATGCACATTGTCTCCAGCCCGTAGCGCACATCGCGGCGCTGCATTTCGCGGGTCAGATTGGCAAGGATCCGGCCGCCCGTGGCGCCGATCGGATGGCCGAGCGAAATGCCCGATCCGTTTACGTTGAGCATGTCATGCCGGCTGTCATCGTCGGCCCAGCCCCAGCCTTTGAGGCAGGCTAGCACCTGCGGCGCGAAGGCCTCGTTGAGCTCGATCAGACCGATATCCGCCCAGCGCAGGCCATTGCGCGCGAACAGCCGCTCGGTCGCGGGGACCGGGCCATAGCCCATCCGGCTCGGATCGCAGCCCGCCGCCGCCGCCGAGTGGAACCAGGCGATTGGCTCCAGACCCAGTTCGTCGAGCTTGTCCTCGGCCACCACCAAACAGGCCGCCGCCGCGTCGTTCTGCTGGCTGGCGTTACCCGCCGTAACGACCCCTCCCTCGAGCGGGCGCAGCTTGCCGAGCGTTTCCATGCTCGCATCGGCGCGGTAGCCCTCGTCATGGTCGAACACCACCGGATCGCCCTTCTTCTGGGGGACCGGCACCGGCACCAGTTCATCGGCGAACTTGCCCTCGGCCCAGGCCGCCGCTGCGCGCTGGTGGCTGCGCACGGCATAGGCATCGCAGGCCTCGCGGCTGATGTTCCAGTCCTTGGCCAGGTTCTCGGCCGTCTCGATCATGCCGCTGATCACGCCGTAGCGTTCGATCGGCTGGCTCATCACCCGGCCGCGGGTAAGGCGATCATGCAGCGTCAGGTTGCCGGCACGCACGCCCTTTCGAATGTCGGTGGTGTAATGCTCGACGTTCGACATGCTTTCACAGCCGCCCGCGACCACCACATCGCTGTGCCCGGTCTGGACCATCATCGCCGCATTGACGATGGCCTGCAGACCCGATCCGCAGCGGCGATCGAGCTGATAGCCGGGGACCTGTTCGGGCAGGCCCGCCAGCAACCACGACCAGTGACCGATGCACGGCGCCTCGCCATTGCCATAGCCCTGGCTGAAGACCACGTCGTCCACGCGGGCGGGATCGATCTTGGTGCGCTCCATCAGCGCCTTCAGGATCGTCGCGCCCAATTCGCCAGCAGTCAGCGCGGAAAGCGCGCCGCCGAATTTGCCAACGGCGGTGCGGATCGGGGCAACGATGGCGGCGCGGCGAAGGGTGGGATTGGTCATCGGTTCATCTCTCAAAGCGAACGCCTGGACCGCTTGGACCACAGTTCAGGCCTGGAAAAATCAGCGGCGGATCATGCCTTTCCGGAAGCATGGCAAAACTGGCGCGTGCGGGACGGGCATGGTGACAACATGCCACTTCGCCAAGGTGTAGGACAGCGCGGCGCTCACTTGCGGCCCTTGTCCGACGTGGCCACCACGCCCCGGTCGATCAGCTGGGCAATCTGGCCGGAGGAGAGGCCGAGACGCTCGGCTAGAACCTCTTCGCTATGCTCGCCCAGATAGGGCGCGGGCTTGGGATCGCCTGCGGGCAAGGCTGGAGCATTGGCGAAGGAGCGCGTGGCAGGATAGGCAAAGCCGCTGGGATTGGCGGGCGATGGCCCGAACAGCGGATTGTTGGTCACCAGATCGGGGTCCTGCGCGGCTTCGAACATGGTGCGATAGCGTTCGAACGTGGCCCCGGCCGTGGTCAGCCGCGCGGCGAGATCGGCATAGTCCACCTGCTCAGCCGCCTGCTGGAACAGATCGAACAGGCGGTGCCGGTTGACGAAGCGGGCATGATCGCTGGCGGCAAAATCGACACCGAGTTCGCTTTCCAATGCGGCTACCTCAGCGCTCAGCCCAAAGGCCTCAACCGTTGCCCTCCACTGCTTGGGCGTGAGCGCGGCGACCATGAAGCGCTGGCCATCCTTGCTCAGGAAATCGCGGCCAAAGGCGCCCCAGATAGCATTGCCCAGCCGTTCGCGGTCCGCGCCGCGATAGAGCATTTCGGCCCCGGCGCCGGCATTGAACATGGTGCCGATCGCCACATCGCCCAGCGGCACGCGCAGTTCGATCCCTTGCCCGGTCCGGTCGCGGTGGCGCAGACCGGCCAGCATGGCGAAGGCACAGTAGGCCCCGGTGATGAAATCCCACGCGGGCAGCACCTGGTTGACCGGCGGGGCGCTGGTTTGATCCCATTCCTCCGGCCCGGTCATCAAGGGATAGCCCGAGGCGGCATTGACGGTGAAATCCATCGCCTGGCGGCCATCGTGCCAGCCCATGATCCGCACCGAGACAAG
>CAZVMC010000172.1:0-4044 GCA_964628635.1 uncultured Novosphingobium sp. | reverse complement strand
GCAAAATCAGGTCCTTGGCGCTCACGCCGGGGCCAAGATCGCCGTCGACGCGCACTTCCATCGGCCGTGATTGCTGAAGCAGCAGCGTCTGCGTGGCCAATACGTGTTCCACCTCGCTCGTGCCTATTCCGAAGGCAAGCGCCCCCAGACCGCCATGGCAGGCGGTGTGCGAATCGCCGCAGACGATGGTGGTGCCGGGCAGCGAGAAGCCCTGTTCGGGGCCGACCACGTGGACGATCCCTTGTTCCTTCGCGGTGGCGGGAATGTAGCGGATGCCGAAGGCCGGGGCGTTCACCTCCAGCGCGGCGAGCTGCGCGGCGCTTTCCGGATCTGCGATCGGCACGGGCTTGCCCGCGCTGTCGAGCCGCGCGGTGGTCGGCAGGTTGTGATCAGGCACTGCCAATGTCAGCTCCGGCCTGCGCACCGGGCGCCCGGCCGCCTTCAGCGCCTCGAACGCCTGCGGGCTGGTGACTTCGTGCACCAGATGGCGGTCGATATAGATCAGCGCGGTGCCATCATCGCGGGTTTCGACGACATGCGCGTCCCAGATCTTTTCGTAGAGGGTGCGAGGGCGGCTGGCCATGATCGGTTCCATCGATTGGGGGGTGGGGGGAGATGCCCCTTTGCCCCGCCCTTAATCCCGTTTCGGAAGCTGTGGCAAGATTGCGCTATTTCACCGACAGTCGGAGGTGGAAATTGTCATCAACTTGGGCTAGCTTACACCCATGTCAGCAGCCAGTCTCCCCGCGCGCCCCTTTTGTCATCCGATCACCGTGGCGGCGGAGGACATCGACTTCATGGGCCATGTCAACAACGCGCGCTATCTGAACTGGGTGCAGGATGCCGTGCTGGCACACTGGAACAAGCTCGCCCCGGCCGAGGATGTGGCCACCAAGGCGTGGGTCGCACTGAAGCACGAGATCACCTATCGCAAGCCCGCCTTCCTTGAAGACGCGGTGATCGCGCAGACCGTGCTCGAACGCTTCAATGGCGCGCGTGCGTTCTATTCCACGCTGATCAAGCGCGGCGAGGAGGTGCTGGCCGAGGTGCAATCATCCTGGTGCTGCATCGATGCCGAAACCCTGCGCCCGGCGCGCATCGGCGAACATCTGCGGACGTTCTTCTTCCCCGACAGCGCGTAACCGGCCCGCGCGCTTCGGGACGTCAAAGGCGCGGGGGTGCCTGTTGACCCCTTCCCGGGCGCGCGATCATCCCGATCCGGACGGGCACGGCCGGGCACGTTGACATCCTTCGGCGCGGGACGGATAGCGATGACATGAGCACGCTGCCGGAGCGCCTGATCGATGCGCTTGACCGCCGACTTGCGCAACGCTCCGGCTGGCTGATCCTGGCATGCCTGATGGCTCTTGCCGCTTTTCCGGCCCTGTTCCTCGACCGTTTTCAGGGGGATGAGTTCGGATATACCATCATCGCCCGCACGATCGCGGATTATGCGCGCGGCGATGCCGATCGGTCCGAGCTTGTGCGCGTGCTGGTGGGCAACGGACATTTCATGCCGGGGCCAGCCCTGCTGTCATCGCCCCTGTTCATGGTGTTTTCCGATCCCGCCGTCTGGCTGACGCGGCTGTGGCGCGGCGCTGTCATGGTGCTGCTCTGGCTGTGGTCGATTGCCGAGACCAGACGCAATCTCGGTCCGGCCTTTGCGCTGGCGGCGGTGATCTTTCCTGCGGCAACCATCTCATGGCACATGATGGCGGCCACGGCCAATGGTGATGCTGCGGCAGGGTTGCTGCTGCTCATCGCGTTGGGGCGCACCTATGGTCTGTGCCGGGTGCTGGTGGCAGGGCAGGACATGCCGCTGCGGGCGATTCTTGCGCTGGAGATCGTGCTCGCTGCCATGATCTACATGCGCGGGCCGACGATTCTGGCTGCCGCAATCATGCATGCCGCACTCCTCGTCGCGGCAGGTATGGGCCGCGCGCATCGGGTGCGGGCCGCGTTCGCCGTGCTGGGCGGCCTTGCGCTGCTGGGGGCAAGCCTCGCCCCGTGGATGCTGGCGACCCGGCGCGTTCTGGGGGAGCCCGTGCTTACCACCGCAAGCTTGCCGCTTTCGCTCGCCTACACCTTCGGAGATCGCGACAGGCTGTGCTTCGGCCCATGTCCGGACGGCAATATCTGGTTCGTCATGCCGGAATTTTCCCGGCAGGAGGCGCGGCGGCTGGGCATCAACCAATTGCAGGTGCAGCGGCAGATGGCCGATCACGCGCTGGAGGGCCTGACCGCGCAGCATTTTTTCGCCACGGTGCGCGGCAATTTCATTCGCTTCGCCGCGCGCCCGACCGAAGCGAGCGAGCGGCTCATCAGCGGCAGCTTTGCCGTGCCCCGGCATCTGAAGCCGACCTTCGAAAAGGCCCTGCGCGCGATCGACTGGCCGATTTATGCCCTCTTCCTGCTGCTGCTGCTGGCCGCGAACCTTGTGGTCTTGCGCAAGTCTCTGGAGCAGCAGGTCATCAGTCTGGCCGTGAAGCTCATGACACTGGTGATCTTCATCCAGCCCTTCACCCATCCCAGCCATGGCCGCTACTGGCCGGTCTTTGCGCCGCTGATGGCGTTGTCGGCGGGCCTGTTCCTGACCATCCCTACACGCCGGACGAGCTGCGCGGCGCCGGGCATCGGCTTCCTCAGTTTCGTGCAGGGGGTTCACGTTGCAGCGGTTCTGACCATCGCCGCCCTTGTGATCGTGGCATGACGCCGCCGGGCGAAGCTGGCCGCTGCGCGAAGGAAATTGCCGTTTGTCGCGCCATGGCTATATGCATCCGCATGACCGCGCGGCGCGTATTCCCGGCATGAGCCATCGGCATTTCGCCTTGCCCCGACGGGGGATGCAGCGCGCAGTCGGCCTCGGCTTGGCGCTGGCGATTGCCGGGAGCTGGCTCGGCATCCACGCGTGGGGCATGTCCGTGTTCGAACTGACGTGGAGCAACTGGCCGCTCGCGCTGGCGATGGCGGCGGTGCAGTGCTGGCTTTCGGTCGGCGTGTTCATCGTCTGCCATGATGCGATGCACGGCAGCCTTGTGCCCGGCAATTCCCGCGTGAACGGCGTGATCGGTGCGGTGCTGCTGGCGCTGTATGCCGGGTTCGCGTGGCGGCAGTTGCGCGACGCGCATTTCGCTCATCACAAGCTGGCCGGTCACGCGGGCGATCCCGATTTCGACGAGCACAATCCGGCCCATTTCTGGCGCTGGTACGGCACCTTCTTCCGGCGCTATTTCGGCTGGCGCTCGCTGCTGTTCGTGCACACGGTCGTCGGCATTTACTGGCTGGTGCTGGATATCCCGATGGTGCAGATCGTGCTGTTGTACGGCCTGCCCGCGCTCGGCTCCTCGCTCCAGCTGTTCTACTTCGGCACCTTCCGCCCGCACCGCCACCTGCCGGACGATGACGCCGCCGGTTTCGCCGCCCATCCCTTTCCCGATCGCCATAACACCCGCAGCGAGGATTTCGGCACGCTCGCCAGCCTCGCCTCGTGCTTCCATTTCGGCTATCATCTCGAACACCACCGCCGCCCCGATGTGCCGTGGTGGGCGCTCCCCGGCGCGCGCCGGGCCGGAGTGGGGCGGATCGAGAGCGAAGAGAAGGTGCCCGCATGAGCTGGCTCGAAATTGTCCTGACCGTCATGTCCTCGCTGATCGGGATGGAGCTGTTTGCCTGGTACGCGCACAAGTACATCATGCACGGCTGGGGCTGGGGCTGGCACCGCGACCATCACGAGCCGCATGACAATGTGCTGGAAAAGAACGATCTGTTCGCGGTGGTGTTCGGCACGATCAACGCGGCGATGTATATCTACGGCTCGCTCTACTGGGACTGGCTGTGGTGGTTCGCGGTGGGGATCACGCTCTACGGGGTGATCTACACGCTGGTCCACGACGGGCTGGTGCACCAGCGCTACTGGAAGTGGGTGCCGCGCAAGGGCTACGCCAAGCGGCTGGTGCAGGCGCACAAGCTCCACCATGCGACCATCGGCAAGGAGGGCGGGGTGAGCTTCGGCTTCGTCTTCGCGCGCGATCCGGCCAAGCTGAA
>CAZVMC010000171.1:0-4056 GCA_964628635.1 uncultured Novosphingobium sp. | reverse complement strand
CCAGCACCGGCTCGATCGCCTTCACATCCTTGGTCAACAGAATGCGCGGGCCTTCTGCCTCGGCATCCTTGCGGTAGCGGTCGAAGCGATATTGCCCGCTGGCCCAGCCGAACATGGCCTTGCCGGCTTCGGCGCTGGCTAGGCGGTATGTGCCAGCCGGGAGCACCTCGGCCAGCTTGGCGATACACCAACTGGAGAGGTTCTCCGGATCGGCGACCCCGGCGGCGACGAACCAGCTGTCACCATCGGGGACAATCGCATGGCTCCCCGCATCGCCCTCGAACTTCTGCGCCGCCAGTGCTGCGCGTCGTTGCGCGGAGAGGCCCTTGCGGAATCCGTCCAGTCCGGCCTTGTCGAGCAGGTGGATCGCAGTGGCGGGCTGGTCGCGGTCGGGCTGGATCAGAGCGTGTTTGTCGGTCATCGCGCCGGGAATAGCCATCTGCGCCGCAAATGACTATATCCGCGCCATGAACATGTATCAGACCGTCGATTCAACCGACACCATCCTGCGCGATGGGACGATCAAGCTCCACGGGCCGGATGGCTTTGCGGGCATGCGCGCAGCGGGGAAGCTCGCCGCCGATATCCTCGATGCGCTGGTGCCGCATGTGGTGCCGGGGGTCTCGACCGGCGAGCTCGATGACCTAGTCCGCCAGATGACGCTCGCTGGCGGAGCGGTGCCGGCGACACTGGGTTATCGCGGCTATACGCACTCGTGCTGCATCTCGATCAATCACGTGGTCTGCCACGGGATCCCGAGCGAGAAGACGCTCAAGGACGGGGACATCGTCAATATCGATGTCACCCCGCTGCTCGATGGCTGGCACGGCGATACCAGCCGGATGTATCTGGTCGGTGACGTGCCCTTGAAGGCGCGGCGGCTGGTCGATGTGACTTACGAATGCCTGATGCTCGGGATCGAGCAGGCGCGGCCTGGCAAGCATCTGGGCGACATCGGCGCGGCGATCCAGCGCCATGCCGAAAAGAACCGCTACGGCGTGGTCCGCGAATTTTGCGGGCACGGGTTGGGGCGGCTGTTCCACGACGCGCCGGAGGTGGTCCACGCCGCCCGCCCCGGCACCGGGCCGCTGCTGCGCCCGGGGATGTTCTTCACGATCGAACCGATGATCAACCTCGGCAAGCCGGGGGTGAAAGTGCTGGAGGACGGCTGGACGGCGGTGACGCGGGACCGGTCCTTGTCGGCGCAGTTCGAGCATTCGATCGGGATCACTGAGGATGGGTGCGAGGTGTTTACGGCGAGTTCGAAGGGGCTGGATCGGCCGCCTTATTGATCCATTGACCTAATCCGGTCCCGACGGTGCTTGGCCCACCTGCGGAGTCGGGCCGACACTACCAGCATCAAAGTCCCGACTGGGATTAGCCACATGCTCACGAATAGCGCCAAGTCATAGATCCCACCGCGCCGAAGAAGCGCCGGGCTGTGGTAAAGGTCGGAAAGCAAGCATTTGCGATTGCATTGAAATCCAAAAGCCTCGCGCCAGCCGGTCTTCTCTGACAACCAAAAGATCAATGCCGCATATCCCAGAATCAGGGCGATAAATGTTGTTGCAAAGACGATAAATCTGGCAGCACCAATGGACCGGTAATAGTCACGTAATTGGCGAAAATCCTCAAACACAATCCTACCTAGCCCCCCTGATCGCCGCCCCCGCCGCAAACGGCGCAATCGCCAATAGCACCAGACTGCACGCCCCTGTCAGCGCCAGTCCGCCCGCACCGCCTGGAGCAAGGCTCCCCGCGCCGAAGACCAGCAGCGGAACGGCCAGCGGGATCGCCAGCAGGCCGGATAAGGCCGCGCCGCCGCGCAGGCCTGCGGTCAAAGCGGCAACGGTGACGCCCAGCGCCGCCAACCCCGGTGTTCCCGCCAACAGGCCGAGCTCGACCGTCCGCAAGGTCGCCGCGTCGATGCCGACCAGCGCGGCGGCAGGCAGCGCGGCCAGCATCAGCGGCGGGCCAAAGCTCAGCCAGTGGGCGACAATCCGCACCGCCACCACGGTCTCCTCGCCGATCCCCCGCAGCGCCCATTGATCGAACATGCCGAGTTCGAGGTCGGGCTCGATCAGCCGGTCGAGCGGGAGCAGCGCCGCAAGCAGCGCGGCGATCCAGATCACCCCGCCCCCGGTCCGCTCCAGCAGCGGCGCGTCAGGCCCGACCGCGAAGGGAAAGAGCATCGCCACCGCCACGAAGAACAACAGCGGTTGGATCACGCCACCGCGTCTGCCCCCGCCGAGGAGGAGGGCAAGGTCGCGGCGGAGGAGAGCCCAGACCACAGTCATGACGCGAAGCTCGCCAAATTGAGCTGCTGCATTCCGGCCAAGGCAAAGGCCTGGTGCGAGGCAATCAGCACGATGCCGCCGATTGCGCAGTGCTCTGCCGCCAGTTCTTCGACCATCGCAACACCGCGCTTGTCCAGCCCGTTGAGCGGCTCATCGAGCAGCCAGATCGTCGCTTGCTGCCCCAACAAGCGCGCCAGTGCGGCGCGCTTCTTCTGCCCGGTTGAAAGGTAGCGGACCGGCACTTCGAGCAGCGCCGCGAGACCGGTGCGATCTGCGCAGCTTTCGCGTGCGAGGAAGCCCAGACCGTCCATCTCGGCCCAGACATTCAGCGCGCGGCCTAGCGGCAAGTGTGGGTCGAGCGCCGGTCGTTCATCGACCAAGCCGATCGCGCCTTCGGTTTCCACTGATCCGGCAAAGGCCGGCAACAACCCAGCGACTATCCGCAGCAGGCTCGACTTGCCACAGCCGTTCGGCCCGCTCACCTGCAAAGCTTCGCCGGGACCCAGCGCAAAGCTTAGCCCCGCAAACAGCACCCGGTCGCCGCGGCGGCAGGCGAGGTTGATCGCGGTCAGGTTTGCCCCTTGCATGGACCGGGGCGATAAGGGAAACACGCTCGACTGCCAAGGAGCCGCAATGCCCATCCCCCGCTTGACCGAAACCGAAGTTTCCGCGCTACTCGCCGAGTTTCCCGACTGGACGCTGCGCGCGGATGGCAAGGCCCTGACCCGCACTCTCGAATTCGCCGATTTCAACGCAGCCTTCGGCTTCATGGCCCGCGTCGCGCTCCATGCCGACAAAGCCGATCATCACCCCGAATGGTTCAACGTCTACAACCGGGTTGAAATCACGCTGACCACCCACGACGCGGATGGCCTTTCGGCGCGCGATGCGGATATGGTGCGGTTTATCGCCGCGCTTGGTTAGATCGCGTTGCCCGCCACCGGGCTGACCTGCTGAACCCGCGCGCCGCTGCTGTCCTGCAACTCGCGCGGTTCAAGGATCGCAGCGGTTTCGAGCTGATCGAGCGCTTGCTGCACACCCGCATAGCGCCGTGCCTGCGCGATCCATTCGGCAGCGGCGGCGTTGCCCGGCAAGGCCGCGACGATATTCGCCGCCGCCTCAACCTGGCCGCCGCGCAGCAGCAGCCGCGCCTGCGCCAATTGCTGGCCGGGCCGGGTGCTTTCGCCCGAATCGCGGCGGATCACAAAAAGGTTGGAAACCTGCCGGGTGAACCGATCCCAGCCGCCTTCGCTTGCCTCGGCGCTGGTCAGCTTGCTGTCGAGCGCTTCGAGCCTGGCGACCAGCTGGTCGAGCGTCACCGGTTGGCGCGCGGCTTCGATCACCAGCCGCACCGGGTTGGGCTGAGCGTTGCCGAAGCGCAGCCGCAGCTGATCCTCCAGCGTGCCAAGCGGCATCCCGCGCTCGACCGCGCGCCGCGCCGCGAGTGCAACGAGCAGACCCTCCGCACGAGCGGCGTTGCCGCTGGCCGAACCAGTGCGCAGTTCTAGCTGAGCAAGCTTCGCCTCGAGCTGGGCGATCCGCGCCTCGAGCGGAGCCGCCAGGGCTGGCGCGGCAAGGGTGGGCAGGGCGGCGGGGCTGGCGCTGCTTGTTGAGACAGGGGCTTTGGCAGGAACGGCCAAGGCGGCCTTGGGCGCGGGATCCTCGAACTTGAGCCGCCCGTCGAGCGCCAGCCAGCCGACCAGTCCGCCGCCGATCAGGAAACTCAGCGCGGCAACTCCGGCGACCAGTCTGCCAGTGC
>CAZVMC010000170.1:0-4061 GCA_964628635.1 uncultured Novosphingobium sp. | reverse complement strand
CAGCCCAGCCGCCGCAGCTGCTGGGTGATCGTCCCGCCGCTCTCGGCCTTCCATTCCCAGACCTTGGCGACGAAATCCTCGCGGCTGTAGTTGGTGCGCTTGTCCTGCCGTTCTTCGAGTTGCCGTTCGACCACCATCTGCGTCGCGATTCCGGCGTGGTCGGTGCCGACCACCCACAGCGCATCCTTGCCGCGCAGCCGCTCATAGCGGATCACGATGTCCTGTAGCGTGTTGTCGAGCGCGTGGCCGATGTGGAGGCTGCCGGTCACGTTGGGCGGCGGGTTGACGATGGTGAAGGGCTCAGCCTTGGGCCGGTCGGGCCGGAACAGGCCGTTCCTTTCCCAGTGCGCATACCACTTCGCCTCAATCGCGGCGGGGTCGAAAGTCTTGTCCAGAACGCTGTCAGTCATGGGCGCGCCCATGCCAGTGGGGGCGCGGGTGCGCAACCTTGGGTTAAGCCGCATGATTTAGTCTTGTCCGGGCAAAGCGTTCGTGATGGATTGGAGCAATGCTGGGGCGCACGATTCTGACATTGGCGATGGTGCTGGGAATGACCAGCGCGGCGGAGGCGCAGCAGAGCAAGCTGGGGCGCTCGACCCGGGCCGAGGCGCCCACCCCGGCGATCAAGATCGTGCGGGAGAGTGAAGAGCGATTGCCGCTCAGCCGGATCACCGAATCGCGCTCGGTCGAGACGCTGAGCCGCCCAGCCGAAGTCTGGGTCTCGGCGGACAAGCGCACGATCTACATCGTTGGCCAGATCATCGACACCACCCTGACCAAGTTCGCGGCTGCGGTGCGGGAGCACCCGCTGGCGCGGACGGTCTACCTCGCCTCCCCCGGGGGGCGGGTGTGGGAAGGTTACATGATCGGCAGCCTGGTGCGCGAAAAGCAGCTCGATACCTGGGTGGAATATGATTGCGCCTCGGCCTGCACCCAGATCTTCGCGGCGGGCAAGCAGCGGCTGCTGGGGAGCGAGGCGCGGCTCGGCTTTCACCAGACCTACCGCGAAAACTGGCGGACCGGCGATCTGGAAGGCGAGGAATACAAGGACGAGGCCGAGCTGGCCGCCCGGTTGGCCGATGAGGCCAAGCTGCAAACACTGGCGCGCGGGGACAAATATATGGTCCGCTCGCTGCGCTGGGCCAATGTGCCGGACAGCTTCATCGTCAAGGTGCTGCGCACACCGGGGGCGGATTCGTGGTCTCCTCCGGCCGATGAGCTGCTCAAGGCCGGGATGGTCACCCGCGTGATCGGCACCGAGCCGGGGCTGACGCGGCCCGCCGACGCGCTCGACAAAGCCAAACTCGCCGAAGAACTCCTCCAGCAGCGGGTTTGGCGCGCGCTAAAAGCCGCGCGGCCGGCAGAGTTTGAAACCACGCTGGGCGAGATCTGGCGGGAGAGCAACAGCGGGGCAACGCGCGAAGCGGCCGAGGCGGATGCGCTGATCGTGCTGTTCAGTTCCTTGCGCGGTCGCGCCGCCACGGTGCCCGATTCCCTGCTCGATCGGCTGCTCACCCAGCTGGCCGCCGATGGCCTGCGCGAACGTTTCAACGGTTACCCCACCTGCACCGGTTATCTTTCGGAGCGCGACGGGATGAATGCGCGCGGCATGCAGGTTTCGCTGCGGCGGCTGGGCGATCTCTTTGCCGAAGTGCTGGAAAGTCCAACCCCGACCGCGGTGATCGCTTCGGACAAGGCGGTGGACCTGTTTGTCGCCGAATCCGACCGGCTCTCGCAAGCCGATCCGGACTACAGCTATACCGGCAATGGCAGCCGAGACTTCTGCCGCCTGACCTACCGCACCGATGAAGCCATCAACAAGCTTGAGGTGAAGCATCGTCTGCGGGTCGCGCGGATCTGGCTGTCGATCTGATCGCGCCGGGGCTTGCGCCGCGCAGGGGTCTTGTCGCTGCCCCGGTTTTCCCGCATGACCGCGCATGATGCGCGTTTGGGCCGATTTTACTTCCGCGTTCGATGAAAGCGGTGCGCAGACGCTGGCAATCAGCGGCCCGCTGATTGTATCCTCGATCGGCGTGATCGACCGCCGTCTGCGCGAGATCGACGGTGCGATCGCAGCGGTCGACCTTTCTCAGGTTGCCGAGATCGACACGGTCGGGGCTTGGACTGTCTGGCGGGTGCTGCGTGATCATGATGCGGCGCTGATCGGGGCCAGCGCCAAGGCCGAGCGACTGATCGCGGCGGTCAGCGAAGCCAAGGGTCATGGCGAATCCGCCCCGCCGCGGCTGCCCTTATTGCCGCGGGTGTTCAATACGGTTGGCTATCAGGTGGTCAGCTGGGGGCAAGGGACGGTCAAGATCATCGGCTTTCTCGGGGCGCTGATGATCGCTTTCGGCAGCGTGATCCGGCACCCATCCAGCTTCCGCGGGCGTGCTTTCATCCGCCAGCTGGAGCATGTCGGCGTTTCGGCGCTGGGCATTATCGGCCTGATGAGCTTTCTGGTCGGGATCGTGATCGCGCAGCAGGGCGCGGAGAACCTGCGCGATTTCGGCGCGGAGATCTACACGATCAACCTCACCGGGCGGCTTTCGCTGCGCGAGCTGGGCGTGCTGATGACCGCGATCATGGTCGCGGGCCGCTCAGGCAGCGCCTTTGCCGCGCAGCTCGGCACGATGAAGCTGACCGAAGAGATCGATGCGATGCGCACCATCGGGGTCTCGCCAGTCCAGGCGCTGGTCTTGCCGCGCGTGCTGGCGGTGATGTTCATGATGCCGCTGCTGGGCTTCTATGCCGCGCTGATGGCGATCATCGGCGGGGCCTTCATCTCGGCGCAGACGCTCGACATCCCGTTCATGACCTTCCTCTCGCGCATTCAGGAAGTGGTGCCCCGGCACGATTTGTGGGTCGGGCTGATCAAGGGGCCGGTCTTTGGACTGATCGTCGGCCTGTCGGGCTGCTATCAGGGGATGCAGGTCAAAGGGAATTCGGAGGAAGTGGGCCTGCGCACCACCATGGCGGTGGTCCAGGCGATCTTCATGGTGATCGTGCTCGATGCCTTCTTCGCGGTGTTTTTCAGCAGCGTGGGCTGGGGATGATCTTTCGCCCTGCCTCAGACGATCGCAGCGAGATCGTGGATGACGTCAGCAAGGACGCGCGCAAGTTCATGCCGGGCGGGTTCAAAGGCGATTTTCCGATCGAGATAGCGGACCTGCGCAACGCCTTTGGCGATCAGGTGATTCACGATGGGCTTGATCTGCAAGTCCGCCGGGGCGAGATTCTGGGCGTGGTCGGCGGCTCCGGCACCGGCAAATCGGTGCTGATGCGCTCGATCATCGGCTTGCAGCGCCCGCAGGCCGGATCGATCCACGTGTTCGGCAACGAAGTGCTCGACGGTATCGATCCGCGCGAGAATGCCGAGATCCGCAGCCGCTGGGGCGTGCTGTTCCAGGGCGGCGCGCTGTTCTCAACCCTGACCGTGGCCGAGAATGTCGAGGTTCCGCTGCGCGAGTTCTATCCCGAGCTCGATGACGCGCTGCTGCACGAGATTGCCCGGTTCAAGGTCAAGCTTTCCGGCCTGCCGGAAGGTGCCGCGATCAAGTATCCCTCGGAACTTTCCGGAGGCATGAAAAAGCGTGCCGGCCTGGCCCGTGCGCTCGCGCTCGATCCGGAACTGCTGTTTCTGGATGAGCCGACTGCCGGGCTCGATCCGATCGGCGCGGCGGCTTTCGATCAGCTGACCAAGGAATTGCAGGAAACGTTGGGGCTGACCGTGTTCCTGATCACCCACGATCTCGATACTCTGCATGAGATCTGCGACCGGGTGGCGGTGCTGGCGGACAAGCGCGTGATCGCGGTGGATTCGATCCCGAACCTGCTCAAGCTCGATCATCCGTGGATCCAGGAATACTTTAACGGTCCCCGGGGGCGCGCGGCAGACACTGCCCAGCACCGCAACCGACAGGCGGCCAAGGCGATGGACAAGCCGGCCAAGGGCGGGGCATAGGGGGCGGCGATGGAAACAAGAGCCAATCATGTCTGGGTCGGCGCGGTCACGCTGGCGCTGCTCGCGCTGCTGGCGGCGTTCACCGTCTGGCTGGTCCGGC
>CAZVMC010000169.1:0-4062 GCA_964628635.1 uncultured Novosphingobium sp. | reverse complement strand
CGCATCTGGCAATCCCGCAACCGTTTCTGACCATCACGCCCAGCTGGGTGCCGGTGCCAGCGGCGGTAGTCTTGCTCACCGGACTGGCCGAACTCGCCGGCGCTATCGGCCTCATTCAGCCTTGGTCCAAGCCACTGCGCCGCGCCGCCGGGTGGGGGCTGGCAGCCTATGCGCTGTGCGCCTGGCCGGCCAATTTCAACCATATGCTGCTCGACATGGCGCGTGCCGATAGTGGAGCCGGGCTGGGCTACCATGTTCCGCGCTTGCTGTTCCAGCCGGTGCTGATCTGGCTGGCCTGGTGGGTGTCGCGGGACTAAGGCCACTCCATGACCCAATCAGCGATCCTCGTACTCACTACCGGCGGCACGATCGATAAGGCCTATTTCGATGCGCTGAGCGAATATCAGATCGTCGAAAGCGGGATCCCGGCGCTGCTGCGCGAAGCCCGGGTGGCGCTGCCCTACCGGGTCGAAGAAGTCTGCCGCAAGGATAGTCTTGAGCTGACCGACGCCGACCGGGTTGAGATCGCCCGGCGGGCCGCCGAGGCGGCAGAAGCGCGCATCGTCGTTACCCACGGCACCGATACCATGACCGAGACTGCCAAGGTGCTCGCCGCGCAGGTCCCCGACAAGACCATCGTCTTGACCGGCGCGCTGACCCCGGCGCGGTTTGCGGAAACCGACGCACCATTCAATCTCGGCATGGCCTGTGCGACGGCCCAGGTCGCACCGCCGGGGGTCTATATCGCGATGAGCGGGCAGGTGTTCGATGGCCTGAAGGTGCGCAAGGACCGCGCCGCAGGAAAGTTCGTCGCGCTTTAACTATCCTAAATCGCTGAGGCGCTTGGTGAACCAAGCGAGATACGGTGTGGAAAAGCGGCGGAACTGCGCTTGTTCCCCCAAGATGTGGTGTCTACCGATTCCCCAAGGGAGTGCCGCCCACCAATGCCCGCGCCGCTGATCTCGCCATCAATCCTTTCCGCCGACTTTGCCCGGCTGGGAGAAGAGGTGCGCGCAATCGATGCTGCAGGGGCGGACTGGATCCATGTCGATGTGATGGACGGGCACTTCGTACCCAATCTCACGATTGGCCCTGGGGTGGTAAAGGCACTGCGCCCGCACACCGCCAAACCATTCGACGTTCACTTGATGATTTCGCCGGTCGATGGCTTTCTGGAAGCCTTTGCTGCGGCCGGGGCGGATATCATCACCGTCCACCCGGAAGCCGGACCGCACGTCCACCGCACAGTTCAGGCGATCAAGGCGCTGGGGAAGAAAGCGGGCATTTCGCTCAATCCCGCGACACCGGCGAAAATGCTGGACTATCTGATCGACGAAATCGATCTGGTACTGGTGATGAGCGTCAACCCCGGCTTTGGCGGGCAGAGCTTTATCACTTCACAGCTCAAGAAGATCGAAGCCGTGCGCAAGATGATCGACAAGACCGGTCGCGCGATCCATCTTGAGGTCGATGGCGGGGTCGATGTGGAAACCGCGCGGCGCTGCGTCGATGCGGGGGCCGATGTGCTGGTGGCGGGGACGGCAACCTTCCGCGGCGGGCCGGGCCAATACGCGGCCAATATTGCCGCGCTGAAGGGGCTGGGTTAGGCCGTGGCCGATGCTCTCGCCTCGCTCCGTCCGCACGCCGATGCAGCGCATGATGGCCCTGCGATCCCGTTGGGTGTTTCGGCGGGGGAGGCTGATTTGACCGAACCTGCCACCCCCGCACTGCCGCAGGACGCACCTGGCGAGCTGATCGAACCGGGCCGCGCGCTGGCGCTGGCCGACTTTTCGCCGCCGTCGCTGGGCGCTGGCGAACGGCTTATGCGCTTTGCCTACAAGCTTGGCTTGCCGACTTCGACTCTGGCGGCACCATTCCGCAAGCCCGAGCCGCCGCGATTGACCGCCACGGTCACCAATCCGCTGTCCGGCAGCCGGATCGCGGGAACCGCGCTGCGCGCTGGGCATTTCAATGTCCACGGGGTCAAAGCTCCGATCGCGACAGTTGATTTCGCCGGGGCTGCACGGATGGCGCCGCCGCTGGAGCGGGTCGTGCACAGCTTTGGCTGGCTCGCCGATCTTGAGGCGAGTGCCCCGCGCGAACAGGCCGCGCCGGTGGCGGAACGGATCATGGCGGCGTGGCTGGCGGCCAATGCCAAGGCTCCCAGCAAGCCCGGCAAGGGGCCGGCCTGGAGCTTGGCCAATGCCGGGTCGCGGGTGCTCAATTGGCTGGTCCATGCGCCGCTGCTGCTATCGGGCGAAGACAAAGCCGATCGCGCCAAAACCCTGGCTGCGATCGAAAGCACCGCGCGCTGGCTCGACAAGAATGTCAGCCGGGCCGAGGATTCGCTTGGCGAGGTCTCCGGCTGGTGCGGGATCGTCTCCGCAGGGCTGCTGCTGCGCAACGGCAAGCCCCGGCGGCTCTATGGCGAGGCGGGGCTGGTCCGCGCGCTGGGCGAAATGGTCGGCGACGATGGGGGGGTGCTTTCCCGCAGTCCGCTGGCCCAGGCTGAAGCAATCGCCCTGCTGGTGCGGCTGCGCGCTTGCTACAAGGCCGCGCGCCGCGATCCGCCGCCCGCGCTGGAAGCGATTCTGGCTCTGCTCGTTCCGCCCTTGCTGGCGCTGACCCACGGAGATGGCTCGCTCGGCTCATGGCAGGGGGCCTGGGCGATGGACGCGTCCGATCTTGCCGCGCTGGTCGAAGCTTCGGGTGTACGCACCCGCCCGCTGCGCGATGTGCGGCAGTGGGGCTATCAACGGGTTGTGGCGCAAAAGGCCGTGCTGCAATTCGATGCTGCCCCGCCGCCGCTCGCCAAACACGCCCGCACCGGCTGCGCCTCCACTCTGGCGTTCGAGCTGTCGCATCAGGGCGAGCGGCTGATCGTCAACTGCGGCGGCGCGGCCTGCGCTGGCGGGCTGATTCCGGTGCGGCTCGAACAAGGCCTGCGCGCGACTGCCGCCCATTCGACGCTGGTGCTCGACGATGCCAATTCGACCGCGATCCTGATCAACGGCAAGATCGGCACCGGGGTCTCCGAAGTAGAGATCAACCGTCGCACTCTGGTGGGTGAGAAAGGCACGGGTTCGACCCGGCTCGAGGCCAGCCACAATGGCTATGTCGCGCGCTACGGCTTGTCGCATCGCCGGATCCTGATCCTGCGCGATGACGGCACCGAACTGCGCGGTGAGGACCTGCTGGTCCCGCAGGGCAAGGGCAAGACCGGCAAGGTCGCCTTCGCAATCCGCTTCCACCTTGGCCCCGGCATCGATGTCGGGCTGAGCGAGGACGGGCAGGGTGCGGGCCTCGCACTGCCCGACGGTTCGCACTGGCAGTTCCGCAGTGGTGGCGGCCAAGTGACGATCGAAGAATCAATCTGGGCCGATGGCCAGGGTCGTCCGCAGCCGATCCAGCAATTGGTGCTGCAAGGGCTGGTCTCACGCGGGGGCGGCAACTTCGCCTGGCTGCTGAAGAAGATGGGGTAGGCTGCTGAAGTAGTCTCCAACACCGTTCGTCCTGAGGAGCGGCAGAGCGAAGCGAGGACGCGTCTCGAAGGACTCTGGCGCGGCGGGTGGTTCGAGACGGGCCTTCGCCAAGGCTCAGTCCCTCCTCACCACGAACGGCCTTTTTGGAAAAGGAATGATTGAGTGACTGACGTAACGATCCGCCGGGCGCTGCTTTCGGTGTCGGACAAGGCCGGGCTGGTCGAACTGGGCCAGGCGCTGGGCGCGCGCGGGGTGGAGCTGGTCTCGACCGGCGGCACCGCCAAGGCGCTGCGCGATGCGGGGCTGGCGGTGAAGGACATTTCCGAGCTGACGGGGTTCCCCGAAATGATGGACGGGCGGGTCAAGACTCTGCACCCCAAGGTCCACGGCGGGCTGTTAGCAGTGCGCGACAATCCCGAGCATGCGGCGGCGATGGCCGAGCATGCAATCGGCGCGATCGATCTGGTGGTGGTCAACCTCTATCCGTTCGAGGCCACGGTGATGAAGGGTGCCGCCCGCGACGAAATCATCGAGAACATCGACATCGGCGGGCCGAGCATGGTCCGCTCGGCGGCGAAGA
>CAZVMC010000168.1:0-4075 GCA_964628635.1 uncultured Novosphingobium sp. | reverse complement strand
GACCTGTTCCTCCACGGTCAGGTTGCGGTGCAGCACCCCGATCCCGCCCAGCTGCGCCATGACAATCGCCATGTCGGCCTCGGTCACAGTGTCCATCGCCGAGGAGACCACCGGAATATTGAGCGAAATCTCACGGGTCAGCCGGGTGCGGGTATCGGCCAGCGAAGGGACGATATCGCTCTCAGCCGGACGGAGCAGCACGTCGTCGAAAGTCAGGCCGAGGGGGATTTCCATGGGTGCCACTTTGCTGGTTAGCGGGTCGATTCGTGGCGGCCCATGTAACCGCAAGGGTCAAGCGCCGCTAGTGGCCTATTTGGGCGCGGTCGGGGTCTTCTTCAAATCCGCCAGCCAGCGCACCACGGCGACATGGAACATGACGTCCTCGGCAGCCCCGCCAAACTCAATCCCCGGCTTCAACTGATCACCCGGCCGATGATAGTCACCATCGAAGAAGCTTTCGACCCGCGCTAGGTCGGCATAGGCGGTGGAAACCATCACGGTCGGGATATCGTGCTGCATCAGTGCCCAGCCGTCTTGTCGGCGGACATAGGCATTGGCGGCATCGCCTTCGACCAATTTGAATTTCTCCGCTTTGGCCACCCGGGCGATCACCGCATCGAGCGGTGTCATTCCTTTGCCGACAATCGCCAGCGGCGTGCCGCGCGGCGCAAGGGCCACACTATCGAGATTGAATGCGGCGATTATCGAGGTCAGCGGGATCGGCGGATTTTCGGCAAAGGCGTGCGCACCGAGCAAGCCAAGTTCCTCGGCCGTCGTCGCGAGGAAATAGACATCGCGGTCGAGCTGCGGCCCTTTGGCCAGCCGCCGCCCGATTTCGGTCAGCGCGGCGACGCCGCTGGCGTTGTCGATCGCGCCATTGCAGACAGTGTCTTCGGCGGGTGCTTCGGCACAGACCCCGAAGGCATCCCAGTGCGCCACGAGAAGAATGGCACCCGCCTCGGGCCGCTTGCCGGGCAGCTTACCGATCAGGTTGTGCGTGTTGATCCGCGTCTCGCGCGTAGTCGCCTCAAGCGTTGCGGTGAGATCAATGAGGCGCGGAGCAAAATCCGGCTTGAGCGCCTGTTCGGTGAGGTTGCCGGTGGTCTGGCCGGTTCCCGCGAGCAGCTTGTCGAGTCCATCGCGGGTGATGAACCCCTCCAGATCGCCGCCCAGCTGATCGCTTGCGAGGGCATAGCCGACCCGCTGACGCCGCCCCATTACGTTCTCCAGCGACCGCTCGCCGTCCAGCACCGTCAGCACCGCCGATGCCCCACCCTTGAGCAGCGCATTCTGGCGTTCAGTATCGTCCTTGCCATTGTCCAGCAGCAGCGCGACCCGGCCCGCTAGCTCGGCCCTTGCCGGAATCGTATCGCCGCGCCCGACAAACAAGATCGGCGCATTTTCCACCAGCGCGCGCTTGCCCGAGGTCAAGGTCAGCAGCGCCTCGGGGGGAAGCACGAGCCGTTTGCCCTTGCGGAAGAACTGCCCACTCCCTTTGGCCGGTTCGCGCGCAACCAGTGTGACCGGGGCGAACCATGCGTGGCGCGGGTCGTTGGTGCCGGATACCAGCCCGACTTCAAACCACTGCTTGGCGAGGTAACGCAGCGTCTTGGCCTCGCCATCGGTGCCGGGTTCACGGCCCTGGTAGGTATCACTCGACAATTCAACGACATGGGCGCGCAGGGCGGCTTCGAGTGCCTTGTCACGCTTCGGCGCGGCAGCGAGCGGCGCAGGAATCGCAAGTGCGGCGGCCACCAGTGCCGACACAACACGCTTCATCGCCATCCAGCCTCGCCTCATCGCGCTACCTCATCACGAAGCGCACCTTTCGGCAAGCTGACTAATCGCGACGTTGATCGAAAAATTCGATTGGTTGCAGCCGAGTTACACTGTGACGAGAACTATTCTGCGGTCCAGCCGCCATCCATGCTGATGTTTGCGCCGTTCATGTTGTTCGCTTCATCGCGGCACAGGAACACCGCCATCGCGCCGATATCAGCCGGCTGGACGAACTTGCGGGTTGGCTGGCGGACCAGCAGCACCTCTTCGATCACCTGCTCGCGCGTCATGCCACGCGCCTTCATCGTGTCGGGGATCTGGTTCTCGACCAAAGGCGTCCAAACGTAGCCGGGGCTGATGCAATTGGCGGTAATGTTGTGCGTCGCAAGTTCAAGTGCGAGCGTCTTGGTCAGCCCCGCCAGCCCATGCTTCGCCGCGACATAGGCGCTCTTGTAAGGCGAGGCGGTGAGCGAATGCGCGCTGGCAATGTTGATGATCCGCCCCCAGCCTGCCGCCTTCATGTGCGGCACAGCGAGCCGGCTGGTGTCGAAAGCTGCGGTCAGATTGAGCGCGATAATCTGGTCCCACTTCGCGACCGGAAACTCTTCGATTGGAGCGACGTGCTGCATCCCGGCATTGTTGACCAGAATATCGACCGGCCCGGCATCGGCCATCAGTGCCTCCACCCCAGCACGCTGCGAGAGGTCGCCACCAACATGGCGCGCACCCAGTTCAGCGCACAGCGCGGCAATCTCCGCCGCCTCGCCGAATCCGGACAGGACCACCTCCGCCCCCTCCGTGCGCAAGGCGCGAGCAACGGCGAGGCCAATTCCCGAAGTCGATCCGGTTACCAGCGCGCGTTTGCCATTGAGAAACATGCTCGACTCCAGTGGCTTGATGGTTATGCAATGCTCCCATTGCGGGAGGCTGGACGGCTGTCCAGCCCAATGGCCCGCCTAATGGAAGGATTTTGGCAATGCGGCTCGACGATTTCGATCCCAACGCGGTCAATGTCGAAGACCAACGCGGCGGCGGCTTTTCGATGGGCGGCGCAGGCGGCCGGGTCGGCTGCGGCACGCTGGTTGTGGCCCTGATTGCCGCACTAGTGTTCGGGGTCGATCCCACCTCGATGCTCGGCGGCGTGCAGGCTCCGCAGGAGCAAGGCCCGGTCCAAACCCAGGGCGGCACCGACGCGTCTAGCTCATGCACGATCGACCCGATCAGCCGCGAAACCTGCGCGGCGCTATCCTCGCTTAACAAAACTTGGGCTCCGGTTTTCGCCGCAGCCAACGTCCCGTTCCAGCCACCCAAGCTGGTATTCTATTCGCAAATGGGCCGCTCAGGCTGCGGCGCAGCGCAAAGTGCGATGGGGCCGTTCTACTGCCCCAGCGACCAAGGAATCTACATCGACACCGATTTCTACAAGGAAATGGAACGGCGAATGGGTGCGGGCGGCGATTTCGCCCGGGCCTATGTGATCGCCCATGAATTCGGCCACCATATCCAGACGCTGACCGGGGTTTCGGCGGAGGTCCGCAGTGCCCAGCAGCAGAACCCACGTATGGCCAACCAGTTACAGGTTCGAATGGAGCTGCAAGCCGATTGCTACGCGGGGGTCTGGGCTGCCAAGAACCGCGACAAGATTGAGGCAGGCGACATGGAGGAAGGCCTGACCGCCGCCCACGCGATCGGAGACGATACGTTGACCGGCGGTCGCGCGCCCGAATCTGCCTTCACGCACGGATCGAGCGCGCAGCGGGTTGCCGCGCTCCGTCGCGGGCTGAGCTCTGGCGACGACAACGTCTGCAACGTCTACATGGACATGCGGCAGCGGGTTTGATCCTTCCCCCGTGCGCCTGAGCGACTGCCACAACGTCGACGATTTCCGGCGGCTCGCGAAAGCGCGGCTGCCCTGGCCGGTGTTCGACTACATCGACGGTGCGGCCGATGACGAACTGACCAAGGCGCGCAACACCGCCGCCTATGCCGAAGTCGATCTGGTCCCCGATGTACTCGCCGGGGTGGAGCAAATCGATACCTCTTGCACGATCATGGGCCGCAAAAGCGCGCTCCCCCTGATCCTTTCCCCCACCGCGCTGCAACGGGTGTTCCACTGGCAAGGCGAGCGCGCTGTTGCGCGGGCGGCGGAGAAGTTTGGGCTGTGGTGCGGGATTTCCAGTCTGGCGACGGTCAGCATCGAAGAGATCGGCGCGCTAACCGCAAGCCCGAAAATGTTCCAGCTCTATGTCCACAAGGACAAGGGCCTCAACCGCAGCATGATCGAACGCTGCCAGGC
>CAZVMC010000167.1:0-4102 GCA_964628635.1 uncultured Novosphingobium sp. | reverse complement strand
TCGCCCCACCACGGCCGCATCCGCGCATAAAGATCGCCCGCCTTGGGCCGCTTGTGGCCGCGAAACAGTTCAACCAAGTGCGCCAAACGGCGGTGCGGGCGCGGCTGGGCGAAGTTGGCCTCGATCGCGTCCTTCAGCGTCTCGGTCTCATCCGAATCGGCGCCGCCCGCCAGCATCGTCAGCCATTCCATCAGGAATTGCCGGTTGGCGGCATTGTCATCGAGCTGCAGCGGGTTGAGGCCCGACTGCGCGCCGGGGCGGAGCCGGTCATACTGCCCGCCCACCGCGCGGATGAACAGCTCCGCGCCGCGGTCCTTGTCAAAGAACACGATCCGGGGCGCGAACTTGCGGGCCTGGGCCAGCAGGAAGTTGAGCACCACGGTCTTGCCCGAGCCCGAGGGGCCAATCACGGTAAAATTGCCCAGATCGCCGCGATGGAAGCTGAAGAAATATGGCCCCGCTGCCGTCGTTTCGAACAGCGTCACCGCATCGCCCCAATGGTTGCCGCGCGGGCGGCCGACCGGGAAATTGTGCAGGCTGGCAAGACCCGCGAAATTGCTGGTCGAAACCAGGCCCTTGCGGGCGATATATTTGAAGTTGGCGGGGAACTGCGCCCAGAACGCTGGCTCCAGCCCGATATCCTCGCGCACCGCAACGATGCCGAGATCGGCCAGCACCGCCGTGACCTCGGCCACTTGCGCGTTGAGCGCCTCAAGACTGGGGGCGCTAGTTGCGATGGTGGTGTGATGCTCACCAAAGCCGGCGCGTCCGGCGGCGACATCGTCCTTGGCCTGCGCCAGTTCGGCGCGGAGCGAGAGCGCCTCGTCCTCGGTCGATTTCATCCGCCGCAGCGCGAAATTCATCCGGCTGAGCGCCTCGCCGCGTTCGACGAAAGCAAAGCTCTGGCTGACCGTCATCTCGAACGGCATGCGGTACAGCTCGTCAAACATCCCCGGCAGCGTCTGCGAAGGATAGTCCTTCAATGAAATCAGCGCGCCAAACTTGCGCGGCAGGTTGCCGGTCGGGCCAAGTTCAAAGGCATCCTGCCCAAAGCTGGCGCGGCGGAACGGCAGGTGCTCGCCCAGATCGCCATGCGGCAGCAGCACCGGGCGCATCTCGGCATTGTAGAGCCAGGACAGAAACTCGAGCGGTTCGGAGCGGTGTCCGTCTTCATCCCGGTAGACCGAGAGCAGCCGCGGCGAATAGGATCCGAGCGCTGCGACCACGGCTTCGCTGGCGGCATCGAGC
This sequence comes from uncultured Novosphingobium sp., assembly GCA_964628635.1. Taxonomy (GTDB): domain Bacteria; phylum Pseudomonadota; class Alphaproteobacteria; order Sphingomonadales; family Sphingomonadaceae; genus Novosphingobium. The sequence goes on along the minus strand of CAZVMC010000167.1, from coordinate 2,854 downwards.
GCGCGCTTTTCAGAAGCGAAAGCGGCGGCGCGATCGACCGCGTTGGTCTTGGCGGCGAGCCCGCGGAGCCGGTCGAGCATGCCGGTCCGGCCCTGCAGCGGGCGGCGGACGATCGTCAGGAATAACTCGTTGACGAACATTTCCCGCTTGGCGAGCCGCGCGCGCCATTTGGCATCGAGCTCGCGCGAGAATTCGTCCGGAAAGCGCGCTTCGAGTGTGGCTTCGGCGCGGCGGCGAACGACGTGGTGGTAAACCGCGAACCGTGATGAACCGATGGCTTTGAGCGTCGCGTCGCGCAGCTCAGCGCGGTAGTTCAACTCGTCGGTATCGGCGGTTTCGAACAGCAGCCCGCCCAGCCGGATCGTTTGCAGCAGCAACCCGTCGCGGGTTTCCAGCGTCACGTCGTCAACGTGGCGGGCATAGGGCAGGTGCGTGCCTGCCGACTTCTCGCGCGCAATCACGCCCGGGTCCTTGGTCAGGGGCGGTAGGAGTTGCATCCCCACAGCTTGTAATTTTTGACGCGCGGGCAGCGGCTGACGCGGGTGATCCAGAGATCGAAAAAGCGCGGCTCGCGCAGGCAGGCAACCATGCCAATCAGGTGGATCACCAGCGCAGCGCCAAGCGCCCAGAACGATTTGAAGATCAGGAACAGCTCAAGGCAAACGATCATGTTCACCACGAACCAGTTGTAGGTCACGCCCGCGAACATCTGCGGGCGCGTCAGCGCCAGAAACACCGTATCGCGTTTGAAGGCAGCCATGGCCTGGTCTTAGCCGCCGGCCGCCGCGGCGCGAATGCCCGCCACAATGCTCGCCGCCCCGAACAGGATGAAGCAACCCAGAATCACCACCGCGCCGTGGCGCCAGTTGATCCGCCCGGTCAGCATCATGAAGCCCACTGCCGCCACCGCGATCACCGCGGCGACAGTCGCGACGGTACCCAGCAAAGTGCCTTGCAGCCAGTTGACTGCGCCAATAATCACGCCCGAGCCCGCCGGGTCGGCCGGGACACCTGCCATCGCAGCGGATGCCATCGCGGCCAAGGCGAGCGTCAGCCCGCCGCGTAGTACTCTTGCAACCTGCACACTCATTCCCCCGGGAATCGGAATATCAATTCAGAGACACTGGCACAGCACCGCGCAACGCGCCACTGCGATTCGTCTGGCGGCTCTGTTCCAGTGAGATATGACACTTCCACGACATTGCCGCAGCAAATGTCAAGAAACGCGGTGAATCGATCAGTGCTGACCGCCGTCGCAGCGCACCAGGCTGCCGGTGACGTTGACCGAAGCCGGGCTGGCCAGAAACAGCGCGGCGGTGAGGATATCCTGCGGATCGGCCGGGCGACCGCGGGCATTGCCGGACTGGGTCCGCGCTTCTTCGGTCCAGGCTTTGGCGATATCGGTCAGGAACGGGCCGGGCGACAGGGTGTTGACCCGCACCTTGGGGGCATATTCGGCCGCGAGGCTGACCGACATGGCATTGAGCGCGGCTTTCGATGAGCCATAGGGCACGACGGCTGGCAAAGGGACGAGCGATCCGGTCGACGAAACATTGATGATCGTCCCGCCAACCCCGTCGAACATCCGTTTGGCAATCTGGCTGGCCAGCCGGAATGGCCCTTTGAAGTTGAGGTTGATCACCGAATCGAACAGCTCTTCGGTCACTTCGTGGCTCGGCACACGCGGACCCATGCCGGCGTTGTTGATCAGGATGTCGACCCGGCCAAACTCGTCGTAGCTCGCCGCGATCAACGCATCGATCTCACCCCAGCGGCCGGCGTGGCAGGCCACGGCCAGCGCGCGGCGGCCCAGCGCGCGGACTTCGTCGGCCACCGCCTCGCAGGCTTCCAGCTTGCGGCTGGCGATGATCACATCGGCGCCCCGCTCGGCCAGGGCCTTGGCCATCTGATAGCCCAGCCCGCGCGAACCGCCGGTGATCAGGGCGACCTTGCCGGTAAAGTCGAATAAAGGATCGGGGATCATTTCAACTGTCCGCGCACCAGATCAAGAACTTCATTGGCATATTCCGGGCGGCAGATCAGCAGGTCGGGCAGATAGGTATTATTCTGGTTGTAGCGCAGCGGCGTCCCGTCGGCGCGGCTGACGTGCAGGCCATGGGCCGCCGCTACTGCGACCGGCGCGCAGGAATCCCATTCGAACTGGCCGCCGGTGTGGAGATAGATTTCCGCCTCACCGCGCACCACTGCCATGGCCTTGGCCCCGGCGCTGCCCATCGGCACCAGCTCTGCCCCAAGCGCTTCGGCCACCGCCAAGGCCTCTTTGGCAGGCCGGGTGCGGCTCACCACCATGCGCGGTTTTGCGGCAGCGGGGGGCAGCGATTGCGGCTGATCGCTGCGCAGAACGAGGCCAAGTCCGGGCAGCCCGACCGCGCCCACACTGGCCTCGCCGTCGATCGCCAGCCCGACATGGACCGCCCAGTCGCTACGCGCCTCGCCGAATTCGCGGGTGCCGTCGACCGGGTCGATAATCCAGACCCGCGAATGGGCGAGCCGCTCGAAATTGTCTTGCTCTTCTTCGGACAGCAGCCCGTCGTCAGGCCGGTGCTCGCGGATCGCGTGGATCAGGAACTGGTTGGCGGTCTGGTCGCCGGCCTTGCCCAGCGTCTGCGCCGAAAGCAGGCCCGATCCGCGCACCTCAAGCAGAATGCGCCCGGCGACTTCGGCGAGGTGCGTGGCTAGTTCGGCATCGGTCATCGTGGCGCGGGTCATTTGAGCGGCATCAGCTCCCGGATGATGAACTCTGCGGCCTCTTCGGCAGTCATGTCCACGGTGTTGACCGTGATTTCCGGATTTTCCGGCGCTTCATAGGGGCTGTCGATCCCGGTGAAGTTCT
>CAZVMC010000166.1:0-4117 GCA_964628635.1 uncultured Novosphingobium sp. | reverse complement strand
GGCTCGATATCGCGCTCGGCATCGGCGGCCTGCCGCGCGGCCGGGTGATCGAGGTGTACGGTCCGGAAAGCTCGGGCAAGACCACCCTGGCGCTGCACGTGATTGCCGAAGCGCAGAAGAACGGCGGCACCGCCGCCTTCGTCGACGCCGAGCACGCGCTCGATCCGGTCTATGCCAAGAAGCTGGGCGTCGACATCGACGAGCTGATCGTCTCGCAGCCCGATACCGGCGAACAGGCGCTCGAAATCACCGACACCCTCGTGCGCTCGAACGCGATCGACGTGCTGGTGGTCGATTCGGTCGCGGCGCTGGTGCCGCGCGCGGAAATCGAAGGCGAGATGGGGGATAGCCATGTGGGCCTTCAGGCGCGCCTGATGAGCCAGTCGCTGCGCAAGCTGACCGGCTCGATCAGCCGCTCGCGCTGCATGGTGATTTTCATCAATCAGCTGCGGATGAAGATCGGGGTGATGTACGGCAATCCCGAAACCACCACCGGCGGCAATGCGCTCAAGTTCTACGCTTCGGTCCGGCTCGATATCCGCCGTACCGGGCAGATCAAGGATCGTGACGATATCGTCGGCAACACCACCCGGGTGAAAGTGGTCAAGAACAAGGTTGCCCCGCCGTTCAAGCAGGTCGAATTCGACATCATGTATGGCGAGGGGATCTCCAAGATCGGCGAAATCCTCGACCTCGGCGTCAAGGCCGGAATTGTCGAGAAGTCTGGCGCCTGGTTCTCCTACGATAGTATCCGCATTGGCCAGGGGCGTGAGAACGCCAAGACCTGGCTTAAGGACAATCCCGAACATTGCGACCGGCTGGAGGCGGCGATCCGCGGCCAAACCGAAGGTCTTGCCGGAGAGATGATGACGGGTCCCGACGGGGACGACGACACCTGATCTCCGAGGGAGGGCGCCCGCGTCCCCAAACCCTCGGGCGTCCTCCAGAAACCGGAACCGGCGCGGTGCCTCGCATAGGCCCGCGCCGGTTTTCGCCTTGTGGGCCAGAGCCCATGCCCATTTGGCATCGTGCGAAATGGAAGATCCGCGTACATTGCCTGCTATCTCGACTTGGCTCGAGACGACCGGCTAGGGGGGAAGGATGATCCCCACCTTTCACATTATCGGCCTGCCGACCGACGCAAACTCGTCGTTTGAACGCGGTCCTGCGCTGGCCCCACCCCTGATCCGGCAAGCACTGTGGAGCGACCGCGGCAATCTCGCCTGCGAGGATGGGTTGGAGGTGGGGACTGACTTCATGCTCGAGGATCGGGGTGATCTGCCGCTCACCGAAGAACCCGGCGATCATGCAAGGATCCGCGATCATGTGGCGACAAGCCTGTCCAATGGAGTGGTACCACTGCTCTTGGGCGGCGATCACTCCGTCACCTGGCCGATCCTGGAGGCGGTGCACGCAGCTCATGGCCCGGTCGACATTCTCCATTTCGATGCTCATCCCGATATCTATGCTGACTTTGATAGCAATCCGCGTAGCCATGCCTCGCCCTTTGCGCGGATCATGGAGGCGGGCCTCGCTCGGCGGCTGGTGCAGGTCGGGATTCGCACCCAAAATCGTCATTGCCGCGACCAGGCCATCCGCTTTGGCGTTGAAGTGGTGCCAATGGCGGAGTTCACGCCGGACAGTGCCCCAGTTCTGAGCGGACCGCTCTACATTAGTCTCGATCTTGACGGGATCGACCCAAGCGAAGCGCCCGGCGTTTCGCATCCGGAGCCGGGTGGGTTGACCGTGCGCGAAGTGCTCACAGTACTGCGCCGCCAGACCAGCGCGATCGTCGGCGCAGACATCGTCGAATACAACCCGCGTTTCGACCAGCACCAACGCACCGCGATCGTCGCCGCGAAGCTGCTCAAGGAAATCGCTGCGCTGGCGGTGCGCAATGCGCCCTAATGCGAGGTCCGCATCACCTCTGCCTTGACCACGTCATCCGCCAGTTTTCCGCCCAGTTCGGCCAAATGGTCGTACTCTGCCGTGTAGCTCGCGAGCCCCTGACTCAGCGAGCGCAGCTCGGCATCGAGACCGTGGATTCCTGATTCCGGCAGCGTCGCCTCGACTCGCTCCCACCTGGCCCAATCGGGGTGTGGTGACAGCCCCAAAATCTGCCCGCGTCGCGCCGAAAGCACCGATCCGGCCTTTGACCCGGTTCCCGCAGGCGTATCGACCGTCACCTTCATCACGGGCTCGAGCAGGTAGGGTGCCGATTGAGCAAGCGCGTCCGTCATGGCGAGCTTGCCCGCTAGTCGGAATGCCAGTTCGGATGAATCGACCGCGTGAAACGAGCCATCGGTCAGAGTGACGGCGACATCAACCACCGGAAAACCCAGCGGACCTTTCTCCATCGCGTCCCTAATCCCCGTTTCGACCGCCGGAATATACTGCCGGGGGATGGCCCCGCCGGTAATCTTGTCTTCGAAGCTGAAACCCTCGCCGCGCGGCAATGGGCGGATCTCGATCACGCAGTCGCCATACTGACCGTGTCCGCCCGACTGCTTCTTGTGGCGGCCGCGCACCGAAGCACCTTTGCGGATCGATTCGCGGTAGGCGATGCGCGGTGGGCGACTTTCCACTGCCACCCCATAACGCCGCTGCAGCCGCCCGAGCACGACTTGCAGGTGTTCATCGTTGATCCCGCGGAGGATCGTTTCGTGGGTGCCTTCGTCCTGATGCCATTCGAGCGCCGGGTCCTCTTCGCAGAGCCGGTGCAGCGCGGTGGAGAGCTTGACGTCGTCCTTGCGGTCTTTGGTGACTATCGCGAGTGCAGCGTTGCGCGGCGGATAGGCGATGTGCAGCTCGCCAGTACTGCCGCTCTTTGGCGCGAGCAGCATCCCGCTGCGCGCGCCATCGACCTTGGCCACGGCAACCACGTCCCCGGGCTGGGCCGCGCCTTGCTTTGCGGTTTTCTCACCTTGCACGAAGAAGATCGAGCCGGTCCGCGCGGCCTCGCCGCCGACGACCAGTTCGTCACCTTCGCTAAGGCCGCCGCCCAGCACCCGGCCCAGCGTCAGCCGTCCCATTGCCCCGCCGTTGGCGATCTTGAATACGTGCAGGGCGCCGCCGTCAGCACCGACCCGTTCAGCTGCCGCAGCGGGCGCCGGCGCTTCATGCCGCAACAGCTTGAGCAGCCGATGGACCCCGCCGTCACTGAGGGCAGAGCCAAGCACGACTGGCACAACCTTGTTGCCAGCAGTGTCGGCGGCCAAATCGGCCATCACCACCTGCTGATCGGGCACTTCGTCCATCAGCAAGGCTTCCATCAGCGCATCATCGAAATCGGCCAGTGTTTCGAGCAGGTGGGTGCGTTCGGCCTTTTCGCGGTCGAGCACATCGCCTGGAATCTCGACGCGTTCGCTCTCCTTGCCGGGTCGGTAGCGATATGCGCGTTCGAGCGCGAGATCGACATAGCCCGTCACATGATCGGCCTCCCGGATCGGGATCTGCCGCAGCGCCAGCGGCTCGCGGCTCATCGGTTGCAGCTCGGCAATCAGCTCGCGCACTGCACCGGCGCGGGCGTTCTCGATCTTGTTGATGAACACGGCGTGCGGCAAGCCCAGTTCGTCGAGCCTGCGCAGTGTCGGTTCGGCCAACGCGGCGCGCTCGGGCGCCGGGTCGATCACGACGATCGCCATATCGGCCGATTGTAATGCGGCGAGGCCATCGGCAGCAAAGCCCGCGCCGCCCGGCAGATCGAGCAGGGCAAAGCGGTCGCCCAGGTAATCGAAGTGGGTCAGATTGATTTCGGTTGAGCCGCCGCGTGCGCGCGCCTCCGGGCTGGCATCGCCCACCGTGTTGCCAGCTTCCACGCTGCCCTGGCGGTTGATCGCGCCGCTCGCGTAAAGCAGCGCCTCGGCGAGGCTGGTCTTGCCCGTGCCGGCCGGCCCCACCAGCGCGACCGCACGGGTTGCTTGATTGCCGCCATTCGCTCCAGTTTGGGTATTGCCCATCGCGTGCCTCCTTTAGGTTGAAGGCGCGTCGGGCGCGGTATCCGAGCGCTCGGCGCGTCAGGATGGGCCAATGCTGCGACTCTTGGCGGCGAGTCGCAAGTTGAATCTCGACTTGTGCCATTCAGGGTCGCGCCCTAGCGTGCGGAAATGACGACAGG
>CAZVMC010000165.1:0-4249 GCA_964628635.1 uncultured Novosphingobium sp. | reverse complement strand
GCGCGCTGGCGACAGGCTATCAGGATTGGACGCACTGGCTCCCTTGCGATCGCGCTGTGGCGGTCCCTTGCGCCAAGGGCGGTGAATTCACCCCCTACACCCGTTCCACCGCGCGTGAGGCGGGCTGGCAGTGGCGGATCCCGCTGCAACACCGCACCGGCAACGGTTATGTCTTCTGCAGCAGCTTCCTCTCGGAGGATCAGGCGGCCACTTCGCTGATGGCCAACCTTGATGGTGATGCGCTGGCCGATCCGCGCCCGCTGCGCTTCGTGACAGGTCGGCGCAACGCGTTCTGGAACAAGAACGTGATCGCGATCGGGCTGTCGAGCGGGTTCATGGAGCCACTTGAATCCACCTCGATCCACCTGATTCAGGCCGGGATCGCCAAGCTGCTGGCCTTCTTCCCCGATCGCAGCTTCGATCCGCTGGTGATCGACGAGTACAACCGCATCGCTATCAGCGAATACGAGCGGATCCGTGATTTCATCATCCTGCACTACAAGCTGACCACCCGCGACGATTCCGAGCTGTGGCGCTATTGCGCGGCGATGAGCGTGCCCGATACTGTCGAGTGGAAAATCGAACACTTCCGCCGCCACGGTCGCCTTGTTCAGCGCGATGCCGATCTGTTCGGCCCGCCCAGCTGGCTGGCGGTGCACATCGGGCAAGGCAACATTCCCCGAGGCGTCGACCCACTGCTGGCGCTCCGCCCGGGCGATGGGCGCGAAGTGCTGGGCAAGCTCGAAGCGGCTCTTGCGGCGGCGGCCAACGGGTTGCCGAGCCATCAGCAATGGATTGACCGGAACTGCAAAGCGGCAGTTGGCTGAAAAGCAAAAAGCCCCGCCTTGCGGCAGGGCTTTTGAAAAGTGGCTCCCCGAGTAGGATTCGAACCTACGGCCAAGTGATTAACAGTCACCTACTCTACCGCTGAGCTATCGGGGAGCAGCCTTTGCAGGCAGGGGTGCGCCTATAACAGCGGCATTGCGTTTGGCAAGCCGGGAAAAGCGCGAAAATCACACCTCGAACTGTTCAGCGAAAATTCGCTCCTCCAGTGTCCGTCCGGGGTCGAACAGCAGGGTCAGTTGCTGCTCTTGTGCGACCTTGACCTTCACCTCGTGAATGTCGCGCAGTTCCTTCTGGTCGGCCACAGCGGCGACGGGGCGCTTTTCCGGATCGAGCACGCGAAAGCCAATTTCGTAGTGATCGGGCAGGATCGCCCCGCGCCAACGCCGGGGGCGGAACGGGCTGAGTGGGGTCAGCGCCAGCATGTTCGATCCCAGCGGCAGGATCGGACCGTTGGCGGAGAGGTTGTAGGCGGTCGATCCGGCCGGGGTTGCGACCAGTATCCCGTCACTGGCAAGGTTGGCCATCCGCACTTTGCCGTTGACCGTCACCTCCAGACTGGCGGCCTGACGGGTTTCGCGCAGCAGCGACACCTCATTGATGGCATAGGCCCGCTGTTCTTCGCCATTGCCATTGCGCGCGGTCATCAGCAGCGGCCGAACCGCTACCGCCCGGGCGCGCTCGACCCGCTCCTCCAATGACCGGCTCGAGCGGACCTTGTTCATCAGAAACCCGATCGTGCCGTGGTTGAGTCCATAGGCGGGGATCACACGACCCGAATCAAGCATGGCGTGCAAGACATGCAGCATGTGCCCGTCCCCGCCGAGCACGACGGCCACGTCTGCTTCTTCGATCGGTACGAAGTTGCTCTCCTTGGCGAGTGCGATGGCTGCTTCCTGAGCGCGCGGCGCGTCGGATGGGAGCAAGGCGAGGCGAGTGGCGGCGCTCATATCGGCGGAATAGGCCGAGCTTGGGCGTTCGGCAACGTCTAGCTGCGCGGCCCGTCGCCGAGAAATTCGGCCAAGGCATCGCCGCCGAGCGGCGGTGCGCAGAGGAAGCCCTGATAGATACCGCAACCTTCTTTCGTCAGTAGGGCGCGCTGGTGTTCGGTCTCCACCCCTTCTGCAATCACGGTGAGGCTGAGGGCGCGGGCCATACCGATCACGCTTGAAACGATAATGCGCGCCCTCGCCGACCCTTCGACGTCTTGCGTAAACGCACGGTCGAGCTTGAGATAGTCAAGCGGCAGTGCCTTCAGGTAGGCGAGGCTTGAGTAGCCAGTGCCGAAATCGTCGATGGCGACGCGAATGCCTTGCCCGCGCAAATCATCGAGCACCTGTGCGGCACGGTCGAGGTCGGCGATAAGCCCAGCCTCGGTGATTTCGAGCGTCAGTCGATTTGCCGGAAAGCCGGTGCGGCGCAGACGCTCGATCTTGTCGATGGCGAAATTGGGCTCGGCCAGATCCTCGCTGGTGACATTGACCGAAAGCCGCAACTGATCGAGCGGCGCTTTCCAGGCCGCCGCTTGTTCGAGTGCCCGATCCTGAATGTGGCGCGAGAGTGCGGCAATGGTCTTGGAGCGGGTCGCAATATCGAACAGCTTGTCCGGCCCCAGTTCGCCGATATCGGGGTGCTGCCAGCGCGCCAGAGCTTCCACGCCGACGACGGCTCCGCTGGCGATATCGACCTGCGGCTGAAACAGGATTTCTACCTCATCATCGGCGATCGCGGTTTGCAGATCGGCCAGGCGCCGCACCACGGCAGGTTTGGCAGAAGGGCGGCGGCGCTCGGTCATGTCAGGTGCGATAGCAGCAATCGGGTTAATGCGAAGCTGCCGCGTTGCGGGCAATCGCGCTGAGGCCCTTGGTCAGCTGGAACAACCCGTTGAGCCGCGCTGCGGGATCGCCCCAGGCGCGCTGGACCGCAATCTTGTTGTCGGGCCGCAGCTTGATCACGCCGTTCAGCCGCGCGGCATAGGCGATCAGCCCGGCGGGATCGGCAAAACTATCGTTGTGGAATGCCACTAGTGTGCCCTTCGCGCCAACATCGATCTTGGCGATATTGGCGGCGATTGCCTGACGTTTGATCTGGATCAGCTTGATCAGGTTGGCGGTGGGCGCGGGTAGCGGGCCGAAACGATCGATCATTTCGGCGGAGAGCGATTCGATCTCGTCCTGGTTCTCGGCATCGTTGAGGCGGCGATAGAGCGCCATCCGCACCGCCAGATCGGGCACATAGCCTTCCGGAATCATGATCGGCGCATCAACCGTGATCTGCGGGCTGAGGGCAGAGCGATCCTTAGCCAGCCCGGCACCGCCAGCCTTGGCCTCCAGAATCGCATCTTCAAGCATCGACTGGTAGAGTTCGAAGCCTACCTCGCGGATATGCCCGGACTGTTCGTCACCCAGCAGATTGCCAGCGCCGCGAATATCGAGATCGTGGCTGGCAAGTTGGAACCCGGCGCCAAGCGAATCGAGATCACCCAGCACTTTCAAGCGCTTCTCCGCCACTTCTGAGAGAACGGTGTCGGCAGGAGTAGTCAGATAGGCATAGGCGCGCAGCTTGGATCGGCCGACCCGGCCGCGCAGCTGGTATAGCTGGGCGAGGCCGAAGCGGTCAGCGCGGTGGATGATGATCGTATTGGCGCTGGGAATGTCTAGCCCGCTCTCAACAATGGTAGTCGAAAGCAGGACTTCGTAACGCTTTTCGTAGAACGCGCTCATCCGCTCTTCGACCTCAGTCGGGGTCATCTGGCCGTGCGCGGTCACGAAGCGGACCTCGGGCACGGTCTTGCGCAGCCACTCCTCGACATCGGCCATATCGGCGATCCGGGGGACTACGATGAAGCTCTGGCCGCCGCGGTGATGCTCGCGCAGCAGGGCCTCGCGCATCACCATGTCGTCCCATTCCATCACGTAGGTGCGCACCGCCAGCCGGTCGACCGGGGGGGTCTGGATGGTCGAGAGTTCGCGCAGGCCGCTCATCGCCATTTGCAAGGTGCGCGGGATAGGCGTTGCGGTGAGAGTGAGGACGTGGACGTTGGTGCGCAGCTGCTTGAGCGCTTCCTTGTGATTGACCCCAAAGCGCTGCTCTTCATCAACAATTACAAGGCCAAGCCGCTTGAACTTCAATGTCTTTGCGAGCAGCGCGTGGGTGCCGATGACGATATCGATCGTTCCATCGGCTAGCCCTGCCTTCGTAGCTGTCGCTTCCTTGGCGGAGACCAGCCGCGAAAGCCGGCCGATGTTGAGCGGGAAGCCTGCGAACCGCTCAACGAAACCACTGAAGTGCTGGCGCGCAAGCAGCGTGGTCGGGGCGATAAGCGCGACCTGCTGCCCGCTCATTGCGGCGACGAAGGCGGCGCGCAGCGCGACCTCGGTCTTGCCGAAGCCGACATCGCCGCAGA
>CAZVMC010000164.1:0-4262 GCA_964628635.1 uncultured Novosphingobium sp. | reverse complement strand
CGAACTATCCGGGCAATGAGTGGTACGAGAAAGCCTACAAGCTGATGCAGAAGCATGCGCCCGGGGTGGCGGCGAAGTAAGCTGCGGACAAGCTCCGGGCAGTCTAGTCGGAGCGCCGATTGCGGCTTAGGCCGGGTGACATGACCCCACACGATTTCGTTACCAAGTGGCGCTCCAGTGAGCTGAAGGAAAGCAGCGGCTCGCAGAGTCACTTCAACGATCTGTGCGCCTTGCTCGGCGTGGCCGATCCAGCCACTGCCGATCCCGCGGGCGAATGGTTCACTTTCGAAAAAGGCGTTGAGAAAACAACCGGCGGCAGCGGCTGGGCCGATGTCTGGCGCAAGGATCATTTCGCTTGGGAATACAAGGGCCGCCACGCCAATCTGGACAAGGCGCTGCAACAGCTGCTGCGCTACAGCCGCAATCTTGATAATCCGCCGCTGCTGATCGTCTCGGACATGGACCGGATACAGGTCCACACCAATTTCACCAATAGCGTCGCCGAAGTGCATGAGTTCGCGTTGGAGGATCTGCGCGATGGCAAGGTGCGCGATCGGCTGAAACAGGCCTTCATCGATCCTGAGGCGTTCAAGCCGACCAAGACCGTGCAGATGTTGACCGAAGAGGTCGCGCGGGAATTCGCCACGCTGGCGCAGCGGCTGCGCGATCGGGGGCACGATGCCACCACCGTGGCCCATTTCGTGGTGCGCTGCGCGTTCTGCATGTTTGCTGAAGATGTCGATCTGCTGCCCAACAAGATGTTTGAACGGCTGGTGCTGGAAAGCCGCCGCAAACCCGCCGACTTTGCCGAGCTGGCGAGCGATCTGTTCCGCCTGATGAGCACGGGCGGGCGGCTGGGGCTGGAACGGGTGGCCTGGTTCAACGGCGGGCTGTTCGATGACGATGCGGTGCTGCCGCTCAATGACGGGGACATCGATCTGCTGCACGCGGCGTGCAAGCAGCACTGGGGCGAGATCGATCCTTCAATTCTGGGAACGCTGTTCGAACGCGGGCTCGATCCGGACAAGCGCAGCCAGCTTGGCGCGCATTATACCGATCGCGCCAAGATTGAGCTGATCGTCGGCCCGACCATCGCCGAACCGCTGACCGCCGAATGGCTGGCACTGCTGGGGCAGGCAACCGCAGCGGTTGAGGCGGCCGAAGCAGCGGCGGCAGCAGTGGCTGAAAAAGCTGCGACTCACGGCGAACTGAAAGCCGAAGTCCGCGCGCTCGAAGGGGCATTAAAGCGCGGGGCGCAGGCGGATCTGTTTCCCGATGCGCCGCGCCAGAAACTGGTGCGCGAGCTTGACGCGCTGGCCAGGGAAGTGCGCGCGGCAACCGAAAGCGTCCGCGCCGCCCGGGCTGAGGTAAAGGCGGTGCGCGATGGCTTCATGGCCAAGCTGCGCGCGTTCCGGGTGCTTGATCCCGCCTGCGGTTCGGGCAATTTCCTCTATGTCGCGTTGAAACTGCTCAAGGATATTGAGCACCGGGTGAACACCGATGCCGAAGCGCTGGGGGTGCCGCTGGTCACGCCAGAGGTCGGCCCGGCCAATGTGCTGGGGATCGAACTCAACCCCTTTGCCGCCGAACTGGCGCGCACTTCAGTCTGGATCGGCGACATCCAGTGGATGCGCAAGAACGGCTTCGAACCTTCGCGCGATCCGGTGCTCAAACCGCTGGAAACCATTGAATGCCGTGATGCGGTGCTGGCCGAGGACGGGACGCGCGCGGAATGGCCGGAAGCGGACGTGGTGGTGGGGAACCCGCCGTTTTTGGGGGGCAAGCGGCTGCGCGATGGCCTTGGCGACGAATATGTTGAGCAGTTGTTCCAAGCCTATGCTGGAATGGTTCCGCCTGAGGCCGATCTGGTTGCCTACTGGATCGCGATCGGATGGTTCCGACTGGTTGCAAACAAGCACCTCCGGGTCGGACTGGTTGCGACCAACTCGATCCGGGGCGGGGCTAACCGCAGCGTCCTTGAACCGATCGCCGAACAGCGTGGCCTGTTCGCGGCTTGGAGCAATGAACCGTGGACCGTGGAAGGCGCGGCGGTGCGCGTCTCGCTGTTGTCATTTGCGGCCAGCGAAGCTGTTTCGCCGATGCTGGACGGTCGCGAAGTCGAGAGCATCAACGCGGATTTGACCGGCTCAGACAGCGATCTGACCAAGTCCAAGACGCTAGCTGAGAACGCCCGGATTGCCTTTATGGGCGATACCAAAGGCGGTGCTTTCGATATTCCCGGCTCGCTTGCGCGCGACTGGCTGACACGTCCGCTCAACCCGAATGGCAAGCCGAACGCGGACGTATTGCGTCCGTGGGCTAACGGGATGGATATCACCCGCCGACCTGCGGATAAGTGGATCATCGATTTCGGTTGGTCGATGGGCGAGACCGAGGCTGCTCTATACGAAGCGCCGTTCGCGCATTCCATTATCCACGTCGAACCCGAGCGACGGCGCAATCGGCGGGTAAACTACGCCAAGTATTGGTGGCGACACATGGAGCCTCGCCCGGGGATGTGGGCCGCAATGAAACCATTCAGCCGGGTGATCGTAACCCCCGGGATCGCCAAGCACCGGGTATTCAAGTGGCTTGAAACGGCGATTTGTCCGGATCACGCTCTGCTTGCCATTGTTCGCGATGACGACACCACCTTCGGCATCCTCCATTCGCGCTTCCACGAATTGTGGGCGCTGCGCATGGGTACCTCGCTCGAAGACCGGCCCCGCTACACCCCCTCGACCACCTTCGAAACCTTCCCCTTCCCCGAAGGCCTCACCCCGAATATCCCCGCCGCCGACTACGCCGCCGATCCTCGCGCGATTGCCATCGCGCAGTCCGCCGCCGCGCTCAACGAACTGCGTGAGAACTGGCTCAACCCCGCCGATCTGGTGGTGCGCCAGCCCGAGGTCGTTCCCGGCTATCCCGACCGCATCCTGCCGCGCGACGAGGCGGCGGCGCAGGAGCTAAAAAAGCGCACCCTCACCAACCTCTACAACGCGCGGCCGCAATGGCTCGCCAATGCCCACGCCGATCTCGATGCGGCAGTCGCGGCCGCCTATGGCTGGGGCGCGGACTGGGCCGAAGGGATGAGCGACGACGAGGTGCTGGCGCGCCTGTTCGCGCTCAACCAGGCGCGGGCCGGGACAGTTTAGTCCGCCCCGTCCTCCGCCATCAACTTCACCATCTGCGCGGCAATTGCGCGCTCCTGTTGGCGGGCTTCACGGTTGGCGGGGATGCGGTAAAGCGCGGCAAGGTAAGCGCGGTCGGTTGGACTGAGCTCGTTCGGCGGGCTCGCACCGGGGGTGAACAGCGAGAGGATCGAGCCTGAGTCCGCCACCTGCGTCCCCAGTTTTACCCGGGCCAGTGTGACCATCGCGGCATAGACGGCCACCGTATCGAGCGTGCGCCCGGTCGTCAGCTTGACATCGATCACCACGGTTGCCTGCTCGACCAGCGCGCGGACCCGGGTGCCAACCAAGCTGGTGTTATAGCCATCGACCACCACGCTGTCTTCGCGCGATGCAATTCCTGGACCAGTGGGTGAGGTGGCTTCTCCAGTTGCACCTTCAACTTGGGCGTTGAGCAGCATCGCACTTTCGCCGCCGAACCTATGGCCATCAACGCCTTCAACGCGTGTATTGTACCACCAGCGTACCGGCAGCTGACTGGCGGTGAGCAGCTGGCGTTCTTCAGGCGTCAATTGCGAGAAGCGACGGCTATCCAAACCGGCCATCTCATTGGTCAGGGCATTGGCATCGGGGGAGAATGCAATCAGCAGGTTGGTTTTGCAACCCGGCTTGCCCAGCCGCACCTTTGCCTCTTTGGCGACAGCTACGATCCGCGCTGCAACCTGCGCATTTTGCTCGTCCGAAAGGCCGATCACCTTTACACAAACCGGCGCCTTCCAGCGGGCGAACTGTCCGGAAACTGGTGCGGCGGAGACTTCGCGGACAAAAGCCCGCGCGGCATCCTGCGCGCTTTCGCCGGGCGCCCGGCCGGTTACGACGATGGGGCTGCGATCCGCCACCGGCGCGGGTTGCTCGCTTTGCGCCAGCAGCGGTTGGCCAAAACCGCCGATGCCGATTGCCAGCGCAAGGATTGCAACTCTTCTGTCCATCAAGTCCGCTCCGACAGGCGTCTCCGCGATAGGCAAAGACTAACTCGGGATTCGTAGCAGCCAAGCCTGACAATCTGCGTCAGGTTCTCAGCCAGAGCCATTCTACTCGGCAGGTTGACTTTCGCTGCGCGAGCGCGCTCTA
>CAZVMC010000163.1:0-4384 GCA_964628635.1 uncultured Novosphingobium sp. | reverse complement strand
CGCCACGCCGCGATCCGCAGGCCCAGCGCGGCCAATCCGATCGTCGTTGCAATCACGCCTTCGACCTGGGTCTCCGGTTGGAAAATCCGCCCTGCATAAGCGACAAAGAAAGTCAGCCAGATCGCGTGAATGCCCAATGTGTGCAGCCGCTTCCAGTTCTTGCCAAGCGCACGCATCGCCGCATCGTTCGAGGTAAGCGCCATCGCGAAGATCAACAAATAGGTCGTGCCGCCCGGAACGAGCGAAGCAAGGCTGCGGCTTTCGGGTCCGATGTTGAGATAAGTGACCAGCGCGATCAGATGAATTGTATGGCTTGCTGCGAAACCCAAACCCCACCAGCGGCGGTTCTGCCACAGCGAGCAGGTGAGTGGTGAAGGCCATAGCTTGGCAAGCGAAGAGGCGCTGTAGGTAACCACGAACACCGGAAAGCCGACCCGCGCGGTCCAGCGTGCGGCGAGTTGCCAGCCTTCGGCCTGGGTCGCACCAACTTCCAGCCCAAGCCAGACTGCCGCGCCCGCCAGCGCAATCCCCAAGGCCAACGGCCAGCGGCGGTTCATCGCTCTTCCCCTCGAATCCTCGGAGGCGATGGGTAAGTGAATTGCAACTTGTCTGCCACTATAAACTCGGATATTGACAGCCGTGTAAGTAACCCGACGATGCAGGCCTTGCCATGAACATGCACTCTGCCCATTTCGCAATTCCCCCATCGCAGCGTCAGGCGCACGTCGATTTCGCCGCGCCCGATCTGCCGATGATGCTGCCGGGCCGTCCTGAGATGCGCTATGATCTGCCGCGCGCCTGGCGGCACTTCAAGGAACTGGTGAAGGACAAGGAAGATACCTCGCAAGTTACCGAGATTTTTCAGGCTCTGCCGTGGCGCGGGATTTACGATGCGGCGCTGGCTTTCCTCAAGACGGATCGCGCGCAGGAAATCCGCCGCAAGGAGCCTTCGCTGGTCGCAATTCTCGACGATCACGCAGCGCTACGCCAGATGCCAGCGGGAAGCCTTGCCCAGGTCTATTGCGATTTCATGGAGCGCGAAGGCCTTTCAGCGCAGGGGCTGGTTGACGAACTCGACAAGAACCGGTCGGCAGACATGTACTGGGACGATCAGGTGACCTGGTACTTCAACCGGATGCGCGATACCCACGATCTGCTCCACATCCTGACCGGGTTTGGCCGCGATGCGCTGGGCGAGCAATGCGTGCTGGCCTTCACCTACAGCCAGCAACCCAGCCCGGCGCACCTGTTCCTTGGCTATGCTGGCGGGCTGGAAATCCGCAAGCATCCGGTCAAGGTGCCGGTGTTCCGTTCGGTGCGCGAAGCGCAGAAGATGGGCAAAGCCTGCCCGCGACTGGTCGAAATGGCGATCACCGAACTGCTGCCGCTTCCGATCGCGGAAGTGCGGCGGCTGCTCAACATCGAGACGCCGAAGTACTACACGCAGGCGCACGCAATGTGGCGCGCCAAGGGAGTGGATCCCTATGATCTGATGGCCCCGGTGAAGCAGGCTGCCTGAGCTTGCTCAGCGCAGTTCCTTGCGGATCACCAGCTTAAGTCCCGACCAAACCTCATCAACCGCGCAGACCTTGGTGTCGACAAAACCCATCGGCAGGCACAGTTCGCGGATCGTGTCTTCGGTGATGTCGGTCGGCATCTTCGCTGCTTTCTTGGGCCAGCTCACCCAGACCTGACCATCGGGCGCAATCTGGTGGCGCAGCGCCGCCAGGCATTCAGCGAGCACCGCGCGCTCGGTGACGAAGATATGCGCACCGTCGATCCCGCGCGCCGGTTCAGCAACCAGCGTCAGCTCCAGCGCATATTCGGCGATTTCTTCGAACACGCTTTCAGGCATGGCAACGAACCAGACCCGCATCCCGTCGCGCAGCGAGAGCTTTCGGGCCAGCGGCGTGCCGGAATAGCCCGCTGCGGGCATGGCTTAGGCTTCCATCCAGTCGCGGAAAAAGGCCTCGTTCGCTTCACGCAGATCGACGACGGGGAGTTCCGGATAGATCGCATCCTCACCTTTGCAGACAGCGATCGTCTCGCCGCCGGTCCAGCCGATGAAGCAGCAGCCGATTCCGGCATCGCGGGCGAGCTTTTCCACCGCATCGGAATCGAAGGTTTCGGTGACGATATAACGCCCCTGATTCTCGGCAAACAGCGACCAGGCGTGCTGGACCTTTTCGCGGTCAACCTTGTCCTCGAACGCGCCGACTTCCAGCCGCGCGCCGATGCCGCCGGCCAGCGCCATTTCGGCCACGGCCACCAGCACCCCGCCATCGGAGACATCGTGCACTGCGGTGACATAACCTTCGGCGATCATCCGCCGGACAAATTCCGCATTGCGCCGTTCCGCCGCAAGATCGACCGGCGGGGGTGCGCCAGCCTCGCGGCCATGGACTTCACGCAGCCACAGCGACTGGCCCAGTTCGGGCCGCGCGCGCGGATCCCCACCGATCAGCATGATTTTCTGCGCACCATCCTTGAAGGCAATCGTGACCATCGCGGCGTGATCGTCCATCAGCCCGACTCCGCCGATTGCCGGGGTGGGCAAGATCGCCGATCCGCCACCAGTGGCCTTACTCTCATTGTAAAGGCTGACATTGCCCGAAACGATCGGATAGTCGAGCGCGCGGCAGGCATCGCCCATGCCGCGCAGGGCTTCGACGATCTGCGCCATGATCTCGGGCCGCTGCGGGTTGGCGAAGTTCAAGCAATTGGTGATCGCCAAGGGCTTGGCCCCGACAGCTGAGATGTTGCGGTAAGTCTCGGCCACCGCTTGCTTGCCGCCTTCGTAGGGATCGGCATAGCAATAGCGAGGATTGCAATCGGTGCTGATCGCCAGCGCTTTGCGGGTTCCGTGGATCCGCACGACGGCAGCGTCTCCGCCCGATTTCTGCAAAGTGTCGGCGCCAACCTGGCTGTCATACTGCTCCCAGATCCAGCGTCGGCTGGCGAGACTGGGGCTGCGCATCAGTGTGACCAGATCGGCCAGCGGGTCCTTGCTGGTTGGGATTGTACCGAGCGAGGGAACCTTGGCCCAGGTCTTGTATTCGGCAAGGCTCAGCGAAGGGCGGTCATAGAGCGGCGCGTCTTCCGCCAACGGTCCCAGCGGGATGTCGCAGACCGTTTCGCCTTTCCACGTCAGCACCATGTGGCCGGTATCGGTGACCTCGCCGATCACCGCAAAGTCCAGCTCCCACTTCTTGAAAATCGCCTCGGCCATTGGTTCCTTGCCGGGCTTGAGCACCATCAGCATCCGCTCCTGGCTCTCGCTCAGCATCATCTCATAAGGAGTCATGCCCTCTTCGCGGCACGGCACCTTGTCCATATCGAGCACGATCCCGGCTTTGCCGTTGGTCGCCATTTCGACGCTGGATGAGGTGAGTCCGGCCGCGCCCATATCCTGAATGGCGACAATTGCGTCAGTCGCCATGAGTTCAAGGCAAGCTTCGATCAGCAGCTTTTCGGTGAAGGGATCGCCGACCTGCACGGTCGGGCGCTTCTCTTCGCTGTCCTCCCCGAAATCGGCGCTGGCCATGGTTGCACCGTGGATGCCGTCGCGCCCGGTTTTGGAGCCGACATAGACGATCGGATTGCCCACCCCGGTGGCCGCGGAGTAAAAAATCTTGTCCTGATCGGCGACGCCCACGGTCATCGCGTTGACCAGGATGTTGCCATCATAGGCCGGGTGGAAATTGGTCTCGCCGCCAACTGTCGGCACGCCAACGCAGTTCCCATAACCGCCAATGCCCGCGACCACGCCTTTGACGAGGCTCTTCATCTTGGGGTGATCAGGCCGGCCAAAACGCAGCGCGTTCATGTTGGCGACGGGGCGAGCGCCCATGGTGAATACATCGCGCAGGATGCCGCCTACGCCGGTTGCCGCGCCTTGGTAGGGTTCGATGTAGCTCGGGTGGTTGTGCGATTCCATCTTGAAGATCGCGGCTTGGCCATTGCCGATATCGATAACACCCGCGTTCTCGCCCGGACCGCAGATTACCCACGGCGCTTCAGTGGGCAGCTTTTTTAGATGGATCCGGCTCGACTTGTACGAGCAATGCTCGGACCACATGACCGAGAAGATCCCCAGCTCGACCATGTTTGGCTCGCGCCCCAACGCGTGGAGTACGCGCTGGTATTCCTCTTCGGACAGCCCGTGGGCGGCGACAACATCAGGGGTGATCGTGCTGGCGGGCTGAGACATGCGCGAGCGCATAGCCCCGCTGGCGCAGCTTCGCTAGAGCGCTTTCAAGGGAATTCGGTTGCTTTTCCCCACCCAGTGCGCGGTCAGAGTGACAAGTCCGAAGGCAAATAGCGCCAGCAGACTGGTACCGATGGTGACTTCGCTTTCAACCGGGCCAAACCAGTTGAACGCTTG
>CAZVMC010000162.1:0-4406 GCA_964628635.1 uncultured Novosphingobium sp. | reverse complement strand
GTCGAAAGATACCGCCCGCCGGACAGAACCCGGCTTACAGGCCCCCTGGCGTTTTCTACTCTCGATTCTTCCCAAATTGTCCTGCGGTCGCCTTCGGCCCGCGAAGCGCATTTGGGGAGGTGGCAGCCGCGAAGCGGCTGACGGAGGGGATATTCGAAGAGGACTGACCCCTCCGTCTGGCCCTTGCGGGCCATCCACCTCCCCATTTGGCTTCGCAAAATGGGAAGAATCCAGCCTCCGTTCGTCGTAATTTTGCCACAACTCACCGCTAGGTCGACACCAGCCAAGGCACCCTGCCGCGGCGTGGAGAAACGGCCATGACACTGGCACACAAAATCGGAGAATCGATCATCACCAACAACCGCGTCGCAGTGCTGTGCGGGGCGGGAATTCTGGCGCTGGGCTTCGGCCTCGGCTCGGCGGCGCTCGCCAATGGCCTCGTCCGGATGCAGCGCACCGACCGCGAGGTGACCGTGCGCGGCGTGGCGCAGCGCGACGTTACCGCCAACCGCGCGACCTGGAGCGTCAACTATTCGGACAGCGCCTTCACCCTGGCCGAAGCGCTGGCGGGGGTCGACAAGCACACAGCGACGATCCGGGCCTACCTGAAGGACAAGGGCTTCACCGGCAGCGCGACCGAACCGGGCAGTGCCGCGATTTCGCAAAGCGCCGAGTACATCAAGGACAAGCCGACCGGGCGGACGATCTATACCGTGCGGCGCGAGATTGCGCTCTCGACCGACAATGTCGCGGGCATCCAGCAGGTCGAACGCAGCAAGGACGCGCTGGCGCAGCAGGGCCTGGTCGTCGATGGCACCTATGTCAGCTACGAATATACCCTGCTCGACAAGATCAAACCGGCGATGATCGGCGATGCGACCAAGGATGCGCGGCAGGCGGCGGAGAAATTCGCCGACGATTCGGGTGCATCGGTCGGCGGGATCCGCTCGGCCTCGCAGGGCTACTTCTCGGTCTCGGGCCGCGATGCGGGCGGAGGTGATGAAGAAGGCGGCGGTTCGAGCACTGCCTCCACCCCTGACCAGCGGGTGCGGGTCGTGACGACGATCGTCTACTATCTCGACTGAAATCCGGAACAAGGACGGCGCGAAGGGGCGATGCTCCCTTGCGCCGTTCGGGACTGCCCGGACTGCAAGGTCGTTCCACAATGCTGACATGCTCAAAAGCTCGGCCGAGCTATTGACCAGAATTTTGAACCGGTTGGCTCCCTACCCCGACTGCTCCTCACCGGGCTGCATTCCTGCTGACCCGGCACCATTGTGCACAAATGGAAAGGAGTGCCGATTATGACGGCATGGAAGAAGAAGCTGGGGGCCGGTCTGGCCGCACTGGCGTTGATGGTCGGGGCGGTTCCCGGCACGGTCGGGATGGCCTCGGCCATCGAGCATGGGAAGGGGCAAATGCTCGACAAGGGGCCAAGATGGCCGCACAAATCTATTCATTTTGTGCAGCTTGGGCTCGGCCTTGCAGCATTGGCAGCGCTGATCTTTGTCCTTGCGAACAACGACGAGGATGCGCCGACCAGCCCTTGATCCTGACCTATTGGGGCAGCCCGGTTCGGCCGGGCTGCCCCTTTCTTGACGCTACTTGTTGGGCAATCGGAACAACCCCGCGCCGTAAACCGGATCGACCCCTTTGACGCCCAGATCCTGCGCCAGCGCCGCGAGGCCTATACGCATCCCCGCCGGGTTGCGTCCGCCGTTGCAGCCATGAAAGCGCAGCAATGCGCCCGAGACGACAGCAGTGGCGAAGCTCGTGCCGGATACGGCGCGGCGACCGCCCGGAACGGCGGCGTTCATCTCCACCCCCCAGGCGGCAAGATCGACCTCCGGCCCCTTGCTGGCATAGGCATAGGCGCGCTTCTTGGCATCGATCGCGGTGACGGCCACGCTGGTGGAAAGCCGCGCTGGGAACAGCACCGGTCCGCCGCTGCCATTGCCTGCCGCCGCGACCACGCAGCTGCCGCCGCTTTCGAATTTCGCTAGCAAACGAGTCAGCGCCTCATCGTTGCGGTTGGCCCCGAATGAGAGGTTGACCACTTGCGGGCGCAGCTTGAGCCCGGCGTTCATTGCCAAGGCGAGGAAGCGTGTTTGCGAGAGCCACGATTTCTCGCTCGCCGCCGAGAAGGCCGCCATGCTGACCAGTGTTGCGCCGCGCGCCACGCCGCTCAAGGGGCCGGTACCGACCAGAATTTCGGCGATCGCGGTGCCATGGGGGGAGGGATCTGGCGGAATGCCGAACAGCTGCTGGCTCGTCGCCGCGCCTTTGAGTGCCGGATTGGCGAGGTCCACCGCGCTGTCGATCAACAGGATGGTGCCGCTGATCGTCGCGGCTTTCAATCCATGGAGCGCAAGCCCCTTATCGCGGCTGGTGCTGCCGAGCACCTGAAACTGGTGGTTGGGCTGGCTCCACTCTACCCCGCGCTGCGCCGCGAGCCGTGCCACGGCCGCCTCAACCGTATCGGCCGGCGCGACGCGGAAGGTGGCCATGGTAACGCCGAGCTCATCGAGTGGTTCGGCAGCGATCACTGTTACCCGCGCGGCGCGCGCGATCCGCGCCGGGTCTGCGCCATTGACGAAGGCCAGCGCTTCGCTGGGAACATAGTCCGGGATGGTTGCGTCCTGCATTTCGAGCGGCGGGCCGGTGAGCGGCGGCTCCTTGGCTTTCTTGCCGCCGAGTGACAGCGACAGACCGATCCCGGGAAAGCCGCCTCCGCCGCCGCCAGTGGGCGGTGGGCGATCGACCGGGCCACCGTTGGGGATCGGCCCTTGCGCCAGGGCCGGCGCGGTCAGTAGCAGCAAGACCGCTAGCCAGCGCTTCACGCCGCCGGTTCCGCGCTGGTCACAAGCGGCGAAGCCTTGAGCCGCGCCACGAGCGCCGTCAGCTCCGCGCCCTGTTTGCCGGTCTTGACGGTCAAGGTGCCGAAGTTACCGCTCTTGGCGATGGTCAGGCCCTCGGTATCGAGCAGCGCGGCGACTTCGGCCCACTTGGCTCCGTCGGCCAGTTCAAGCTGGACCGCGCCCGCCAAGGGGCGGTCCTCGCAAGGACCTGAAGCGAGCTTGAAGTTCTCATCGCGGAGCATGCCGATCGTATCGTTCTTTCCGGCGATGATCGCGCCTTGCAGCGGGAGCGCGGCTGCCAACGAGAGCGCCACGGCGGGGTGCCAACGGCGCGGATTGAGGAAACCAAGCGCGGCTGCGAACCCGCCGCTTGCTGGAGCGGGTTTCTCGCGCGGTGCCCCAAGCTTGAGGTGCAGCGCAGCGTTGCGTCCTTCAGCTCCAGCCTCGCTCGCTGCCAGTTCGGTCTGGACTCCGGCGATCAGCTTGGCTTGGATCAGCCGTTCCTCCTCCAGTGCCGCGCGCAAGGGGGCAGACCCGGCCAGCGCCGCCTCGAGCCGCGCGCGATCGGCCGCAGAAATTGTGCCGTTGACGTAGAACGGCAGCAGCCGTTCAAGTTCGGCCTGGTTATCGCGCTCAGTCATCGGTCGGTCCTTGCAGGCGCGTGCAGCGCGGTTTCGGTAAGCCAGCCCAGCGCCGAACGGCTGGGCAGGAAGAAATAGCCGCCGCCCATCGTGGTGACGAAGCTCTTGAGCCCGTCCAGCCGCACCGGACCGGCGACAGTCGGGATCGTATAGACCCGCGCGTCGATCGGGGTGCCGTCCGGATCGAGCGGATCGTTCCCGGCGATCGGATCGGGCTCGGCATTGAGGCCATGGAAGGCTGGGGCATTGGCCCAGAACTGCTGCACGAACTCAAATTGCCGCTCGATATCGGCGCAGAGGCTGGCGAAGAGCAGACCCTTCTCGCCCGTCTCCGCTCGGGTGTAAGTCCGGCCCCGGCGCAGCAGGCGATGGCGATTGGAGATCACTTGCTCGGCCGGGTCGCCGGGCTGCTTGGAATCGCGCGGATTGCTGCGGCGGATATGCGCGCCGAACGGGCAAGCCAGCCCTTGCGGATCGTCTGCGCCATAAGCGAAATCGTTGTCACGCTCGGCCCCCGGCTGAATCGCCTCGGGAGCGACCTTGACCGGGTTGCCGATCAGCGGGCGGCCATCGGGCCAGCGCCCCATCAGTTTGGCCTTAACCCAATCGGCATCGGCGCGCTGGCCGGTCAGCTTGTAAAGCTCGCCCAGACCGCCATCGTTCAAGCGGCGGGCGGCATCGGTACAGAAGGCCTCAAAGCCATCGACATCCTGCCGCAATTCCCGCAGCACCAGATAGGTGCCGTTGCGCCCCAAATCGCGCGGGCCTGCGCTCAGCGTCTTTTCGCCGAAATCGGGATAGCGGCTGAGATCGGCTTCGAGCGGCGGCGGCAGCGCCCCCGCCATGTCTGCCTCACGCGGCAACAGCGGCGAGGGCGGGAAGTAACCCGGACCGTTGCGATAGCCCA
>CAZVMC010000161.1:0-4410 GCA_964628635.1 uncultured Novosphingobium sp. | reverse complement strand
TAGAGCGCGCTCGCGCAGCGAAAGTCAACCTGCCGAGTAGAATGGCTCTGGCTGAAAACCTGACGCAGATTGTCAGGCTTGGCTGCTACGAATCCCGTGGTAGTCTTTGCCTATCGCGGGGACATCGGACGGAACGGACTTGATGGTCAGAAGAACTGTAATCCTTGCGTTGGCAATCGGCATCGGCGGTTTTGGCCAACCTCTGTTAGCGCAAAGCGAGCGGACCGCGCCGGAGGCGGATCGCAGCCCCATCGTCGTAACCGGCCGGGCGCCCGGCGAAAGCGCCCAGGATGCCGCGCGGGCCTTTGTCCGCGAAGTGTCCGCCGAACCAGTTTCCGGACAGTTCGCCCGCTGGAAGGCGCCGGTATGTGTAAAGGTGATCGGCCTTTCGGACGAGCACAATGCGCAGGTTGCAGCGCGGATCTTAGCTGTTGCCAAAGAGGCAAAGGTGCGGATGGGCAAGCCGGGTTGCAAAACCAACCTGCTGATTGCCTTCACTCCGGATGCCAATGGCCTGACCAGTGAAATGGCTGACCGGGATGGCCGCCGCTTTTCGCAGCTGACTGCTGACGAGCGTCGGCTGCTGACAACCAGTCCCCTGCCGGTCCGCTGGTGGTATGACACCCGGATTGAGGGTGTTGATGGACACAAGCTGGGCGGCGAAAGCGCGATGTTGCTCAATGCGCAAACCGAAGGATCGCCCACCGGCCCGGGCATAAACGCGCGCGATGGCCAAGTCTCTGTCGATGGCTACAATACTAGCCTGGTCGGAACCCGAGTGCGAGCATTGGTCGATCAGGCGACGGTGGTGATCGATGTCAACCTGGCAACCGGACGAACGCTCGATGCGGTGGCAGCCTATGCCGCGATGGTCACACTGGCCCGGGTAAAGCTCGGGACGCAGGTGGCGGACTCAGGCTCGATCCTGTCCCTGTTCACCCCCGGTGCGAGTCCGCCGGACGATCTCAGCCCAACCTACCGCGCCTACCTCGCCGCGCTTTACCGCATCCCCGCCAACCGTGAAGCCCGCCAACAGGAGCGCGCGATCGCGGCGCAGATGGTGAAATTGCTGGCGGAGGACTAGGCGACGGGTCCTAAAGGGAAGCTCTCACTGCAGCCATGTGCACGAGGTAGCGGGGCATGTCGTCTCGCCCTTGCGGGCGATAACGGTCGGCCAGCGCCCTCATGTCCGCAATGAACGCGGCGGCATCGTCATTTGTCAAACCGATGTCCAGCCAAAGCTCTAGCGCGTTGGCCTGGCTGTCTGGCGACTTGACCAGATAGACACACGGTCGATCGCCGTCGTGCGTAAAGTTGATACCTTCAACGGTTCGCACCTGGTTGCGGTCCAGCGCATGGCGCAGGCGGCCAGCCATCTCCACACCCGGCAGCTTCGCCAGCAGTTCGGAACTGACAAAAAAGGACCGCGCTGTGGCGCGATAGTGCTTTACCGGCCTGCCCGCGCGACGCTCTACGCGGATGACTTCAACCAGTCCCAGCTTCACGAAGCGCTCAATGTGATAATGTAGCAAGCTAAGCTGCAACTGCGTGACGCGCGACAGCGCACTGAGGCTTAGCTCGGCCGGGATTAGCGTTTGCACGATTCGCGCCTGCGTTGCCGCGCCAAAGACCGCAGCAGCAGCGCGATCATGGATCGTCAAGCATTCGCGCATCGGTTGGACTCCAAAGATTCAATTTCAGAATGTTGGCTTCTTCTTGAAGTTGGTTGTTGGCGAAGGTCAAGCTGGTCAACCTGGAGGCTGAAATGTGCAAGGACCCGAGGATGTGGCTTGCGGCGGTCAGTCTGGCAGCCCTTGTCGGTGCTGCCGGCGACCCGGCTGCGGCTCGCGGCCCAGCCGAACAGACCCGCACCGCATGCCAGCAAGACGCCCGAAACTACGCGCATCCGGCTTGCTTCAGCGCGCAGGAGCGCGCCGCACTTGGTGCGCTGCACGTCGAATCCCCCGACGTGCAAGAGCTGTTCTTCATTGTCCTTAGCCTGACCGAGGCCGCGCGGCGCCAGCCTGGCTTGGTCAGAACCGATGGCCCCTATTCCGCTTTGGTT
Organism: uncultured Novosphingobium sp.; assembly: GCA_964628635.1. Classification (GTDB taxonomy): domain Bacteria; phylum Pseudomonadota; class Alphaproteobacteria; order Sphingomonadales; family Sphingomonadaceae; genus Novosphingobium. Next base: position 2,345 of record CAZVMC010000161.1, on the reverse strand, counting down.
GCACGGCGGTTCGAGCGCTTTCGCGGCCACCCGGCAGTTGCCCGGCTCGATGCACTCATGGCCACAGATGTATCGGCACACATGGAGCCAAAGCTTAACTCGGGTGCCTATCGGTTCGACGCGAAGGGGCGGATCGTCAAACGTCCCAACTACACCTGGATACGCGGCGAAGTGGACAACTTCGCGCCGCTGGTCTCGATTTTTTACAGCTTCGCAAAGGACAGCAGGTTTATCGAATTTCTCTCCGAGCCAGCGGTAGTTTCAGCGCGTCGCGAAGCAATTAAGTATTACGAGAACCGCGAGTCCTTTGCCGACATGCGCGATTGGTTGGCCCGGCAATTCCCCTCCACTCCGCCTTACGACACCACCGCGATCTGGGTTTCGCCGCTCACCGGCGGCTGGCAGCATCAAGACGTTGTAGCCGATGGCAACTTCAAGCAACTGATCCTGAACGTGAACTACTCAGGCGCACTTTCCCCGGCCGCCGATTTATCGACTGAAGCTCAGGCGTTCCGCGGGCAGATCATCCTGTTCACCGAACTGAACCACGGTAGCCTCAATCCAGCCGTCGAGGCGCACAGAACTCGGATCGATGCCGCGCTGGCAGGCAAACTCGATCTGTTTCTCGATCGCTCTAAAGGGCCGACCAGCTATGACGAGCCGGTGCTTGTAGTCGCCGAGTATCTCAATTTCGCATTGGTAACACTCTACGCTTGCGATCGCTTTCCGGCGAGCGACTGCTCTGGCATCGCACGGCGGGTTGAACGAGCCATGGCCAATCGGGTGTTTCCGCGTTTCGCAGGGTTCCAGACCTGGCTTCTCGAAACTTACCGCAATCGATCAGCCGAGCAAACGGTCGAAAGCCTGTTGCCACAAGTCGTGAATTGGTTCGCTGCCCAAGCCCAGTTGGAAGTGATGTAACTCCAATTTCAAAACTGTCGATCATTCTTGAACTTGGAAGTCTGCCATAGCGGCTCAAGCTCAACCCAAGCTCAACCAAAGAGGAACCAGCCAGTGCCGATTAGCCGCCTCAAGTCCATTGCCATGCTCTCCGCCGCCGGCGCTGCCGTCGCGACCGCCTGTGTTCAGGCGCAGGATGCCGCGCCGCAAACGCTACAACAGTGTCTAGCTTCGGCGACGGGCGCGGCAGGGTTCTCCGGGACGGTCTCGGTTGCGGCGCCAAGCGGCACTGCGGTTTACACCGGCGGCCAGATGGCCGGACCCGGCAGCCCGGCCATGATCAGCGACGCGCAGTTCAACATCGGCTCGGCTGGCAAGATGTGGACCGCAGTGGCGGTTGCGCAATTGGTGGAGGCCGGCAAGGTCAGCCTTGACGATCCGATCGGCAGGACAGTCAGCGGCCTCACCCCGGAATTGGCCGCCGTCACTGTCCGGCAATTGCTGACCCACAGCGGCGGGGCGGGAAATTTCTTCGTTCCGGAAAATCAGGAGATCGTCGATCGGGCGCGCAGCCTTGGCGAACTCAAGGTGCTGCTGACAGGGGTCAAGCCGGCCTTTGCCCCCGGATCGCGTTCGGACTATTCGAACTCCGGCTTCCTGCTGCTGGGGCTGATGATCGAGGCGGTATCGGGCCAATCTTACGCCGATTACCTTGCCGAGCGGATCTTCAAGCCCGCCGGGATGACTGGTTCGGGCGTGCTGCCTGCCGACCGCAAACGGCGCGCGGTCGGGATGACCAACATTCCGGAACTGGATAACGATGCGGGTCCGCCCCCGCCAGGTGCGCGCCGCGGCCCGCCACCGCCGGGTGGACCCGGTGGGCCAATGCTGCCCCCGCCCGGTCCGCTGCGGGTCTCACCCGCTGCCGAGCTGATGGGAACCTCGGCCGGGGGAAGCTTCAGCACCGCGGCTGATATGCAGCGCTTCTTTGCCGCGCTGATGGAGGGCAAGCTGATCAACCCGGCGCTGCGCGATACTTTCACCTCGGGCCAGATCGAGCTGCTTCCGGCCAAGGGCCCGCTACCGGCGGTGTTCTACGGCCTGGGCTTTGCAGTGAGCGCGCCCGGCGGCACGCCCAGCTACGGCCACAACGGCGGACTGCCCGGCGGCAATGTCGCGACCCGCGCCTATCCGAAAGAGCGGATGGTGGTGGTCGTTATGGTCAACCGCGATCCGCCGATGGCCGACGAAGTGCTGCGCCGGCTTGAACCCAAGCTGCTGAGCGGCGCCTGCGGAACCTGACCTCAACCGGCGGCGGGGCCCAGCCTCGCCGCCCTCACCTCACCGCGCCGATGCCGACTAGGCTCAGCGCGCCGCCGTCCCCGGCGCGTGCTTCTGCATCAGCTTGTAGGCTTTCTCGTACCACTCATTGCCCGGATAGTTCG
>CAZVMC010000160.1:0-4589 GCA_964628635.1 uncultured Novosphingobium sp. | reverse complement strand
TCACGATGATCGCCGATTCCAATGGTTTCACCAAGGACTGGACCAGCCTCAGCAATATCGACCGCAACATGGTCGCAGCGGTGATCGCGGGGGAGGATGCGAAGTTTTGCGCGCATAGCGGCTTCGATCAGGAAGCGATCGAGCAGGCGATTGAGCGCAATGCAAATGGCGGCCGTTTGCGCGGCGGCTCGACGATCAGCCAGCAGACCGCCAAGAACGTGTTCCTGTGGCAGGGCGATGGCTGGACCCGCTATGCCCGTAAGGGGCTGGAAGTGTGGTTCACTTTCCTGATCGAGCACATCTGGGGCAAGCGGCGGATCATGGAGGTTTACCTCAACGTCGCCGAGACCGGGATCGGCACCTACGGGGTCGAGGCCGGGGCGCAGCGCTATTACAAGAAGAGCGCAGCACGGCTGACGCGGGTGGAAGCGGCGCGGATCGCCGCGGCGCTCCCCAGCCCCAAGAAGCGCGCGGTGACCGGGGCGACCGGGTTTACCCGGCGGCACGGCAACACCATCGCCTCACGCAGCTCGGTCGTGCGCAATGAAGACCTTGATGCCTGCGTTTATGAGTAAGTAAGTCCTCCCCGGAACGGGGAGGTGCCGGAGCGAAGCGGAGGCGGAGGGGGCGGATGCTATCCTTCAGCGCCGTGCTTAGAGGTGAGAAACCGACCCCTCCGTCACGCCTTCGGCGCGCCACCTCCCCGTCCCGGGGAGGAATTCAAAAGAAAGGGGCGCCGCAGCGCCCCTTTCCCTCATTCCATACTGACCAGTCAGATCAGAACGCGAAGACCAGCGTCCCGCTGATCGTGCGCGGTGCGCCGATCTGGACGAAGGGCACCGCGCCGTAGGTCGAAACGCCAGTGGTAGCGTTGAAGGTCTGCGACTGGTTAAGCCCGCCGCCAAACCCGCCGACATAGAACTGGTCGAACAGATTGTAGACGTTGAGTTGCAGGTAGGTCTTGTCGTTGAGGCCCAGGAATTCAAGGTTCACGCGGGCATCGAAGTTGACCAGCCAATAAGCCGGCGCCGTTGCACCATAGACCTGGGTTGCAGCCACGGCGGTGGTCGGGGCGGTGCAAACCGGCACGGCAGTACAAGCCTTCGCACCATTTGCCAGGAAAGTGCCGGTGAACAAGGCTTCGTTGGTATCGAAGATGAAACGCTCACCGGTCCGCTTGGCAGTCAGACCAAACTCGACCGGGCCAAAGTTGGCGCGGGCAGTGGCCCCGAAGGTGTACTTCGGCGCACCGGCTTCGCGACGACCAGCGGTCAGCGCGAAGATTGGCGAACCATCAAGGTTCTCACCAACCGCCAGATTGTCCCGGATTTCCGACTTAAGCACGCTGCCGAACAGGTAGATGCTGAAGTTCTCGCTTGGCATGAAGGCAATCGAGCCATCGATCCCGTACTTCTTCACATCACCCAGGTTCCGGAAAACCGTCTGGTTGATTTCAGGATCGTAGGCCGAAGCGAGGCGGTTATGGAACTGGTTATAGAACACGGACATCTGTGCCTGAACCATGCCGGAGCGATACCGCACACCGAAATCGAAGTTGTCGGTCGTTTCGGGAGTAGGCTTCGCGCGGGCAGTACCAGCCGGGAAGTAGAACGCGTTGTAGAGGTTATCGGTGCCCGGCACCGAAAGCCCTTGGCTGAAGTTGCCGAACACGCTGAAATTGCTGGCAACATCGAACACGAAGCCAACGTTGGGCAGCACCTTGCTGTATTCCAGCACGCGGTTCTGCGGAGTTGCCCAACCGGTTACAGTGATCGCACCGGTCGTCGCGTTGGTCGTGGCAACATAGGGGTTGAGCCCTTGAGCCGTTGTTGCCAACGTGGTGTTCGTGCCGAAGCACTCCACGAAGCCGCCAGCCGAGCTGGTGAAGCAGTTATTGGTGAGATCGCGCTTGAAGAACGGTGCGCGAACACCAGCAGTCACCACCAGACGGCCGTCAATGAATTCACCGCGATACTCGCCCGAGATCTGGTGCAGGATCGCAAAGGAAAGACGATCGCGCTTCTGGAGGATCGAGCTGTTGGCATCGGTCAGGCCAGCATTCACCGGGAACACATCAACCGGCTCACCATTGCCGATGAGCAAGCCAACTTCGCCAGTCTGACGGTGGCGGGCGCGATCGAAAGTATAGTTGAGACGGAAGGTGTGATCGTCATTCAGTTCCCACCGCAAACCGGCGATCAGACCGTAGCGGTTGGTCTGAGTCTGGCTGGGCGCGAGTACGGTTACAGTGTCGAGCGTATCGCCGTCGCCGTTGATGTCGCGACCGAAGAATGGCGTACCGGCGAGATAGCCTGCAACGCAGGTGTTGGTCGCGCTGCTCGGGGTAGTACGGCAAACCGCCGGAGTGGCAGTGCCGCCCGCAGGATTGATATCGCGCAGACCTTCGTTGCCGGTCACGGTGCCGCCACCGTTGGCCTTCACATACTGGAAGCTCGGGTCGATGGTGAGGACCAGATTGTCAGCCAGGCTGAACCGCATGTTCACGCGGATGTTGCCGGTGTTCGACGGGTTGTAGCGCCGGTCGAATTCGGTGCCGCAGCTGGAGAACCCGGCCGGGGCGGCCGCAGGAGCATCGGCGACACCAAACGTGCCAGGATTGGTGGCGCAGGGAAAGTTGATGAGATAGGTCCGCTCGTCCGAATTGGTCGGGAAGCGGTTGCCGCTGCCCGAACCGACCACGCGGCCGGCATCGGTGCGCAGCGGCAGCGAACCGAAGAAGTTGTTGCGGTTCTGGTTGTAGTGGCCCGAGATCGAGATGAAATCGTCGCCCGCCAGCGGGATGTAGAGCTTGGCGTTGTACTGCTGCTTGTTGACCCGGCCATAGTTGTTGAACGGGTTGTCGTTCAGCGCGGTGCTGCCCGAGACGAAAGCGCGGATCCCGCCCGAGGTCAGATCGCCAGTTTCCAGCTTGAAGAAGCCGCGCATGAAATTGAACTCACCGGCGGAGAGCGACATCATCGCGCCGAAATCACGGTCTGGCTTCTTGGTACGCAGGTTGACCGTGCCGCCGGCCGCCGAAGCGGTCGGGCTGTCCACATCGGTGGTGCCGAGGTTGACGTTGACCTGTTCGATCAGTTCGGGATCGATCTGCTGGTTTGAGAAGATCGCGTAGTTGCCCGAATCGTTCAGCGGCACACCGTCAAAAGTCAGGCTGACGCGGTCGGAAGAGAAGCCGCGGATGTTGAGCGTGCCGCCCGACGAACCATAGGCATCGTTGTTCTGGAACGAAACGCCGGGGACCTGGTTGATGGTGTCGAGGATGGTCTGACCGGGGTTCTGCCGCTCGATGTTTTCCTGGGTCAGCACTGCCTTGGCCTTGGCGGTATCGGGAGCCGAGATGCCGGCAACCGCCTGGGTGGTGGTGCGGCTGCCGGTGACGACGATTTCCTTGTCGAAATCTTGCGTACCGGTCGACTGAGCGAAGGCCGGAGTGGCGAGTGCGGCAATGCCAATGGCCAGCGTGCTGGCGGCGGTGGTCGAGAACGTGGTGCGCATTTTGATCGGCCCCTGGTGGATAAGTTGCTGAAATAACGACTATTTCCTCGGCGCGAATCACACGCGCGAGTCAATCTGCATGCGCTCATACAAGCGCGGCCCGAATCCCTAAACAGGGCAATGCGACAGCTTGGTGACAACTGCTGGAAAAGCGCGATGGGGATTTGAGCGGCGCGTAAGATGATTCCAGTCAAGGCCGCAAGAACGAAATGATTGTTCAACAAGTCGTGCGATTTGCCTAGGGCGACGCGCTTGGGCATAGATGGGCGGTGCACGAATCTCGCTGCACTGCGGCATTTGTGCAACGCTTGCCATTGGGCTTGGCTAGAAAGGCGCGATTTCCTTGGGTTCGGGTCATCATCTTCGCGATTCCGGCCACGGACACAGTCACGCCCATCCGCCCGGGCATGGGCATGGGCATAGCCATGGCCATCATCATGGACATCACCACGGGCATCATCACCACAGCCCGAACAGCCACGGCGCGGCCTTCGCATTGGCGATCGCGCTGAATGCGGCCTTTGTCGGTGCGGAAACGCTAGCCGGGCTGTGGAGCGGCTCGGTCGCGCTGCTTGCCGATGCCGGGCACAATCTGGGCGATGTCCTTGCGCTGCTGCTGGCCTGGGGTGCATCGGTGCTGGCGGCGCGGCCGGCCTCGGCGCGCTATACCTTCGGCCTCAAGAGCTCCTCGATTCTCGCCGCGATCGCCAATGCTGCGTTGCTTTGGGCCGCGCTCGGCATGATCCTGCTCGAGACGGTGCAGCGCTTCTTCACCCCCGCCCCGGTGCAAGGCGGCACGATGATCGCGGTCGCTGCGCTGGGGATCGCGGTCAACGGCATCTCGGCGATGCTGTTCGCGCAGGGCAGCAAGAACGATCTCAACCTCAAGGCCGCATTCCAGCACCTCCTCGCCGATGCGGCGGTGTCAGCCGGGGTGGTGATTGCCGGGGGCGCGATCCTGCTGACCGGCATGGCCTGGATCGATCCTGCCGTCAGTCTGGCAATCACGCTGGTGATCGGCTGGGGCAGCTGGGGCTTGCTCAAGCAGGCGGTGAAGATGGGGCTGCTCGCGG
>CAZVMC010000159.1:0-4615 GCA_964628635.1 uncultured Novosphingobium sp. | reverse complement strand
TGAAGCCAAGGGCGCGGCTGCGCGTCGTGTCGGCAATCAGGCTGGCGGGGTCCCCGGGGCGTCCCTCGCCGGAAAAGGCGATTTCGCAAGGCGCTTGCATCGCTACGCACAGCGTTTCTGCCACTTCACGGACGCTGGTCCCCACGCCCGTGCCGCCGTTAATGACATAGCCGCCGTGCCTGGCCGCTCCCTCGGCACGCATAAGCAAGGCGACGGTATCGTCGACGTGCAGAAAATCCCGCAACTCCTTACCCGTCCCGCCAAGGTCGAGCCGGTCGGGCCGGTGCGCAAGCTTGCCGCACGCATCCCACAGCAATTGCTTACGCAGGCCGGGCCCATAGACCGAAAACAGCCTGACGATGGCAACAGCCAATCCCGAGCCGTTCAGCAGCTGCTCCATTTGCAGCTTATGCGCTCCATAGGGCGAATAGGGGTTGAGCGGGGCGTCCTCTGCGATCGGTCCTTCATGTCCCTCTCCATAGACCGCAGCGGACGAGGCCGCGATCACCTTGGCCGCAGGCGCATGGCGTGTCAGCCAGGCGATTACCGCGTCCGTAGACCCCAGCGTGAGCGCGGCGTCCCGATCCGGGTCGGCAAAGGATGCGCCAACCGACGAGCCTCCGGCAAGCTGGTAGACAATGTCGGGCAAACCGGTGCGGGCGTGCAATGCATCGAAGCTGGCCGCGTCAATCTCGCCTTCGACGCAATCATGTGAGATGCCCGCGCAGCCATAGCCGCAGCCCGCAACACGCGCTCCCTCCGCCTGCCATCCGCGGGCTACCGCGCGACCGATGAAACCGCCCGCGCCCAGGATCCAGACCGTCGGGGTCATTGGGCCTTGGTGGCAATGAACGAGTAATGGCGTCCCGGACGCCGGTCGAACCGGCCCAGCAGAGCCAGCAAATCCGGTCCGACTGCTGCATTGCCCAGCATGGCCCGGCCAATCGGGCGCAGCGGGCCGGGCAGCCGCGCGGCGATATCGCTTGCCAGCTCGCGTTGCGATTTCGGGCCGTAATTGACAGGCGTCTCCAGCGGATTGCAAATCCGGTTAAGGCGCAGTCCCGACGCACGGATGGCATCGGCATAGACGGCGGCGGGAAAGGCATTTTCGCCGCCGTACAGATGGTGCAGCGCGTGCACCTTGAAAAAGGCGTCGAGATCGTCGGGCCCGTCGATCACATGGTCGCGCACCGCAATGAAGCGGCCGCCGGGTTTCAGGATACGCGCAAACTGCACCATCGCCGCGCGCATATCGGGCACATGGTGCAAAACCGCGCGGGCAAAGATGAAATCGAAACTTTCGTCCGCGAACGGCAGGGGATCGCCAACCTGTGTTTCCAGCGTGAATGGCAGTCCGGCCTCGGCCATCAATGCCTTGATCGCACCTGCTCCGACCAGATTGCTGGGATCGGGTTCCAGTGCGGTCACCTGAAAACCGTTTTTGGCAAGCGCATAGGTTGCAATGCCGCGTCCCGCGCCGACGTCCAGTGCCGTACCACGCCGGTCTCCGGCCCATTGCAACACGGTCTGCCACTCCTCCGATGCGGCATAGCGCTCGGCAGCGCCAAGCAGCGGATCATCGAAATAGCCGTCGCGCGCCACCCAGTCCCAGTCGGGCTTGGCGCGGAGCCACTGGACGGCTTCCTCCCAGTTGTGCGTATAGGGCGTGCTCTCGTCCGTCATTCATGCAGCCCCAAATCGGCGACGGTCAGCTCGCGCCCCGAGACGGTGTCGACCAGAGGCAAATCAGAAATGGTCCGGACGCGTGCTGCTTGGTCAACGATATGGAGACTTCCGTCTTTGCTGCGGCTGTCGCGGAACATGACCGGCCGGCAGGCTGCCGCAATGCTCGGCTTCGGTATGACGTCCGACGCCTTGTCAGATCGAACAAAGAACGCGTTTGAACCTGCCTTATTTGTCCCCGCCAGTCTGTATCCACGTTTTTTTAGCAGGTTGTCGAAGGCTGCAAGACTTGCGCCCCAATATAGGCCTGAATAATGCTTTTCATGACGGACGAATGTACTGTCATATGGAACGCTTACAGCGGCTTCGGGACCAAAAAGACCATTATATTCGACTACCACTATCCATGGCTGCCATTTTTCAAGGCGTTCAAGGATAAACCAGTCAACGCCATCGATATCTATCGACATTATGCCCGGTTCTGGAAAGAAGCCACTGTCTTGTAAAAGAGTCTCTATATTGTCGCGGTCGATGAACGCGCAGCGAACAGCCAGGTCGTGCTTCCAATACCATTCTGCGCTCCGGATCGCGGAGCAATTTTCCTCGGACCCATCGATCAAATAGCCGGACCAGCCGTCCTTCATCATCAGAAACCGGCAGTTTGACTCGGTAAAATCCTCGACGCCAAACTCGATGAATGTTTCTGGAATGCCTGGCATCGCGTCGATGAGGAATTGAAAAATGCCGTCCTCGCCCCATTGGGAGAAAATTTGGAACTCGTAACGAGACAGGTCGTCGTAGCGTTGACCTCGATTGAGAGCAGCAAGGATGCGGCCTTGATTGACAAGCTGTTTTTCGATTGCGCGGGGCAACGTTGCAGTTCTGCGAACTGTTCGTTTCAGGGATGACAGTTTCAAAGCTTCGTTCCTTATCGAGATTGTAAATCAGCTTCGGTGCGATCGAGGTGGCGCACAGGTCGTGCAGGATTGCCGGCTACCACGGTAAACGGCTCCACATCACGCGTAACTACCGATCCCGCACCAACCACAGCGCCGCGACCAATTGTCACGCCTTTGAGCACCATCGCCTTTGCCGCGATCCAGGCATCGTCCTCAATCGAAACAGGCAATTCGCCGAGGTCTATCATTTCTGGATGCCCTACCGAAGCTATTGCCAGATAGTGCTGGTGACGGGCCATCAGGTCGAAAGGATGCGTGTCGTTATCGAAGATGTTGACGTCGTGCGAAATCAGGACGCGGTTGCCTATAGCAATGCGTGAAGCTGACCAGATGCGCGCATTCTCACCGATGAAACAATCGTCGCCTATCAAGATTTCGCCGCCGTGACGGAATACAAGAAGTTGTCCCAGCACAGTCGAATTCGAGCCCAGCCGGATCGCGTCCGTGCGTCGCTGAATATTGTCGATCACGGCCGTTCTGCCAATTCGCGTTTTTGCACCGCGGACATGGGCAGATCGCCTTGTGACTGATCGCAGAATCGCGGATATCATGCCAATCCCAACTTTCGCTGCAAGGTTCGCATGATCTTGACCACGGTCGAATTGGATGTCCCGTAGTCTCGCTGGGCTGCAGCGCATACGCCAGCGAAATACGCTTCGTCGATTGCAACCCGATCAGGCATTTGCACACGCCGCTCGTCAAGCTGGCGTGAGGATGCAACCCGCGCACTGGCCGCACCGTGCGACCCGCTACCGTCGAAACCCTCATTGTCGACAAGAGTCCGTGGCGGGTAAAGGACCAAGCCGTTCCGTTCGAACACGCTAAGGTAAAATTTGATCGCCCAGCTATCGATGTCGCCGCGTAGCTGCCACTCGAGCATTCGGCTATACGTCATCGTTCCATTGAGGTCGAAGCGCCGGCGCGCAACGGGATCGGCGAGCAGGGATTTTGCACCCGGTGCTGTAATGTCGAATGCCTGCCAGGCGCGTTTCCAAGTTGCCCAGCCCCACGACGAGGTCATTGGCAAGAACGTGGCGTTTTCGGGAGGATGCTCCACATCATGCGCAAAGCCGGATACCTGCATCACCTGCGGTTCGTCTTTGAATAGCTCAAGCGCCGTGTCCATGTAGACGAGGAAGTTGCGAGCAAGAATCAGATCGTCTTCGATAACGATCACTTTGCCATGAGCGTCCGTGAGCTGTGTAACCCCTGACGTGATCGACTTAGCAAGCCCTTGGTTGGTTTGTGCACAAACCAGAGTTGCTTCCGGCAACAGGTCGCGGACAACTGCTCTAACCTCTTCAACCTCGGTGACGCCAGGTTTTGGCCCGTCGGAAAAAACAAACAGACGACGTGGGTCGAATCCATCGCACTGCATCAGAGATGCAATTGTTCGCGCCGTGTGTTGCGGACGCCTGTAAACGAACAGGGCTATGGGAGCTTGCGACATTGACGGTCCTATCATCGGATAAATCAGGCGATACCCGAACGGCGGACTGGCGATTGCGGACGCGTGCGACTGGTCGCCTTAACCTGAATAGATGCGAGGGCCGACAGCGTCGCCACGCTCACCCAGAAGTCGAACGCGCCCCAGAGCGCACCAGACAGCCACGCATTGGCGAAAGCGCATAGCCCGATAAACGGAACAAGGCGGTAGCCTGAAAACACGAGTGCACGGACATTGTTCAGGAGGCGAAACTGGATGACGGCCATCATGGCGAATCCGAACACGCCCATTGCCAGCGCGCTTTCCAGAAGCAATATGTGGGGGTAAGTGAAAAAATCGGTTTCCACATAGGCATGCCCGATCAGCGGACTGGCCAGCGCCTGATCCCAGGCGCTCTGCTGGGCGAACACGCGTTCAATCGACGAATTGTCCACGCCTGTAGTCGTAAGCCGTTCAAGCAGCGGAATGTCGGCGCTGAACGGAATGACTGCCAAAGCGACAACACCAAGGATCAGCCAGAAAATAA
>CAZVMC010000158.1:1708-4618 GCA_964628635.1 uncultured Novosphingobium sp. | reverse complement strand
GGCTTAACTTTCGCGCGGTCGTGCCGTTAACCATGGCATGACCGCCTATGACCCTACCTTCAATCCGCGTTCGGGCGGAATTCTACATTGGCTTGGTTTGGGGCGCCGCGATGGTGGCTCAGCCGCCCCTTCGCACGATCGGCGCGAATCGCTGCGCGAGCGGCAGCTGGAAGCGATTGGCAACTTTCTCGACTACCACCGGCTTGAAGTCTCGACCCAGACGCTGGCCGCTGCGCATAGTTATCTGACTGCCTGCGATCCGCAGATTGTTCGCCAAATCGATCGGCGGGTTGCCTCGCGAGAGCCGGTGACCAGCGACTGGCTCGACGAGGTCGCGCAACGCCATGACCGGGTGGATGAACTGGCAGAACTGTCCGCGCTGATGCAGCGGCTGGAAGCCAGCATTGATGAGTTCAGCAAGACCAGTACCGACGCCCGCAGCGCCACCAGCGATTATAATTCAGCGCTGGAAGCCCATGTCGATGAGCTCGATCAGGCCGGCAGCGCAGGTGCGGTAATCAGCGATCTGGCCAACATCGCCAAAGTGATGCTCCGCCGCACGCGTGAAATCGAGAAGCAGATGGTGCTGAGCGAGGCGGAGACCCGCAAGCTCAAACGCCGGCTCGACGATGCCCGCCGCTCGGCCGAAGAAGACCACCTTACCGGCCTGCCCAACCGCCGCGCCTTCGAGGCCCGCTTTGAAGAGGAATATCGCGCCGCGCGCGCGGCCAATCAGACGCTGACTTTGGCAATCTGCGACATCGACCGCTTCAAGGCGATCAACGATGGTCACGGCCACGACGCCGGGGATAGGGTGCTGCGGCTGGTGGCGCAAAATCTGTCGCGAATTTCCGACGACCGCTGCCATGTTGCCCGCCATGGCGGCGAGGAATTCGTCGTGCTGTTCCGCGACAAGCCAGCCAGCGAGGCCAGGGCTGAACTCGATGCCTTGCGCGAGGAACTTTCCGCCCGCCGCTTCGTAAACCGCGCTACCGATACCCCGATCGGACAAGTTACATTTTCGGGCGGGATTGCCGATGTCTTCGCCCACGCTGATCGCAGCACCGCACTGCGCGCCGCGGATGCTGCGCTTTACCGGGCCAAGGAAAACGGTCGCAACCGGCTTGAAATGGCAACGCTTGAGGATGGTCGGCCCAAACACTGAGGTTCAGGGGTTGAGCAAGAACACCACATAGCCTTTGAACAGCGGATCACGTCTGAGCGATTCCGGCTCGCGCCATTCGCCGCCTTGCACCAGCGCGACTTTGTGCGGCACCGGCACGCGGGCCAGTCGATCAAGGTAGCGTTCGTAGCCTGCGATGGTCGTACGGCCCTGATAGGACTGGACAACCACCTCATCCACCACGCCCTTGAGCTGAGCCAGCGCTGCAGGATCGGCATTGGCGCTCCAGTCCATCAATCCGGTGACCGAAAGCCGGTATTCGCGCGGCAAATCGCGGCGCAACGCGCGCAGGAACTCGGCATAGCCTGCCAGACCCGCGGTCGCGGCATCGAAATCCACCTGCAGGCCGACCAACCGCGATCCGGCCTGCCACAATTTCATTTCCCGCGTGATTGCGGCCAGGGCCTGGTCATTCCAGTCGAGCGAGGCACTGCGGACCACCAACCACAGGTCGACATCGCCCGTCTTGGGCGTGCCAGCCCGCAGCGGCACCCACTGTCCGCCTGAACGGACTTCTCCGGCCAGGATGTAAAGCTCCTGCGCGCGTTCCAAAGCCGGTTGCGGCTTCACCCCAGCCCAGAGGTAGAACGCATCATATCGTGCCGGATCGACCCGCGCCGGTCGCTGCTCGGCGCAGCCGGTCAAGAGCAGCGCGCCGAGCGCCGCGAGCAACCTCACCAGTAAATGCGCAGCTTCTTGGCCCATTGGCTCGCCGGATAATCCCGCTTGAGCTGCTGGAACCACGCCTTGCGCTGGCTGACCGGCACATCCACGCCGCCACAGTCATTGATCCCACTGGGCGCATAGCACATCACCGCCCGGTACAGCGCATAGGCCTTGTCATTGGGTGCGGCGCGGGGGTTGGCGATAACCGAGGTGTAGAAGCTCGAGCGGTATTGCCGCGGCGCGGTGAACCCGCGGGCATGCCCGCCCAGCTCGTCGGGCTTGGGTGCTTGCCAATACTGGCCCTCGTAATAATCGAGCCCGTTGAGCCGCATGAAATCGCCGAGGCAAAGGCGGCCCGGAATATCCTGCGGGGTCTTGGCCAGCGCGGTGGCGGTAACCGCGATCGGCGCGCAGGGATAGCCGTCGCTCACCTTGCCGCCCACCACACCCTTGGCCTGGCCGTCCGGCTTGGCCAGCGGGAGCTTCATGTCGGCTGCAAAGGCAGCAAAATCACCCCGGATCAGCTCATTCACGAGCAAGGTATACTGTGCCTTGTCGCGCAGGTCCGCTGAGAACGAGCGATCCTGCACCGCACGGCGGAGCAGCGGCGCGCCGGCCGAATTGATCAGCAGGATCGAACGGATCGAAGGATCGGTCACCGGCGATCCCGCCGCGAAAACCGCATCGACCTTACCGTTGCGTTCCCAGTTCATCGCGAGACCCAGCTCGACTGTCGAGCGCTGCCACGAACCCTTCGTGCCGCCGAGCAATTCCTGCCAGAACCCGCCCTCATTGCGGTCCTTGAGCGCAGCCAGCGCCATCCCGCGCAGCACCTGACGGCTGAAATTGAGGTTGGAATGCCGCGCCGCCCGGGCATCGTCGGGGATCAGGGTAAGGACGCGGCGATAGTCTTTCGCGACATAGAAGGCATGGGTCGCGCGCAGGTAGTCGAACAGCGGCTTGTCGCTGGCGAATTGCGGAGCCTGAGCCTCCAGCTCGGCAGCGGTTAGCGTTGGCAGCGCTTCGCCGTTGCCGTCATAGGTCGGGCGCATCCGCATCAG
>CAZVMC010000158.1:0-1608 GCA_964628635.1 uncultured Novosphingobium sp. | reverse complement strand
GTCGGTACGCGGGACCATGTAGGTCGCGGTTTCGACGACCCACGGATCGGGAGCCTTGGCCAGCGCCGTGAATTGTTGCCGCGCGGCCGCAAAGTCCTCGCGGTAGAACGCTTCCGAGCCCTTGAGATAGGTGAGGAAGGCTTGACCAGGCGCGCTGCTTACCGCGGGCCAGGCAGCAGCGTCTGGCGCTACGCCATCGCAGGCCGCGACCAGCCGCTGCCTGGCGGCACCCAAGGCTGCGCGCTCGCTTGCTGGAATGCCGCGATTGGCGGCCAAGGCGGCATTGAAGGCCGTGGTCCCGCCGGCCAGGCTAACGCAGCGCGATCCGCGCCGGTCGCCCTCTTTTGCGCCGAACCCCGACCAGTAATCATACCGCCCCGGGAACAATCCGGCGTTGAGGTTGCGCCACGAATAAAAGGTTTCGCCACCACTATCGTACATATATTCGTCTTGGGTGGGCTTGAGCGCCTCGGTCCCCAGCCCGCCGCGATCGCGCAGCAGCAGCAGCATGTTGACGCGGGTATCGTTGCCGGGGGCCAGTGTAGCGCGGCTGGCGCAGTCCATCTCCTGCGCGGAAAGCTTCCAGTTCACCTCGCAGCCGGGATCGGCGCAAGCCCATGCGAAGCCCGAAGTGCCCGCTAGCGCCAGCGCCGCCAGAAGTGCCAATCCATTCCGACTCATTGTTTCCCTCCACTCCGCGCGACGGCTGAGCATCACCGAGCAGGGGGTGTCGACGCAAGCAAAAAGGGGGCCGCCGCAGCAGCCCCCTTCGTGTTTTTGCCAAGCTGGCCTGCGCTCAGTCGTCAGACTTCAGGAAAGCCGGCATATGATCGGGGTTGCCGCCTTCGTCGCGGTCGCGACGCGGACGGTCGTCGCGGTCACGGCCCCGATCGCCTCTGGGGCCGCGGTCACCGCGGTCGTCACGCCGAGGCCCGCGATCGCGGTCACCGCCGCGCCCGCCGGGGCGACGGTCGCCGCGGTCACCACGGTCACCGCGCGGTTCGCGCGGGGGGCGGGTGTCTTCGAGCTCGGCGCCGGTTTCCTGATCGACGACGCGCATCGACAGGCGGACCTTGCCGCGCGGATCGATTTCGAGGACCTTGACCTTCACGGCCTGGCCTTCGCTGACCACGTCGGTCGGCTTTTCAACGCGCTCGTTCTTCATTTCGCTGACGTGGACGAGCCCGTCCTTGCCGCCCATGAAGTTCACGAAAGCTCCGAAATCGACGATAGTGACGACCTTGCCGTCATAGATCTTGCCCACTTCGGCTTCCTCAACAATGCCGAGGATCCAGTTCTTGGCGGCTTCGATCTGGCTAAGATCGCTCGACGAGATCTTGATCAGACCTTCGTCGTCGATGTCCACCTTCGCACCGGTTTCGGCGACGATCTCGCGGATTACCTTGCCGCCGGTGCCGATCACTTCGCGGATCTTCGACTTGTCGATCTGCAAAGTTTCGATCCGCGGAGCGTGAGCCGAAAGCTCGGTCCGGGCCGAGCCGAGAGCCTTCTGCATTTCGCCGAGGATATGCGCGCGGCCTTCCTTGGCCTGATGCAGCGCGGCTTCGAAGATCTCGCGGGTGATCCCGGCGACCTTGATGTCCATCT
>CAZVMC010000157.1:0-4626 GCA_964628635.1 uncultured Novosphingobium sp. | reverse complement strand
CCCGCTGCGCTGTCCGCGCTGCTTAAAGCGGCGCGCGGGCAAAGGACTGCGACATGACCGCCGTCGTGCAATCTGATCCCTGCCGCTTCACCGGCTGGTCCGCACCGCTGGCGCGGCTGGTGCTGGGCCTGTTGGCCGTACTGCTGGCGCTCGCGGCGGTGACCCCGGTAACGGTCGGCAAGGGCGAAGAGGCCAAGCCGCCGCCGTTCGCCGCCAAGGCCGCAGCCCCGGCCAAACCGGTGCGGTTTGACGATCTCAGGCTCTACGATTCCGTGATCGCGCGGATCCAGCGCGGCGAAGGCTATTACGCAGTGATCGCCGAAGAGCATCGCAAGCTGCCATTCCCGCTGACGCCGGGCTTTGCGGTTCGGCTGCCAACACTGGCCTATCTCGCCGCCTGGCTTGGCCCCTATGGTCTGATTGCCGCCAGCTTGGCGCTGTTCGCGGCGATCGGCTGGGTCTGGTGGCGACGACTGGGCGAAGAGCCGGGCGGGGCCGAGCACCGCGTGCTGGCGATGGTGCTGCTGCTGGTGGGATCCAGCTTTCTCTTCCAGCGCTATTTCCACGTGCTGCATGAACTGTGGGCCGGCGGACTGCTCGCGCTCGCTTTCGGCCTGCACCGGCCCGGACGCTGGTGGCCCGCGCTGGCCGCCGCCGCGCTCGCGCTGGCGATCCGCGAAACGGCGCTGCCCTTCGTGCTGCTGCTCGCAGCGATGGCCGGATGGCGGCGCGACTGGCGCGAATTTGCGGCGTGGAGCGTGCTGGTGCTGGTCTTCGTCGCCCTATGGGCCTGGCACCTGCAGATCATCGCCGCTCAGGTCCGCCCCGGCGATCCGCTTTCGCCTTCCTGGCTGACGCTGCGCGGGCTGACCGGCTGGCTCTCGATGAGTATCCTGCCCACCCCGCTGCGCTTCTTGCCTTCGGCCCTGGCCGGGCCGGTGGTGGTGCTCGCGCTGTTCGGCTGGGCCAGCTGGCGCAGCGCGGCGGGCAGCTTCGGCACGCTGCTGCTGCTCGGCTATGGCCTGGCCTTCATGATCGCCGGGCGACCTGAGAATTGGTACTGGGGGGCGTTGGTGACGCCGGTGCTGTTCGTCGGACTGGCCTTTGCGGGGGACGGGCTGAAGGTGCTGTGGCGGGGGGCTGCGGAGCAAATTAAATAGGGACAGTCCCTATTTAAAAACAAGCCAGCGCAGCTCGGATGGGCCGGCCGATTTAAATAGGGACTGTCCCTACTTAATTTGCCGCACCGGCACCGGGATGTTGCAGATGTCCGCCCCTCCAGCGGGCCGGATGAAGAACGGATCGCGGCGATTGGCGCGCGCATCGGCGTAGCGGGCGAAACTTTCGCTTTCGGTCGAGAGGTATTCGTAGGCGGTCAGCCCCGCTACTTCGGTACCAAGCCGGATCGAGACGATCCTGGTACGCTCCTCGGGCGTTTCGTAGAACCCCAACGCCCCGGTCCCGCGCGGCAGGCTGGAGAGGTGCTCGATTCCCGCAATCACCCGGCCCACGAGGGCGATATTGCGATCGAGATGGCGCGGGGCGTGGCCGATCACGACGTATAGCTCGGCCCCCGAGCCGGTGTTCGGCGAAAGATCGCGGCCCACGCCAACCATGCCGTAGCAGTGGACGGGCCAACTCACTTCATTGTCATGAGCGAGCTGCCAACCATCTGTAATGCTGTCGAATGGCGCGTAATCGGTAAATCGCCTGGCACCACTCTCGTTGCTGGCATCGACTGCCGCACTTATCGCATCCGGGTTGCTTAGCGCCGAAGTCGGCGTTCCGTACCCACTTTCCGGCACCACCGCCAACCCCGGCGGCAAGGCACGCGCCTTCTTCGGATCCTCGCCATCGGCATCGCCCCATTGCACGACGTAATTGTCCTGAACCCGGTTGACCGAGAGCCCGTCCCACCAGTGCGCGGCGGCGAGGGTGCGGATGTTGCCGATCCAGCCTTGCGAGAACGGCGGCGGCATCAGCTGGATCACCACCCGGCGCGCGCGGCCCTTTGCATCGGGAGCGAGGTCCATCACCAGCAGGTCCGACGGCGCGATGGCGACCCAGTCCGCCTTCGGCGCGGCAGCGACTATCTCGGGCGGGCTTAGCGGCGAGGGCGCAGTGCGCCCGGCGGCGATGTTGGCGGAGGCTTGCCCCAGGGCGGGTGCGGCAACGGCAAGGAGGAGGGCGGCTAGGAGCGAAGCTTTGTGCATGGCGATAAGTGTGGCGCGAAATCCGCTGCGCGACAATCCTCCTCGTGCCCCACCAACGCGCTTGCCTTGCGCGCTTGTGCGCACTCGTCTAGGGCGCGCGCCATCCAGTGCATGCGGAGCGGTGGCCGAGTGGTCGAAGGCGCTCGCCTGGAAAGTGAGTATACGTCAAAAGCGTATCGAGGGTTCGAATCCCTCCCGCTCCGCCATATTTCATTGATTTATATAGATTTTAGCAAGAATTGCGTGGGAATTCCCATAATTGCTCCCCGATGGGTATCGGAGGTGGGGCGAGCACCAAGGGTTGGCTTCGCTGACAGAGCAGCCGTCCCCGCCTCCTAACGTAGTTGTCAAAACCGGCCATTCGTTCAACTGGACGGCGATACCCTTGAGCGGCTGGTATCAGGGTTTTGCGCCACCAGTCGGTAGCCCACACCCGGTTCGTTATGGATCAGCTCTGGGCGTGCGGGATCGCGCTCGAGCTTCTTGCGCAGAGCTCCCACCGCGACCCGCAGGTAATCGACATGGTCTTGCTGCGCCGGGCCCCAAACGGCGCGTAGTAGTTGGGCGTGGGTTAGGACGCGGCCCGCATGCTTGGTGAGTTCGGCAAGGACGGCGAACTCCTTCGGTGTCAGGCGCACCACCTCGCCGGCGCGTGTCACCTTGCGGCGGTGCAGATCAATTGTAAGATCACCCAGCTCGATCGCTTCATACTGCTCGGCTGGCCCGACATCGACGAGGTTGTCGATGTGCCGCTCGATCCCCGTGATCTCTCCATCAAGTTGGGTGACCAGCGCCCGATCAGCCGTACCGGCCCGGCGCAAAGCCCGGACGGCTGTCTGGGCCGCCTTGAGTCGCGGCTTTATATCATCGCCGATCGACATCAGCAGGGCTGAACGCAGTCGGTCCCGCGCCCGAAGCGCCGCGCTGTCCCGCGCTGCAAATTCCAGCTGGGCCCGTTCGAAAGCCAGGGCCATTTGGTCGCGAAGGCTATCGAACAGCAGCCTACGATCCTCGCCCACTGGCGGTAGACCATCGTCGCGAGCAAGGCCGATCGCAGCGAGGATGTGGTCTCCCGCGCCTACGGGATGAAATTGCCAATCTGCCTGCCAGGCACGCTTTTGTCCGCGCCCGGAAGGTTCTCCGGACTGCTGCGTGAAAGTTGCAGCCGCAAGGTCGCTTGGGCTGAGGGCAATGTCGGCCGGGTGGCTGGCAAGCGGCCGTAATTCGTCCTGACTGGACAGGATCGTGACGTGACAGGAAAACAGCCGCGCCAGCTGCGCGGTGCAGACTTCGGCCACTTCGCGCTCGCCCCGAGTCGAAAGTAGCTGGCGGGCAAAGCCGGCAATCGTGGCATTGCGGGCGGCGTGATCAGCCGCCAGCTGCGCCTGCTGGCGGACCGATGCGGCGAGCTGGCTGCATACTGCCGCGACCACGAACAGCATAACCACGGTAACGATATCCGTCGGGCTGTGGATGATGAAAGTGTGATAAGGGGCTGTGAAATAGTAATTGAAGGCCAGTGCCGACGCCATAGCCGCGACCAGGCCCGGCACCAGTCCGGCATAAATTGCCGCAACCAGCACAGGCAGCAGATAGAGCATCCCGACCTGCGAATTGCCCCAGCGTGCCTGAATGAGCAGGCCAAGCAAGGTGGACGTGGCCACTAGAAGCAGGGCACCGGCATAGCCGGCCAGAGCGGTCCCCAGCGGGGTTAAACGGCGGTTCAAAGAAGCTATCGAGTCCATCGCTGCGGTTTGCGCTTCGGATCGGGCGCCGTCGAGGAATTATAGTCCTTCTCCCGCAATTCCACATGGAATCTTTATGCCGAAAAGGCTCACAAAAAGGGCATGACAATTCCCGATGCCGCGCCAGAAGGTGCTTCACCCGCTGATCCGTCCCAGCCACCCGAAACCCCGCAAAAAGACGGCCTTTCTGTCCTGATGCTGGGGGCGATCGGCGTGGTCTTCGGGGATATCGGAACCTCCCCGCTTTATGCCATGAAGGAGAGCTTCATCGGGCCACACCCGATGGCGGTAGATCGACATCACATTTTCGGTGTGCTCAGCCTGATCTTCTGGTCTTTGACACTGATCGTCACGATCAAATATGTGCTGGTGGCAATGCGCGCCGACAATCGCGGCGAGGGTGGGTCTTTCGCGCTGCTCGCCCTGATTTCGAACCACCTGGATGAACGGCGCAAGGCCGTACTGCTGGTACTGGGCGTGCTGGCTGCTGCGCTTTTCTACGGTGACGCCATGCTGACACCAGCCATCTCGGTCCTCTCGGCGGTCGAAGGTCTGACGATTGTCGAGGCTCGGCTTGAACCACTGGTGCTGCCGATCGCGGCGCTGATCCTGCTGGGCCTGTTCTTCATCCAGTCGCGCGGCACGGCGCGGGTCGGGGCATTGTTCGG
>CAZVMC010000156.1:0-4643 GCA_964628635.1 uncultured Novosphingobium sp. | reverse complement strand
TTCCGCAAAAGCTGGGACGGGTGGATCATCGCCTGGCTCCTGCCCGGGGCTGCACTGGGTGTGGCGCTGGCTTCGTTTTACGCGGCGGCGGTGGACGAAGCCCAACTGCGGCTGGTGCTCGGCGTGATCGCGTTGACCTTTGGGCTTTACCGGCTGTGGATCGAACGCGGCGGGCGGCTTGTCGCACCCTCGAACTCACCTGGCTGGGTCGGCACGCTGTTTGGCGTGGCGACCGGCGTGACCAGCCAGATCGCCCATGCCGGCGGACCGCCGTTCCAGATCTGGGTCACCCCGCGCCGCTTGCCGCATGAGACTTTCGTGGGAACCAGCTCGATCGCCTTCGCTGCGATCAACTGGTTCAAAGTGCCCAGCTATCTCGCGCTTGGCACGCTCAACCGCCAGACGCTGACCGCCGCAGCGCTGCTGATGCCGCTGGCGGTGGTCAGCACCTTGATCGCCGTCAAGCTGATCCGGCGGCTCGGCAGCGCGCGGTTCTACTCAATTGTTTACATGCTGATGGTGGCGCTGGGCGGAAAGCTGGTGTGGGACGGGCTAGGCTAATCGCGACCGGCAACTATGCCGCGGATAACCACGGCCAGCCCGGCGATCACTGCGAGCGACAGTGCTACCAACATCCCGCCGATCACCATTTCCTGCCAAGCATTGCCTTGATGCGACCCGCCTGCAATCGGCATCATCGCGCGTCCGGCACCCCAGATCGCCGCGAGCAAAGTCACGAGCCAATTGGCATAGTTGCCGCCAACCAACAGACCCAAAGCCCACCGCTCGGCCGGGGCAGACAGCCGCACGTGGCCCCAGCCTGCGCCGAGCGCGATTAGCAATGTTCCTCCCCCCAACGCCGCGAGGTGCGAAGACAAACCCATCCGTGGGTTAGCCAAGCTGCCAGAAACCAGCCCAGTCAGCATTGCAATCAGGACCAGAATTGTCCCCCACAGCACGAAACTGGGCCCTGTTGCTTTGCTTCTCATCCCACGTTCCCCCGTGAAGGTCCAAAGCTGTCAGACTTGCAGCGAAATCGCAATCATTCTAGCCGAACTCCCGATGGCCTATACGTCTTTCCGCTCCCGCCTGCGCGCGTTTCAGGCAATGCGCTGCGATCCGCCCGATCCGGGCTTTGTCGCCGATCTGGAGTTTCTGGAAAACCGCGATCTCGACCTGTCGATCCGCCTAGGCGCGATGCTCGCGTTCAATGCGCTGCTGATCACGATCGGTACCCATCCGGTCTCAGCCAGCCCTGGCGCCCCGCTCAGCCTCGATGCGCCCAGCCAGCCGGTACTGACCCTCCTCAGCCTGGCCGCGCTGTTGCCGCTGGTTGCCTCCTGCGTGCTGATCCTGCGCGCGCTGCTGGAGGGGGAAGAGTTCGAAAGCGAAGGGCTGGAAGGCGGCGATGCGCTGCGCCAGCGGCTGTTCGCCGCCTTCGTTCATTCGATCGACATTCAGGCCAAGAACCTGACCCGCGCGATCCGCTTTTCGTTGGCAGGCGGCGGCGCGACCGTGCTCGTCTGGGCCGCGATCCTGTTCGTCAAAATGGCTTAGTGGCAAAGCCCACATTTACAGTGCGACCGCCATCTGGCACCAAACCCGTGTCGCGCGTCCGGGCTGTTGCCTTGGGGGACGATGGCGGCGCTTAGCTGCCTTGGCAGATCCTGCGGCGACTGCCCCTTCTTGTGGGGTAAGCACTATCATGAAGGCACTGTTGAACGCACTGGCACTCACCGCCGGAGCACTCTCGCTCACCGCGTGTTCGTCGATGATGGGGGGCAATCTGGTCGAGCAAGGGCAGCCGGTCGGCCGGATCACCATCGTCAACAACTCAGGCATCACCATGAACGTGGTCACACTTTCCAAGTGTTCGGCGATGAGCCATGGCTTCAGCCGACTGGGCAACGGCGAGACGATCCCGAGCGGCTATTCGCGCAGCTGGACGGTCAATGCCGGGTGTTGGGACGTAGGGGTGGGCCGGACCGGCTCTTGCGGGGGCGGCTCATGCAACTGGCACGAGGCCTATGACAAGGTCGAAGTCCGCGCCGGTCAGACCACCGTGTCACGCTGGGGACCTAGCGGGGCGAACTGAGCTCAAGGCACGGCTGGCGCGGGCTTGGTCTCAGCTCCTAACGTGAAGCTGACCATGCCGAGCACGCGCTTGCCGTGGCGCACCACGAAGCGATAGCGGCCGCGCGGATCGCCGGGTGAGACGCACCAGCTGTTCTCAGCCGTGCCGCCATAGGTATCAGCATTGATCGGCGTGGTAGCCGAGCGGCGGTCTTCAGCAATGGTAGAATTGGTTTCCTCGCCCCACCTGACCGCCGGGCCGGGCAAGGTCAGCCGCTCTTCCAATTGCACATCGTCCTCAATCGGCGTGAAACTCAATCGCCAGCCGTAACAACTTGAGCTGACGATATAAGGCAGCACCGAGCCATTCGGCACGACCTTGGTTTCGCCGCCCAATATCTGTGTCGTGAGTTCAAGTTTGACTGCCGTCAGCATTGGCGGATCGGGCTGATCCTCGATCGCGGCAGCCGGTCCGGCGATGGTCAGCGCCAGCAGCGCTGCGGCGAATTGCGGTTTCCACCCTGTCATGCCCGGCAATGTAACGCTGCCAAGCCCTTGGTCCAGCGCAAATACTGGACAGCGGCGCAGCGTGCAGCGATGCTGCGCCGATGGATCAGACCGGCGAAACGATTGAGCATTGCGGAGTTTTGTGGCGCTGGACCACCCCGGCGGCTGCGGCAGCGTGGCACTTTGTTACGATCGATGGCGCGGCTGGCGATGCGCTGAGCGCAACCGCGCTGATGCGGCGGATGGAGGGGCTGGCGAAAGGTTTCGGCTCGCTCAAGGTGTCGGTCCGGATCGGCGAAAGCCGGTTCAGCACCTCGGTCTTCCCCTCAAAGGAGCTTGGCTGGCTGCTGCCTGTGAAAGCCAGCGTTCGCAGGGCCGAAGGGATCGTGGAGGGCGACGAAGTTCAAGTTACACTGACGGTTTGATCGCAAATGAAAAGGCCGCCACGCCGGTATGGCGTGACGGCCTTTTTGGGGGGATCGTGACCGCGCGGCGCTTAGGCAAGCGTGGCGGTGAACATCAGTCCGCTGGTCGAAACCGCGGCGATGATCGGCAGCACGATCAGAGCGATGCTGCGCATGGGTTTTCTCCTTTTGCATTTGCGAATTGAGTTCGCATTTGCAACATAAGTAACTTGGTAGAGATTTCCAGTGCAAAGGCCGGGATGGCTGTTGCAAATTTTGCACTCGCGCGATTAACACCCCGCAAAGCTTTCCTGCATCGGCCTGACCTGCCATGCCTGAGCAGGTGAGCAGTCCGTCCCGAATCGTCCACCTTGCCACGCCACGGCCAGATGCGAATTCCTGGGCGGTTTCGCAGCGGTTTTGGTGTAAAGTCAGTGTCAACTTAGTCGGTTTTGAGCCATTTTCATGATCCCCGATCCCGCCCCCCAACTTGACCAGCCGTTCGGTTCTTTCCCTGGCCTGATCGCCGCTTGGGGCCTTTATCGCGGTGATGCCGAAGCGCTGTTCGATGGCTCGACCAGCTTGTCGTGGCGCGAGGTGGCGGATCGGGTGGAGCGGATCGCCGCGCAGCTCCAGGCCGATGGTTTGCAGCGCGGGCAGGCGGTGGCGATCCTTGGCACCACCAGCGTCAACTACGCGCTGGTCTATCTCGCCGCGATCCGCGCTGGAGGCTGCGCCGCGCCGCTGACCACCAGCGCCAGCCCCGAGCAGCTCGCGGGGATGGCAAAGGATTCCGGGGCGATCCACCTGTTTATCGACCGCGCCAAGTTGATCGAACTGGGCGATTTCAAGCTGCCGATTGAACGGCAGATCGTGCTTGATGAAGAGCTCGATAACTTCATGGCTGCCGAAGGCACCACAGCCGCCCCGTTCGAGCCGGACGACAAAGACGCCTTCAACATCATCTACTCCTCGGGCACCACCGGGATCCCCAAGGGCATCGTCCACAGCCACGGAATGCGTTGGCGGCAAATGACCTTCCGCGCGGCGAACAATTACGGCGCGGGCAGCCGCACGCTGACCTCAACCCCGCTCTACTCGAACACCACCATGGCGGTGTTCCTGCCGAGTATGTACTCGGGCGGCTGCGTCAGCCTGATGGGCAAGTTCGATGTCGCGCAGTGGCTGCGCCGCGCGCAGGACGAGAAGATCACCCACACCATGCTGGTCCCGGTGCAATACCGGCGGTTGATGCAGTTCGAGCGGTTCGACGATTTCGACCTTTCGGCAATGCGCCTCAAATATTGCACCAGCGCCCCCTTCCCGGCCGAGCTCAAAGCCGAAGTGCTGCGGCGGATGCCCGGCGGGCTGATCGAGATCTATTCGATGACCGAAGGCGGGGTGGTCTGTCTGTTGGTCGCGCACGAGCACCCGGACAAGCTCCACACCGTCGGCTGCCCAGCCCCCGGAAGCGAGCTCAAGGTGCTCGACGAGGATGGGAACGAAGTGCCGCCGGGGGTAGCGGGCGAATTGATCGGCAAGTCGCCCACCATGATGACCGGCTACAAGAACCAGCCGGAAAAGACCCGCGAGGGGTACTGGATCGATCCGGCGGACGGCTCGGTCTGGCAGCGGATGGGCGACGTCGGCCGGGTCGAT